>JANLYD010000067.1:0-43338 GCA_031365465.1 Hyphomicrobiaceae bacterium
GTGGCGGCGGCACGCCACTTGACGTGTCGCCACCAAAGTATTCCACGCCAGCCGTTCGAAGCCATCTGCGTAACGGCATGTAAAGCCATCGTCTCCGGAACTGGCAGTAAAGCCAAAAGTACGCCCATCAGGATCAAGCCCCCTGCCATTCCAAAAATCCCGGACAGGAAAGCTGTGCCGACCATCGTGGCGGCAAGTGAGATCATCAAGGCGGCTGACATTGGAAAGATCCTCCGCACTCGATGTGAATTGTTTGCCATCACCAAGCAACCTGAGTTATCTATCGCTTGGCATGACTTTTTTTAACGGTGGCGATGCGTCAACTTCCTTATCTCAACGGCATTCGCGCGTTCGAAGTAGCTGCCCGATGCGGCAGCTTCGCCCTGGCCGCCGTTGAACTGAATGTCACGCCGGCAGCGGTAAGCCGAATGGTGCGGCTGCTCGAACAGCGACTTGGCGTTCAGCTCTTTGAGCGCTCGGCCAATCGCTTGTCGCTGACGGCTTCCGGTACGGCCTACGTCGTTGGCTTGGGACCAATCTTCGACGCACTCATATTGCTGACCGATCAGGTGAAAACACTGTCTGGTGGACGGACACTGACGATTGGGGTTGGACCGACATTTGCCATTCGCTGGCTTATTCCAAGGCTTGCCGACTTTTACGACGTGGCACCGGACATCGATGTTCGAATTACGACGGGCGGAGTTGCTGCACCTTTCGCAGATGACTGGACCTGCGGCGTCAAGCTAGGCCACGGGAAGTGGCCGGGGTTGATCGCGGAAAAAATGTTTGGTGCAGATCTTATTCCTGTTTGCTCACCTCAACTCGCGCGACGCTTCAAGGAACCTCGTGATCTTAAAGGTGTAACCTTCATTAAGGTGGCACACGCTCGCGAAGACTGGCCGTTGTGGTTGAAGGCGGCTGGGCTCCCCAGCACCGCAGCAAAGGGGCCGACATTCGAGTTTTATGGCCAGGCATTGCAGGCTGCCGCCGATGGTGTTGGTGTTGCGCTCGGAATACGGCCCTATATCGATGACGATTTGGATGCCGGCCGCCTCGCGGCACCGTTCAAGTTGTCGGTCCCAAAGGGCAGTGACTGGTATCTGATCTTTCGCGAAGCACGACGCAATGAGGCGAGCTTTGCAGCATTCAGGCAATGGATTACGCAGGTCACTCGCAGACGTTGAGGGAGCGTGTTTAGCTTCGTCGGCCTGGAGTCAGCATCGCTCCTCACGACTACAGCAGTCACCGTCTCTGGCCGCTCAAAGAGTGCGCGCCTGTCCATACGATAGCGCGCACCGATCCATGATTTCGATCGCTGCCTTAACTCTCGCGTGCGCTCAGGCATTTGCTCCTTTTTTCGCAAAGTTCCGAATGTCATCTATCAGTCGCCGTACTTTCGTCGCGACCGCGGCCGCAGCCGCAGCAGCGCGGCCTGCGATCGCCGGTGGGACTCGCGCGGCGTCTCGATCGTTGCGCATCACGACCTACGGGCGCGACTTCGCTGTCGCATCCACTCTCTTTCGCCGCGACAGCCTGCCAGGAAAAATCGGGCGGCAAATGCAGACGTGGGTTCGTGGCAGACGGCTGGCGGGTCGTCGCAGCGCATGCGAGTATCATCAACGAACGAATGTTCTTAGGTAACGCATTCGCCCGCGTTAGGTCATGGCTTCGCAACCTACTGAGCTAAGCTCCAGACTCGAAGAAGGCCCGAACAGACCGATGTCCTTGGAACTCTGTATCCTCGCCAGCGGCTCTTCCGGAAATGCTTCCATACTCCGCTCGCCGGCTGGTGTGTTGCTCGTCGATGCAGGTATTGGACCGCGTACGCTTGCCAAACGCCTCGACGGCACCGGCGTTCGCCTAGCCGACATTGCTGCCGTCTGTCTCACCCATCTGGATCGAGACCACTTCTCACCCAGCTGGTCCTCGACGTTCCTGCGCTTGACCATTCCGATCTACTGTCATGTCAATAAAATGGACGAGCTCGCACGGTGCGCGCCCGAGCTCGTGCCGCTGGTACGGCCGTTCGACGTGAATGCATTTACCCCGATCGACGGCCTCATCTGTGCGCCGATTGAATTTGCTCATGATCGCCTTGGCTCGCACGGGTTCGTCGTTGACGGTTTCGGCTATCGCATCGGCTACGCTACCGACCTTGGCCGTGTGCCGTCCCATTTCTTCGACCGATTTCGCGACCTCGATTGCATCGCGCTGGAGGCTAATTACGACCCCCAGATGCAGGCCGACAGCGCCCGCCCCTCGTTTTTGAAGCGCCGAATTACCGGCGGTCATGGGCACCTGTCCAATCTGCAAGCCTTCGCCGCTGTCAGCAAACTGCTTGATCGCGCCCGCCGTTTGCCAGATCACATTGTCCTGCTGCATCGCAGCCAGGAGTGTAACTGCCCGCATGTCGTCCGCCGCCTGTTCGCCACCGACCAGCGGATCGCGTTGCGGCTTACGTTAGCGCATCAGCACGAGCGTTCTCCATGGTTGGGACGCATGGCCCGCGCCCCGCTCGTCGGTGAACAGTTGACGTTCGCGTTCTGATCGTCGGACGCGATTAATCCCGTGTCGCGATCCAGCCATCGTCAGCGCGCCTGGTTGTGTGGCTGCCAGCGAAGGAGATAGGCCTGCAAGCGCGCGATCAGCGCGGATAAAACGACGCCCACCAGCATCAATACAACCACGGCCACCATCATCCCCGATGCTTCTGCGCGCGCCTCCGACTCGATGATGAGCCGGCCGATGCCCCGTTCCGCGCCGATGAATTCGCCGACGATGACACCGATGAGCGCGAATGAAATCGCCGGCGACAGCGAAGCGAATACCCACGCCATCGTCGAAGGAATAATCACCGTGCGCGTCACCTGCCATTCGCTCGCACCGAGCAGGCGCGCGACGTTGACAAATCCTTCGTCGATGGAACGTGCGCCTTCAAAGGTGTTGAAGAATACGAGGAACACCACCACGATCCACGACGTGACGATCTTGGACGTGTCGCCGATGCCGAACGCCAGAATGATGATCGGCGCCAGAGCGATCCGGGGAATCGAATTCACGGCGGTGATGAAGGGTTGGAAGATATCGCTGAGCCGTTGCGAGCGTCCGAGCACGAGCCCCATCACGAACCCACTGGCAACACCCGTTACGAAGCCGAAGAAAGTGTTGCGCAGCGTAACCGCAGTCGCTGCCCACAGGTTGTTTTCAAATTTATCCAGGCACTTGCCGAACGATCCGTCGCTCAGGCTATTGTTCACACCGAGCTTGGTTTTGAAACAGCCAAGCTCCAGAAATTTGGCAAAGATCTGCGATGGTTTCGAGACGAAATAGGGATCCAGCAGGTCAGGCACCAGTTGCGGAACAAAGGCGTGTAACGCGAAGCCCCATTCCCAAATTAGCAGGATGGCGGCACAGATGAGCGCCTGCCAAAGCAACGTCGAGGCGCGGTAGTTGGCGATTTTCATGCTTCGCTGCGCCCTTTCACGAACTCTTCGCCGAGTGAATGCCAAATGCGTTGATAGAGTTCGCCATAGCGTGGCGTCTCGCGCACTTTGACCGGATCGCGGGGACGCGGAAAATCGACCGCGAAACTTTCCTTGATGCGGCCGGGACGCGCCGAAAACAGGATGATGCGATCGGCCAGCGTCAACGCCTCGCCGAGATCATGCGTGACAAACACCACGGTCTGCTTCGACTTGTCCCAGATTTTGAGCAGCACGTCGTGCATGTCGATCTTGGTATGCGTATCGAGCGCGCCGAACGGTTCGTCCATGAGCAATATCTGCGGCTCGACGATCAACGCTCTCATCAAGGATACGCGCTGTCGCATTCCGCCGGACAAAGTCGCTGGGTAGGCATTCTCGAAGCCCTTCAATCCTGCCTGCGCTACACACGCCGCAACCCGCGCCTCGCGTTCGGCTTTCGCTGTGCCAGCGAGATCGAGGCCATAGCCGATGTTGTCGGCGACGGTGCGCCAGGGAAAAAGTGCGTCGCGCTGGAAGACGTAACCGACATTCGGTGTGGTCTTCCCGGCGACGACGGGCACACCGTCGATAGTGATCGCGCCACCACTCGGCGCGAGCAACGTGGCGATCATGTTCAGTACGGTGCTCTTGCCGGAACCGGACGGGCCGAGCAGCGCGACGAACTCGCCTCGCTGCACGCTGAACGATACGTCGCGAACTGCCTCCACAGTATCGCGGCCAAGCTGGAACCTCTTGCTCAGGCCGCGCACTTCGATGCGCGGCTGGCTCAATTCGACGGGAGCGGTCATGATGGGCGAAACGTCCTCAGCCCGGGAACTGCTTGCGCGCAACTTCCAAGAAGGTAGGCGCGACGATCTCTGCGATCGTCAGCGGCTTGATACCCGTCATCTCGCGGAACCACACTTTCGAACCGCGCTCGAAACCGGCAGCGTCGATGCGACCGTCGAAATCGGTGACCGCTTTGATCGACGTGATCTCCGCGACGTTGGCATCTTTTGACGTCGAACCGACATAGGGCTCGACCATGCCATAGATCTCCTCCGGCGTGTGGGTCTTGATCCATTGGCTGGCGCGCCACAACGCGTTGACATAGGCCTGCATCTTGGGCGGGTCCTTGTCGATGGTCGCCTGGAGCGTGAAGTGGGCTGTAACCGGCACCTTGCCGCCGATATATTTGTTCCAGTTGTCCTCGGCAGTCCCGTCGAACAGCAATTCGCCCCAGCCCTGCTGATGAGCGTCCTTGAGTAGCGACTCCGAATTGACGAGCACGTCGACCTGTTTCGTCTTCAACGTGCCCATCATGGTGTCGACGTTGCCCGTACCCAGCCAACGCACCTTGGTTTCCAATCCCAGCGTCTCCATCAGGTAGGAGGCCCAGACGTGGTTAGTGCCGCCAATCGACGAGACCGCCATGATCGGCTTGCTGCCGTCCGGCCGCTTCCACTCGACGAATTGTTGCAGGGTCTTGATGCCCTGATCGAAGAGATCTTTGCGGATGATGAAGATGAGCGAGTTCGAGCGTGTGTCGACCGGCATCAAGATACGCCCGCCGCGACCATGATTCGCCAACTGCATCGGGTGCGTCACATCTCCGATGCCGATGTCGGCCTGACTGGACGCGACAATCTCCCGCGTTTTGACGCCGCTGCCACCTTGCGTGAGTTTGCAGTCGAGTCCGGCATCTTTAAAAAAGCCGGCTTTGTCGGCGACGAAATGCGACATGTAGACGTTGACAGCCACCGGATAGACGACGCGGCCCGTCATCGGTTGAGCCTGTGCAAAGGCACGGCCGGATGCGAGCGCAAACCCGCCGCCCGCGACGACCTGCAACGTTGTTCTGCGTGAAATCTGAAAAGTCATAGGCGTTGGTCTCCCGTGTGGTCAGGCTGTGAGCGTTTCGAGTGCGTCGAGCACGCGATCGCCCATCTGTTGGGTCTGTAGAATTTTGGCATCGGCTTCGGCGATGTCTGCTGTGCGCGCACCCTTGGCAAGCGCAGTCGCGACGGCTTTCTCGAGCAGGTCCGCATCTTCCGGTCGCGCCAACGTAAGCCGCAGCATCATAGCCACGGAAAGTATTGCGCCAAGCGGATTGGCAATGCCCTTGCCGGCGATGTCCGGCGCGCTGCCGTGCACGGGCTCATAGAGCGCCTTGCGCCGGCCAAAACGGTCGACTGGACCCAGCGACGCCGACGGAAGCATACCGAGTGAGCCGGCACACATAGCGGCGCAATCTGACAGGATATCGCCGAAGATGTTGCCGGTGACCATCACATCGAATTGAGCGGGCATGCGTACGATCTGCATGGCGGCATTGTCGACGTACATGTGGCTGAGTTCAACGTCGCGGAACTCTGCATGATGCAGCGCGGTGACTTCTTCGCGCCACAGCACGCTCGACTCGAGCACGTTTGCCTTGTCCACCGAGCAGACTTTTCCGCGTCGCGTGCGCGCCAGTTCGAACGCCGTGCGCGCAACCCGACGGATTTTTTCGGTCGTATAGACCTCGGTATTGAAGCCGCGCCGGCTGCCGTCAGGCAGCGTTTCGATGCCGCGCGGTTCGCCGAAATAGATGCCGCCCGTGAGTTCGCGCAGGATTACGAAATCGACACCTTCAAGCACGCGAGCCTTCAGCGGCGCAGATTCGTGCAACGAGGGTGCCGTCACGATCGGCCGCAGATTGGCATAGAGATCGTATTTCTGCCTGAGCTTCAGGAGGCTGGATGCCTTGCGTGCTGCCTCCGGAACCTCTTTGGTTTCCGGGCCGCCGGTCGCGCCCCACAAAATGGCGTCGGCTTCCTCCATTGCCTCGACGGTATCTGTTGGCATCACATGCCCGGTCTTCAGATATGGGACGACGCCGTACTGCGCCTCGCGCAATACGACGGGAGCCTTGCGCTTGGTCGCGAACCACTGCAGCACACGCTGCGCCTCCGCCGTCACTTCCGGGCCGATCCCCTCGCCGCCGACAACCGCGACTTTCATCATGTTGGATGAACTGCTCACTTGGCCCTGTCTCCCGGATATTCTGTGACTGTTTGATCAGATCAATCGGTGCCCTTTGAGCCTCGTCCCGGCACACGTTGACGGCAGCTCAATCGTGTTTCTGCCCGAGATAAATCCACGGACGCCTTGCGCGGTCGGTTGCCTGGAACGCACGGATCTCATCGTCGCGACGCAGCGTCAGCATGATTTCATCGAGCCCTTCGAGCAGGCCGACCTTGCGTCGCGGATCAATGGTGAAAGGGTGCGTCGCGCCGTTCGGCGTGGTGATCGTCTGCGCTTCGAGGTCGATGCCGACGCGCCCCGCTCCCTGCGTCGCCTCGATTTCGGCGGCAATCGTCTCGACCAGGGCTTTATCGACCACGATCGGCAGCACACCATTCTGGAAACAGTTTGCGAAGAAGATATCACCGAAGCTTGAGCCGATAATCGCGCGGATGCCTTGCTCGGCCAACGCCCATACCGCCCCTTCGCGCGAGGAGCCACAGCCGAAGTTCGGCCCTGTGATCAGAACCTCGGCCGCTCGATAGGGCTCGCGATTGAGCACGAAACTTGGATTTTCCGATCCATCAGGCAGGTAGCGCAGCGACTCGAACGCCCACTTGCCGAGTGTGCCGCGGATCGAATTTCCGACCAGCCGGTTGATGCGGATGACCACGTCGGTATCGACGTTCTCGCGCATGATCGGTGCGGCGATCGCCGTGAGCTTGTTGAACGGCTTCGACATCAGGCCAGGCTCCGCACGTCGGTTATGGCGCCGGCGATGGCGGCCGCCGCCGCCATCGCAGGACTTGCCAGATGCGTGCGTGCGCGAGGCCCCTGGCGGCCGATGAAATTGCGATTGGACGTCGACACCGAACGCTCGCCGGGCGTGACGAACTCACCGTTTGCTGCGAGGCACATGGAACACCCGGGCTCGCGCCAGTCGAAGCCGGCATCACGAAAAATCTTGTCGAGGCCTTCAGCCTCGGCGTCGGCTTTCACCGTGACCGAGCCGGGAACCGCCCACGCCGTGACGCCCTGAGCGATTTTGCGGCCGCGTAAGACATCGGCGGCAGCGCGTAGATCGCTCAATCGGCCGTTCGTGCACGAGCCGATGAAAACCCATTGTATGGGCGTTCCTGCGATTGTTGCGCCGGCCTTCAACCCCATGTACTCCAGCGCCGTCGCGATCCCCTGGCGCTTGTCCGGGTCGGCGATCGACTGCGGATCTGGAATGCGCCCATCAACCGCGAGCACATGCTCCGGACTGATGCCCCACGTGACCTGCGGTGCCACCTTGCCGGCATCGATCGTCACTTCGCGGTCGAACACCGCATCGGCATCACTGGGCAATGTTCGCCAATGCGCGACCGCCTGGTTCCAGAGCGCGCCGTCAGGTGCATAGCGTCGTCCTTTCAGATACTCATAGGTACTGTCGTCAGGTGCGATCATGCCCATCTTGGCGCCGAGTTCGATCGACAGGTTGCAGATGGTCATACGGCCCTCGACCGGCATTTCGCGGATGGCGCTGCCGGCATACTCGACCGCATAGCCGGTGCCGCCCGCCGCGCCGATCCGCCCGATGAGTGCAAGGACCAGATCCTTCGCCGTCACTCCAAATTTCAGCTTGCCTTCGAAGTGCACGCGCATCGTCTTCGGTCGGCGCTGGATCAGCGTTTGAGTTGCCAGCACGTGACTGAGTTCACTCGAGCCGATGCCGAACGCGAGTGCACCCACGCCGCCGTGCGTGCAGGTGTGGCTGTCGCCGCAGACGATCAGGCTACCCGGCAGGCTCAGCCCAAGCTCCGGGCCGATGACGTGCACGATGCCCTGTCCGGGTTCATCGAGATCGAACATCTTGATGGAGGTGGCAGCCGTTTCAACACGCAAGGCGGCCAACAGTTCTAGTCCGACCTTGATGGTTCCTGCCCGACCTTTCGCGCTGGAGATCGCGTGATCGGGCGTCGCAAACGTCAATGATGGATCGTGTACCGCAAGTCCACGCTCCTTCAGGTCCAGCAGCCCGCGCGAACCGCCGAGATCGTGCAGCAGATGCCGATCGATATGAAGGAGTGCTGTGTCATCGCCAAGATCGGCGATGATGTGCTCATCCCAGATCTTCTCAAACAGTGTGCGTGCCAAAGGCGACATGACCACTCCACCTTGCCCACCCAGTATCCTGCGTTCTAGCCGTTCACAGCCGCGCAGGTTTTGTGAGGTCTACTGTAGGGGCAGCAGCCGCAATCTGTCACGGCATCTCTTCAATGCCAAAATGCTGGTGCGGCTCGAAAAGCAGCCAGCGCTCCCCTGTCAGGGCTGTGGCACGTTGATGTAGCTGCTCGGTTAATTCGTCGACCCGGCCGGTGGCAATGCGCCGCGAGCGTGCGCGAATGCACACACGCACCGGAACCAAGTGATGCCGCCTAGCATTTAAATGCAGCAACAATTTGGGGGCCAACTGTGCGTGGTCGGAAAATTTTTGTACTGATGGCCATACTCGGCGTCGGGTTTTTCGTCGCCGCTTATTTGCGTCAAAACGGGCGTAGTGCCGGCGAAGGCGCCGCTAAACAGCAATCGCCCGCAGTACCAGTCGAAACGCAATTAGCCAGTGCCGTCGATTTCGCAATTCGGCGCCGCGCGATCGGCATTTTCGAATCCCCTGCGACTGTCATCATTCGATCGCGCATCGACAGCCTCGTCTTGGAGCAGCATGTCACAGACGGCCAGATCGTGAAAAAAGGCGACTTGCTGTTTACGCTCGATGATCGCGAGATTCAAGCCGTCATCGCCCGCGACCAAGCAACGATCGCCAAAGATCAGGCGACATTGACGCAAGCGGAGGCGGCGCTCGGGCGAACGCAGGATTTGAGCGACAAGGATATCGCATCACGACAGCAGTTGGAGCAGGCGACCGCGACCTTCAAGGCGGCGCAACAGACGGTGCAGGCGGATCAGGCCGTGCTGCAAGCGGATCAGCTCAAGCTCGGGTATGGCAAACTACTCGCGCCGATCGATGGACGCATTGGCGCGATCCGTATCGCACCGGGCAATGTCGTATCGGCGAACGACACCGTTGGATTCGTGACACTGACGCAAATGCAACCGTTGAGAGTGAGCTTCTCGTTGCCTGAGCGAGATCTGACGGCGTTGCGACAAGCGGCGAGCAAGACGCCGCTGCCGCAGGTTCGCGTTTTCTCGGGCGGTGGCGAGCCGTTGGCGACGGGTGTGCTGGATTTCGTCGACAACAGCGTCGACAGCGCATCTGGAACGATCGCCGCAAAGGCTACATTTCCCAACACAGGTTTTGAACTTTGGCCGGGACAGTACGTGGACGTCGAGCTTGATCTCGGGATGCGGCCGAACACCATCATGATTCCGACCGTGGCGTTGCTGACTGGCCAAAAGGGTCCTTACGTATTCGTAGCCAAAGCTGATCGGACGGTTGAAATCAGACAGGTCGAACTGGCCGGATCCGATGGCAACCAGAGCGCCATCAGCGCCGGGCTCAATAACGGCGAGCGCATCGTCGTCCAGGGACAGTTGCGTTTGACGCCAACAGCGCGGTGGCAGGAAGCGCCAAAGCCTGCGGCTGCCGGACAAGGCTTAAAACCGATTGAAGGCGCGCAGCCGTCGCCGAAGGCGGCTGTTCAATGAACATTTCCGAGTTCTGCATTCGGCATCCTGTAGCAACGACGCTGATGTCCATTGCGATGGTGGCAGGCGGCCTGTTCGGATATCTTTTTCTGCCAGTCGCCGCGCTACCGCGCGTGGAATTTCCGGTGATCAATGTTTCGGCGTCGTTGCCGGGGGCCGCACCCGATACGATGGCCAACGCAGTTGCTACGCCCTTGATCAAGCAGTTCGCGACGATCGCAGGCATCGATACGATCAGTGCCAGCAGTTCGCAAGGCTCGACCTCGATCTCGGTGCAATTCAACCTCAACCGAGATATCGACAGCGCCGCCGCCGATATTCAATCGGCGATCGCGCGTGTGCAGCGTCAACTGCCCAACGAGATGACCGAACCGCCGAGCTACCGGAAGGTCAACCCGGCGGATGCACCAATCTTGCTGCTAGCATTGAGTGGTGCGGTGACGCCCCTGCCCGACATGGATGCGTTCGGACAGCAGGTTATCTCTCCGGCACTGTCGACCATCGAAGGTGTGGCGCAGGTGCAGGTTTTTGGAAGCCAGAAATATGCGGTGCGAATTCAGCTCGATCCCGATGTGCTGGCCGCGCGCGGGATCGGTGTCGATGAAGTGCAGACTGCGATTGCCGCAGCTAATACCGTTACGCCGGTGGGTACGTTGAAGAATGACGAGCAAGCGTTCGCCATCCAAGCTACCACCAACCTATCGACGGCAGACCAGTTCCGCAGCATCATCGTCGCGACACGGAATGGGCGGCCGATGCGACTTGGTGATCTCGGAATCGTGTCTGATTCAGTTGAAAACAATCAGACGGCAAGCTGGTACAACAACACCCGTGCGATCGTTCTCGGGGTTTACCGCCAGCCAGAGGCCAATACCGTCGACGTCGTCAATCGGGTGCGGGCGTTGCTGCCGAGTTTCGACAGCCAGTTGCCACGCGGCACCTCACTGGATGTGCTCAACGATCGCTCGGTTTCGATCCGCGATGCGGTCCACGATGTGCAATTGACGCTGGGCCTGACGATCGTGCTGGTCGTCCTCGTCATCTACCTCTTCCTTCGCCGCCTGTCGGCGACGATCATTCCTGCACTGGCCGTGCCGATCTCGCTGATCGCGACGCTGGGCGGCATGTATCTGCTGAACTTCAGCATCGACAATATCTCGTTGCTCGGGCTGACGCTTGCCGTTGGCCTCGTTGTCGACGACGCCATCGTGATGTTGGAAAATATTTATCGACACATGGAGGAAGGCAAGCTCAACGCCTACGATGCGGCACTGGTCGGCAGCCGCGAGATCGGCTTCACCATCATCTCCATCACCGTGTCGCTGGTGGCGGTCTTCATTCCGGTGCTGCTGATGGGCGGCATCATCGGGCGCGTGTTCAATGAGTTCGCGGTTGTCGTGACGATCGCGCTGGCGGCGTCGGCATTCGTTTCGCTGACGCTCACGCCCATGCTGGCTGCGAACATGCTGCAGGAGCCGAACCACGGCAGGCGTGAGAACATCGTCATCCGAACTTTCGAGCGTGGTTTCGGCGCTGTGACACGCGCCTACAATCGGTCTTTGAAATCAAGCCTCCGCTACAAGCCCGTCATGTTAGTTGTGTTCTTCGCGACGCTGGCGGCAACTGGATGGCTCCTGGTCACGACGCCGAAAGGCTTTTTTCCGACCGAAGATATCGGCCAGCTGTCCGTCTCCACTGAAGCACGGCAGGATATTTCGTTTGAAGCAATGACTGCATTGCAGCAGCGCGTCGCTGCCGTCTTCCGTACGTCGCCGCACGTCGCGACCGTTGCAACCATCGTCGGCGGGTCCGCAGGGCAAGCCTCCGGGTTGAACACCGGGCGACTTTTTGTCGAACTGAAACCGCGTGGTCAGCGGCCTGCCTTACAACAGGTGCTTGCCGATCTGCGGCGCGAGACGAGCCGAATTCCAGGCGTCAACACGTATGCCACGCCGGTGCAAAACCTGCGCATCGGCGGACGGTCCAGTCGTGCGGAATACCAGTTCGTGATGCAAAGTCTGGATCGCGCCCAGCTTTACGACTGGTCGCAAAAAATGGCTGATGCGATGAGCCGCGAGCCGCTGTTCGCAGACGTGAATAGCGACCTCCAGGTCAACGCCACGGAAGCGACGCTCGTTATCGACAAGGACAAGGCCAGTTCGCTCGGCATCTCGTCAGACCAGCTTCGTTCAACGTTGTATACTGGCTTTGGCAGCCGACAGGTGTCGACGATTTATAAGACCGGTGACACGTTCAGCGTGATCATGGAATTCACGAGTAAGGCGAATTGGACGACCGCCCTGCTCCCAGATGTGCGCATTCGCAATGCCGCCGGCAAACTTGTGCCGATCGGCGCCTTTGCGCGGGTCGAGCGAACGGCCGGGTCGCTGACTATCAATCAGCTCGGTCAATTGCCGGCCGTCACCCTGTCGTTCAATCTGCCGCAGGGGGTATCACTTGGCGAGGCGGTCGCGCGCATCGACGCGCTGAAGGCTCAGCTGCAAGTCCCGCGAACGATCACGTCGACGTACTCCGGTAGTGCGAAGACCTATCAGGATTCACTCGCCAATCAGGGTGTGCTGCTGATCGCTGCGGTCGTTACAATTTATATCGTGCTCGGCATTCTATACGAAAGCTATATTCATCCGTTGACGATTTTGTCGGGCCTGCCGTCGGCGGTCGTGGGGGCGCTGCTTGCGTTGCGACTGTTCGGCATGGATCTCAGTCTGATTGCCGTGATCGGGTTGCTCATGCTGATCGGCATCGTGAAGAAGAATGCCATCATGATGATCGATGTCGCGTTGACCACGCAACGCCAGGGCAAGCCCCCGGCCGATGCCATTTACGAGGCGGCAGTGTTGCGTTTCCGACCGATCATGATGACGACGTTCGCAGCGCTGCTCGGCGTGCTGCCGATCGCGATCGGGGCTGGCGCGGGCGCTGAACTCCGGCAGCCGCTTGGAATTGCGCTGGTGGGCGGATTGATCGTTTCGCAGGTCCTCACACTCTACATGACGCCGGTGCTCTACATCTACATGGAGCAGTTGGCAGCGGCGACGCACAATCTCAGGGTCCGTGTCTTTTCCGTTCGCGCGTAGCCTGGACGGTACGGGCAACTTGCCAGCCGTGGGCGCGCTATTGAAGTCCGTACATCGAGATGCTAAACGGTCTCGAGTAGCGAGAGCGAACAGCTTGCAACATCAATTGGTTACGGTCCGCTTCGCCTAGCTGTCTGCCTCTATTCTCGACATTTTAGCACGGGCGGACCCACTCATGGCCTCCAAGATCACGTTACATCGGGGCGATCTGCCGGCTGGATTGACCTTTCCGAACGGGGTGGCCGTCGATTCTGAAACGCTGGGGCTGAAGCCGCATCGCGATCGGCTCTGCGTGTTGCAGCTTTCGTCCGGCGATGGCACTGCGCATCTGGTACAATTCGACGGGCACTCGTATGACGCGCCAAATTTGAAGCGGCTGCTGAGCGACCCGGCAACGCCGAAGATTTTTCACTTCGCCCGCTTCGACGTGGCGGTCATCTCCAAATATCTCGGCGTCGTGACGCAGCCGATCTACTGCACAAAGATCGCCTCCAAACTGGTCCGCACCTATACCGACCGGCACGGCTTGAAGGATCTGGTGGCGGAATTGCTCGGCGTCGAGTTGTCGAAGCACCAGCAGAGTTCGGACTGGGCGTCGGCGACGTTGTCGGATGCCCAGAAGGCCTATGCGGCGTCCGACGTGCTTCATCTGCATGCGCTGCGGAAAAAGCTCGACATGATGTTGCAACGGGAGGGGCGGGAGGCTCTGGCGCGCGCCTGCTTCGACTTTCTGCCCCACCGCGCTGCGTTGGATTTGGCAGGCTTCGACGATACGGACATCTTTTCGCACTGAGAGCGCGATCGCTCAAAGTTTGGCTCTGCGCGACAGCCGGCCACGGTCCCAATTGGACCCCAATTGCGCAGCATAGGTGCATCGTGATGTGGTAGGCGAGGTAGCGTCGTGGAGATGGTGGGGGCGATCAGGGCAGAGCATGACGTCGATCGACGCCACTGGCGCTAAGTCCAGCAGCAATGCCAAGGCCAAGGCTGCCCGTGCCGCTCAACGCCTGCGGGACCGGATGTTCCGCGCGGCGCGCCGCCATACGCTGCTGGTGCGGCTGCTGCGGGTGCTATTTCCGCTCGCGATTGTCGGGGCGTTCGGGTTTTATGGACTGATCCTCAGCACCAGCCTGAACCTTGGTGGCGACGGGAAACTGCGTACCGGCAAAATCGAAATCACTGCCAGCGATCTCAAGATGAAGAACCCGTCCTACTTCGGCGTTACGAAGGAAAACGGTGTGTATGAGGTCCGCGCACGCGAGGCGGCCGTTGATTTCGCCATGACCGGCCCAGTAAAACTCGAGGGCATCGACGGCGATCTGATGCAGGCCAACGGCGTGCGTACGGTGCTGAAGGCCACAAGGGGCGCGCTCGACAACAAAAAGGGTGAGCTGGAGCTGTTCGACGGGGTCGATGTGGACGCCTCGAACGGCATGCGGGCGCAATTGGAACGCGCCATGATCCTGACCAAAGAGCATCGCGTGGTTTCCACCGATCCGGTCCGCGCGCAGCTACCGGCGGGGACGTTGACGGCCAATGCGATGGATTTCTCGACGGAGAAACGCACTGGCAAGTTCCGTGGCAACGTCAATTTGCGCCTGACACAAACGCCCGCCACGACGGGTGCGCGCCCGAGCATCGGGCTGGGCGGCGACGGACGGCAGCCCGTCGATATCCAGGCGCAGGAATTCGATATCGACGACCTCAAATCGCTCGCTGATTTTCGTGGGGCTGTCGTCGCACGGCAGGGCGAAACGCAATTGGCCGCGCCCGAACTGCACGTGACGTATGACGGGCAGGCGAGCGCGCAGGTGGGTCTGGACGGTGCGCCGAAACCGCCGGCAGCCGCGGGCGAGGTCCCGGCGGCAGGAGGCGGCGCGCAGATGTCGCGGCTGGTGGCCCGAACGGGCGTTGTGTTGACGGCCGGCGTGGACCGCCGGGTGGTGGCGGACATCGTTGATTTCGACGTCAAGGGCGACACTGCGCTGTTCACGGGCAAAGTCGAATTATTGCAGGGGAAAAACGTATTTCGGGGTGGGCGCCTGCACGTCGATCGCAAGGCGGGGAAAAGCCGGCTCGATACACCCCCTGCGACGCTCAAAGGTCCTGCCGGACGCATCGCTGCGACCTTGGTGCAGACAGTTGAGCCGGGCAAGGCTACAACGGCCAAAAGCAAGGCCGCTGCGACTGCCGGAGACGCGCCGAACCCGTTCGGTGGGCTGCGGAGTGATCCCGGCGCGCCCACGGACATCGAAGCGGACAGTCTCGACGTCAACGATCTGGCGAAGCAGGCCTCGTTTCGAGGCCGGGTCGTCGCAAAGCAGGGCGACAACGTCATTCAAACGGCTGAGCTCATTGCCCATTACGCCGGCCAGACCGGCATCATGTCGGGCGGAGAGGCGGCGCCAAAAGGCGCGGGCGGCGCGCAACTCACGCATCTGGAAACCAAGGGTGGCACCAAGATCGTGTCCAAGGACGGCCAGGAAGCCGAGGGGGCAAATGCGCACTTCGACCTCAAGACGAACCAGCTGTCGCTGGAGGGCCCCAACGGCGTGTCGTTGAAGCAGGGGGCCAACAAAATCAATTGCGCGCGACTCAAGATGGATATGAACAAGGGCGAGTTCCATTGCGAGAACGGCCCCGGCGCAGTGGCCAATGCGGCGCCCAACGCGGCACAATTGAGCATAGCGGCGAAACCTGGCGTCGCCCCGCCGACGCAGCCCAGTGGTTGTCCGCCGGGGCAGATGTGTGCGGTGTTGTTTCCAGATCAGTTGAAACAGGCGGCCGAGGGCGGTGTCAAAGGCGGCGCGCCGGCCAACGTGAAGCCCAAAGCGCCGCAGGTGCAGCCGCAGATCAGCCCGAGCACCGTGTACCGGTCCAACTGATGCCGGGTTTTTCTGGTCAGATGGAAACTGGTCTGTTGCCTGACGCCAGGGTCTCGCCCAAGGTTATGCCATGAAGCCATTTCGCCCAACCCCAGCTCATGCGCCCTACAGCGCGGCGCCATCCGTCGACGGGACGGGTCACGCATATCATGAGGGCTACGACGCGCCGTCTTACGCACCGGCTTTTCAGCGCGGGGACGAACTGTCGATCGAGGAGCAGGCGGCCGAAGACGCTTCGATCGCCTACCACGGTGGAGAAGGGCTGCTGACGGCCTACGGCGTGCAGAAAGCCTATAAGAGCCGCAAGGTCGTGAAGGGGGTAAGTCTGGCAGTCGCGCGAGGCGAATCTGTCGGGCTACTTGGCCCCAACGGTGCCGGTAAGACCACGACGTTCTACATGATCACCGGCTTGGTACCGTCGGACGCGGGGCGCATTACGATCAACGGTCGGGACGTGACAACGCTGCCGATGTACCGGCGGGCGCGGCTGGGCATCGGTTATCTACCGCAGGAGGCCTCGATTTTCCGTGGGCTATCTGTCGAGCAAAACATCATGGCCGTGTTGGAACTGGTCGAGCCAAAGCGCAAAAAGCGCAAGGAAAAGCTCGACGAACTGCTGGAAGAATTCAAGATCACGCGGCTACGCAAAAGCCCTTCGATGGCGCTCTCGGGCGGCGAACGGCGGCGGTGTGAAATTGCACGCGCCCTGGCCTCCGATCCCGCGTTCATGCTCCTTGACGAGCCGTTTGCCGGCATCGATCCGCTAGCGGTGGGCGATATTCAGGATTTGGTGCGACATCTGACGAGGCGTGGCATCGGTGTACTCATCACCGACCACAACGTCCGCGAGACACTCAGCTTGGTCGACCGGGCGTACGTGATTGCCGATGGTCAAGTTCTGACACATGGTAACCCGCAGGAAATCATAAAAAACGAAGACGTGCGCCGCGTCTATCTGGGGGATATGTTCGGTTAAGAGCCGGGACGTATAGATACCGCCTGTGGGATCTTAACGGTCAAGGCCAATAGGGCGGTCATGGGACTTTCGCCAAAACTCGAAATGCGGCACGGCCAGCAACTGGTGATGACACCACAGTTGCAGCAGGCAATTCGTCTTTTGCAGTATTCCAACATCGAACTGGCGGCCTACGTCGAGACGGAACTCGAACGTAATCCGTTGCTCGAACATGATTCTGCTGACGATTTCGCCGAGCCTGTGGACGCGGCGCCGGTGCCGAGTGACGGCGATGGGCTGGCGACGCTCGATTTGACGGGCTCCACAGCTGCCGCCGAAGACTCCATCGACAGTGACAGCGGCGCTATGTTTCCCGACGCGACGCCGACCGAAATCGCCAACGGCGAACAGCCGGGTCAGATCAACGACGCGCCGGCAACGTCGGGCTGGGAAACGCTCGTGCAGCGCAACGGGTCGAGCGATGGGGACGGCGGCAGCTTCGAGGAGCAGCTTTCCGGTGAGAGTTCGTTGAAAGATCATCTCCTCGCCCAGGCGGGGCTGATGCTGCGCGATCGCGTCGACCATCTGATCGGCACCCATATCATCGATCTGGTCGACGAGGCCGGATACGTCGACGGCGACTTGACGGAGCTTGCCACCAAGCTCGGTACGACGACCGCGCATGTCGAGCGCGTTCTGGGCGTGCTGCATGGCTGCGAGCCGACGGGAGTGTGTGCCCGATCGCTGGCGGAATGCCTGAAGCTGCAGTTGATCGAACGGGACCGATACGACCCAATCATGGCGCGGTTGATCGAGAACCTGGGCCTGCTGGGGCAGCACAACATTCCGGCGTTACGCCGCGCAGTGGGAGTGGATGCCGAAGAGCTCGCTGAAATGATCACTGAACTGCGAGCGCTCGAACCAAAGCCAGGGCTGCGTTTTGGACAGGTTGCAACGCAGCCGGTGGTGCCGGACGTGTATGTGCGGGCAGCACGCGACGGCGGCTGGCACGTCGAGCTGAATACGGACACGCTGCCGCGGGTGCTGGTGAACCGGAGTTACTATGCGCTGGTGAGCACGTCTGCGCGCACGGCTGACGACAAGGTTTATCTGCTGGATTGCCTGCAGAGCGCAAACTGGCTGGTGAAAAGCCTGGATCAGCGGGCGCGGACAATTCTCAAGGTTTCGGAAGAAATCGTGCGTCAGCAAGATGCGTTTCTGACCTACGGCGTGCAGCATCTGAGGCCGATCAACCTCAAGACGGTCGCCGACAAGATCAAGATGCACGAGAGCACCGTCAGCCGGGTCACGTCGAACAAATATGTGTCGACGCCGCGCGGTATCTTCGAGCTGAAATACTTCTTCACGTCGGCGATCCAGGCGGCGGATGGGGACACGGAAGCGCACTCTTCTGAGGCAGTCCGCTACAGAATCAAGCAACTCATCGATGCGGAAAAGCCTTGCAGCGTGCTGTCGGACGACAAAATCGTCGACAAGCTGAAGGAGCAAGGCATCGACATTGCGCGGCGCACGGTCGCCAAGTACCGCGAGGGTATGCGCATTTCGTCCTCGGTTCAGCGGCGGCGAGAAAAATCGATGGCTGCCGGAAGCGAGCGGCAGAAAGCAGCTGCGTCGGCGTAAAGCTGTGTGTTTTCTTAATTGAGTACACGTAGTTGTCATATTGACGACCGTTCAGAATTAGTCGTGATTTGACAGGCTGGGCAGGTCGATTTACGGCTGTGGTGCAGTCCGGTGGGGTCGGGTGACACGCTAGAAAACGACGATACCAGCACGGATGCGCTCCGCATCGTCCGGGCTTGGCGCAATGATTGCAGGCTTCGACTCCAGGTCTGAGCACGGGTGGAGACAAAATGAACTTCAGTTCCGATCATTGCGTTTCAGGGCGGTAGGATTCACGTACTTGCGCTAACCCGCCGTGGCGGTGTTGGTGATTTCACTCGGCTAAAAAAATCAGGGTGTCGCGGTGGTTTTGCTCACTCAAACATGCTGTTTGAGATGGGCGCGACGGATATCAAGGACATCAACGTGGCAATGACACTTGCTGACCTCATCTCCCAGTCTTCGGTTATTCCTGCGCTTCGAGCAAAGACGAAAAAGCAGGCGCTGGAAGAGTTGGCGGTCCGTGCCGGAAAATTGGAAAAGCTGCCGGCGCGAGAGATCTTCGAAGCCGTATTACAGCGCGAGCGGCTGGGGTCTACCGGCATCGGGCGTGGCATCGCCATCCCACACTGTCGGCATGCGTCCGTGAAGAAGATCACGTGCGTGTTTGCGCGGCTGGAAACGCCGATTGCGTTCGATGCGATGGACGGAAACCCGGTCGACCTCATATTTCTGTTGCTGGCTCCGGAAGACGCGGGCGCGGATCATTTGAAGGCACTGGCGCGGGTGTCGCGGCTGATGCGCGAGCCGCAGACGATCATGCAGCTGCGTGCTGCAAAGGATCAGGCATCACTGCATGCGGTGTTGACGCAGCCGGTCGCGAGCAATGCCGCCTGAGGCGCGTCTCGCCGCATGCCGTCAGCGGCCACGCCACTGAGGGGGGCGCTTGGCGAGGAAGCTTTCGAGGCCCTCGCGGAAATCGGCGCTGCCATAAGATAGTGCGACCATATCGGTATCGTCGACGCCCGGCCCTTCGAGCCTGACGCGGCGCATCAGTTCCTTTGTCACGCGCAAGGTCAGCGGTGCCATCTTGCCGATCTCGCCCGCCATCGTGAGCGCGCGCTCGACAACGGCTGTGTGCGTCGGGTGGACCTCGGTGATGAGATGGAGGCTCTTGGCTTCGCTGGCATCGAGCAGACGAGACAAGAATACCATTTCAGTCACTTTTGCGGCGCCGACCAGCGAGGTCAGTTTTGCAAGGCTGGCTGCGGACAGGCAATTTCCGAGCGTGCGAGCGATCGGAAAGCCGAACTTGAGATCGGCGGACCCAATCCGCATGTCGCAGCAGGCGGCAATGGCGGCGCCACCGCCGGTACAGGCGCCTGACAGGGCAGCGATGGTGGGTATGGGACAGGCCTCGACCGCACCGAGGACCTCACCAATGCGCGCTTCATATGCCAAGCCATCTTCGGCTCCCTTGAAGTCGCGAAACTGCGAGATGTCGGTACCCGCAGCGAACGCCTTTCCGCCGGCACCCGACAACACCAACGCGCGCAGCGAGCCATCCGTTGGTACGTTCGAACAGATGTCTGCGAGGCTTTTGTACATCGCAAACGTCAGGGCGTTGCGCTGGTTCGGCCGATTGAATTCGATGTGGCCAATGCCGTCGTTCACGGTGAAAAGTACATCGGCAATTTGAGCGGGAGGTGGCGTGATGCTCATCGTGTTTCCAATCGCGGGCCTATCTGCTTCCTTTAGCACGATTGAGGGCGAGGTCACACTGTCAGCAGATTACCGGCCGCGTTCGAGCATGACTTCGGGAAACCGCGGCTGCGTTGCGTGCAGCCGAGTTGACCGGTTCCCCTTCAAGTGCTCGTCGAAAAAACGCGGCGACATAGGCGTCGACGATCGCTCGCATGCGTGAGTGTCGGCGGTGGCAATGCTGAATGGGCCGCCGGGTGCTGGACGATAAGAGGCGACCACACCGAGACGCACCAAGGGGTTCAAGAGCCAGAGCGCTGAAAGCCAGCGGCCAGTATAGCGGTCGTGCCTGGGATGAGAGCACATTTGGCATCCACAGGCCGCGACATGCTCCCGGTGTCAGCGGGACGCGATGAGTGATTGCAGGTGTAATAGGTGCTGGTTCAATTCCCTGCCGATGACGGCAGCGGCAGGTTCGCGCATCATGTTGAAGTGATCGCCCGGCACCTGGACCACGTCGTAGCGCCCCGCAATCCAGCGGCCCCAGCCGAAGCCGTGGTCGAACAGGCGGCCACTACGCGCAGTGGAGGCGCGGAACTGGAGAACGTCGCCCGCATAGGGGCGCATCCGGTAGGAGCGGCGCGCGTCCAACAAGTGGCCGGCGAGTACGTTCCCGGCGAAAACATCGGATGTCGTGGCCGGCGTGCCGACGACGCCTATTTTCTGCAACGCTGCCAGGGCGCCGCTGCGGCGCATGAAGCCGTATTGGAAAAGAGCATCGGCGGAACTGATGGCGCCGGTGGCGACCTGCGCGCGCAGATCTTTGGCATCGCGCCACGTGTTGCCCAGCAGTTGCATGCGGCGCAACGCGCGATCGTAGACGGGCATGGATTCGACATAACCGGGCGCGAGAACATCGAGCAAGACGACGAGGGAAACGACTTCGCCTGCGCGGCGCATTTGCTGTGCGGCCTCGAACGCAACCGTGCCGAGAATACAGTGTCCCATCAGCGTATATGGGCCGTGGGGTTGGGCGCGCTTGATCAAATGAACGGCCGCTTCGGCGTACGCTTCCAGCGTCAGGAACTGACGATCGAGTGGGTGGTTGGGTGGTGCCAGATTGATGTCGATGGTGGGCCGATCGAGGCCGATATGTCGAGCGACGGCGTGATACACCGCGCCATCGTTCAGGATGATCACGGGCGGTAACGTGCCGAGCGGCTGGATGCGCGCAATGGCCGGGTCCGCTGGTGCGGGTCGCTGACCACTGATGACGGAGACGAAATCAGCCAACACCGGGTTCTGGAAAAGGAGTGTGACCGGGACGGGCTTGCCGATCAGCCGCCCGACGCGCGCCAGCAGTCGCAGTGCGAGCAGCGAATGTCCGCCGCAGTCGAAGAAGTGAGATTGCGGCGTGATATCGGGTCTGCCGAGCAGTTCGCGCCAAATTGCTGCAACGTCGTCGACAACCGCAGTTTTATCTGCGGCCTCCGCGATCGAACGATGGCCGAGGCCGGCGGCCTTCTGGTTCGCACCATCCGGCAGCAGGCGCGCATCGGGGGCTTCGAGTAATTGCCGCAGCGCCGTTTCCCAACGCGCGAGGATGCGATCGGGCGTCGCGATCTCGTAAAGGAAGCTGCTGGATTCACAAACCATGCGCCAACCGTCGTCACGCTTGACCATGAAAAACAGCAGATCGTATTGAGCGCCCGTCAACTGAGATGGCAAAGAAATCAAATCGACGGACGCAAATTTTTCCGACTGCACCACGGGGCGAATGAGCGTGAAGTTGACCGAGTAAAGCGGCGTGCGGGACGGGTCCCGTGGCGGATTAAGGGTCTCAACCAGTTTCTCGAACGGGTAGCGCTGGTGGGCCAGAGCTTCGTCCACGGCGCGACGGCAGATCTCGTTGGCTTCTCGACCGGTCGAGGCGGTGCGTAAATCGAAACGCAGCACCAGCGTGTTGATGAAGAGGCCTGCGACCTGCTCGAGCAGCACATCGTCGCGGCCTGCAACTTGGGTTCCCATGACGACATCGGGATTACCGGTTTCGGCAGCCAGTGCCATGGCGAGCGCAGTGGCGGCGACCGAATACATGGTCTGGCCTTGTCGCCGCGCCATTGCCTCAACTGGGTCCATCAACGCCGGAGGAATATTGCGTAAGCGAAAATCGCCGGCAGAGCCGAGCTTGGCAGGGCGAGGCTTGTCGGGCGCAACCTCGAATCGCGGCACGTTCGCCAACGTCGTGCGCCAGTAATCGGCTTCGGGAGCAAATGCTCCGCCTGACACCATATCTTGCTGCCACAGCGCAAAATCGGCAAACTGTATGTCAATGGGCGGCAGCGGCGTGACGGCGCCGGTCATCGCATCGGAGACGAGGACACCAAACTCGTGGCTCAAGATCCCCATCGTCCAACCGTCGGTCGCAATGTGATGCATGGTGAGCAGAATGACGACGGTTGTTTCATCGAGACGCAACATCGCGAGACGCACGGGCGGCGTGTTTTCGAGATCGAACGGGCGCTGCGCCTCGCGAAGGCTGATCGCTTCCTGCTCGTGTGCGCGCTGTTCGATCGTAAGACGGCTCAAGTCGACGCGCGTGATCTTGGCGTTTGCGTGAGGCTCGATCAGCTGCCTGGGTTCGCCATCGCAATCGACGAAACGCGTTCGCAAGATTTCGTGTCGCTGATGCAGTGCTTTAAACGCGTACTCGACAGCCGCGTCTGTCACGGCGCCGCGCATCTGCCAGCGAACGGCGACATTAAGGCTGGGGTTGCCAGGATCGAATTGCTCGAGGAACCAGAAGCGTTGTTGGCTAAGCGAACACGGCAGGGTTTGAGCGGTGCCCTCGAGCGCGGCGGCATGTGTGATGCCTGCAACTGACAGCAATTTGAGGTCTCCGATCATCGTGCTGCAGCCTTGTTGCGCATCGCGCCGCCACGGTAGGCGGACAGCGATGGTGCCTGCTGTGGCGCGTGGTTGGTTTCGGACGCGGCTGCTGCGCGTTGGGCGAGTGCTTGCTCTACGATTGCCGCCTGCTGCGCAATGGTCGGATTGGCGAGAAGATCGCGTGCCAAAATCGGAAGGCCGGATGCATGCAGACGCGCTGCAATACGGAAGATGTGCAGACTATCGGCACCGAGATCCAGGATCGGCACGTCGCGCTGCACAGTTTGCAGGCCCATGACATCGCGCCAGACGGCAGCGATGCGGTCCGCGATCGGTGAGGATTGCGGTGTGAATGGCGAGGGAAGATGCTCAGGCGCCGATGGCGTCGACTGCGCGGCGAAGTCTGGCATGGTGGCAGGTTGCAGCGAGATTGCCGCGAGTGCCTTGCGATCGAGTTTGCCATTACCGGTTTGCGGCAGGCTTTCGAGCGGCTGCCACTGGGCCGGTGCCATGTAACTCGGCAGACGCGCTGCGACGTGAGCCGCGGTTGTCTGCGGTTGCCAGTTGGCACCAAGCTTAGGCACCACGAACGCCACCAAGCGCTGACCCGCAGCACCGTCTTCGCGAACGGCAACAGCAACGTGGGCAACATCGGGAGCCGAGCGCACAACCGCTTCGATCTCTTCAAGCTCAATGCGGTAGCCGCGCAATTTGATCTGTTGATCGCTGCGGCCAAGCAGATGTAACGAGCCGTCGGATTGGCGGCGCGCGATGTCACCTGTGCGATAGAGACGCCGCCGATGGCCCATGATCTCGATCGCGCGGAAAGCTGCAGACGTCAGATCGGGGCGATCGAAATAGCCGTGCGCCAGACCATCGCCGCCGATGTAGAGATCACCGGGCACGCCGATCGGCTGAAGCTGATCGTTGGCATCAAGCACGAAGAGCTGAGTATTGGCGATTGGGGTACCGATGGTGATGGGGCCTGCGTCCACACGCGCGCAACTCGACCAGATGGTCGTCTCTGTCGGGCCGTAGAGGTTCCAAAGCGGCGCGTTGCCCGCCAAGAGCCGGTCGGCGAGATCGCGCGGCAAAGGTTCACCGCCACACAGCATTTTGACGCCGGCGCGCGGCGCGAACCCGGCTTCGAGCAAGATCTGCCACAGCGACGGCGTCGCCTGCACGACGGTGGCACCCGACGTATCGATCAGCTTCACCAGGGCGAAGCCATCTTGCACATCTTCGCGGCTGGCAATGGTGAGGGCGCCGCCGGCGACGAGTGGCAAGAACAGTTCGAGGGCGGCGATGTCGAAGCAGACGGTGGTGACGGCAAGCAGGTGATCGCGGGCCGTGAAGCCAGGTGTTTCGGCCATGCTGGCGAGAAAGTTGACGACGGCGCGATGCCCGACCTCGACGCCCTTGGGTGCGCCGGTGGACCCTGATGTGAAGATGACGTAGGCGGCGCGATCGACATCGCGCGCGGTCGCTTCAGGTTGCGATTTGCTTGCACTGTCAGACGTGCGCGGTACATCGTCGAGCGCGATGATAGGCACATTGCTGCCGGCCCATGTCGCGGAAGATCGGTCACTGGCAATCAGCGCAGAAGCGCGCGCCGCATCGAGCGTTTGCTTCAAGCGGGCTGGCGGGTGCGTGGGATCGAGCGGTACATAGGCGTGGCCCGACTTCATGACCGCGAGCAACGCCACGACCATGTCGATCGACCGATCTACGGCGACGGCAATGCGCGCGTTGTTGCCTTTAAGCGTTTGTTGCAGGTGATTAGCAAGTGCGTTCGATGCCGCGTCGAGTTCGCGATAGGTGACGACGCGACCGGCAGCGCAAATCGCTATGGCATCTGGTGTGCGAATGACCTGCGCTTCGAACAACTCGTGCACTGTTGGACTGGTCGCAAGCGGCTTTCGCGTGGCGTTCAGATCGTCGACCAACCAACGCTGCTGCGCTGGATCGAGCAACGGCAACTGCGAGACGGTGTGGGAGGGATTGGATACGATGGCTTGCAGTATCGTGCGGAGATGGCCGATCCAGCGACGGATGGTCGAGGCGTCGTAGAGGTCGGTGCTGTAATCGACATCGATCCGGAGGCTGTGAGAAGCTTCGATGAAATTGAAAAACAGATCGAAGTTGACGTAGGCTTTCGGATTGGGCGCCACAGTGAGAGTTGCGCCGGGCAAGGCGATGCCGTCGCCCAGTCGCTCGAGGTTGAACTGCACGTCGCCGAGCGGCGTTCGATCCACGCCACGCGGAATATTCAAGTCGCGCACGAGCGTGCCGAGCGTATAGTCCTGATGGGCGAGCGCATCCAGTATCGTGGCGTGCACGGACTTGAGATGCGTTGCGAACGATTGCGCTGGATCGAAGGCGGCGCGAACCGGCAGAAAATTCACGCAATGACCAACGAGGCTCTGATCTTCAAGCTTGGTTTGAGCGGCCATCGGGACAGTCAGAACCACGTCTGAATTGGCGCTGAGGCGACCGATCAGTATCTGCAGACCCGCAAACAGAGTGGCGAACAAGGTCGCCCCGCTTTTTGCAGCGGATTGTTTGAGCGCCCGGGTGAAATCAGCGTCGATAGTTTCGGTGACGGTGGCACCAGACCACGTGCGTTTGGACGGGCGCGGACGATCCGACGGCAAATCGATCGACGCGGGGAGATCGCGATACATGGCTGCCCAAAAGTCGCGAACAGTCGCGGCATTCGGCTGAGGTGCAGCTTCCTCGCGGGCAAATTGGCTGAACGGAAGCACCGGCAACAAAACCGGCTGCTCTGAAGATTGCGCGGCACGATAGATTTCGAACAGTTCCGCAATCAACACACTCATCGACCAGCCATCGCAGACAATGTGATGGGCTGTCAGAACGAGCGTGTCATGGCTGGCTGCGCGGTGGATCAGGCTGGCACGCAGCAGCGGGCCACGAGCGAGGTCGAACGGCGTGCGTGCTTCGTCATCCAAGATTTTCGCGAACGCAGCATCCCCATCCCGACGGCTGCGGAGATCGGATTCAACAAGCGTTATCGGCATGACAGGATGGATCGTCAACGTTTCACCTGTCGGACCGAAGCTACTCCGCAGGGCATCGTGACGCGCAACAACTGCGGTCAAAGCATGCTGGATTCCCGCAACGTCGATTGCGCCGGAAATATCGATGCTGACTGATTCATTGAAGGCGCAGGACGCCGCGTCGCCGAACTGTGCCGCGCGATAGATTTCGTGTTGGGCTTCGGTGGGCGCGACGTGCGCGAATGCGGGAGCGTAGGTCACGACGGTGGAGGGTCGAGCGACGGGCGACGGGACTTGGGTGATAAGTGTCGGTGCTCGCGCCGCAGCCATCAAGATGCCCGCCGACTGCAACGTCTCGAGCGCCGCATCGAAGGCGGACACGATGCGATCAATGTCGGTTTTGCTGTGCGCGGTGGTGAGAAAGCAGGGAAAACTCTCGGCGATGTGGATGCCATCGAGCCGCATCAGCGGATAAAGCAGGCTCGCCAGTGGATCTTCGGCCGCAAGATTGAAATAGAAAATGCTGGCGAATGTTTCGACGCGCGTGCGGATACCCAGTCGCTCGAGGCTGGCGTTCAAGCGAGCGACGAGAGCAGCGGTGCTCGACGACAGATCGATCTGCAATTGCGGGCCGGCCGATGTCATGTGTGCAAGCACCGCCTTGGCGGCGGCAAGCGTCAAAGGGTGGCGGACGAACGTGCCGGCGAAAAAAGTCGGCGCAACTTCGGGCACGGAGCCGTCGCCGAAGCTCCAGTGACCACCGTCGAGCGCGTCGAGAAAACGGGCGGACCCGGCGAGGATGCCGATCGGCATGCCGCCACCGAGCACTTTGCCGTAAGTCGCGAGATCAGCGGTTATGCCGAGCAAGCCTTGAACGCCAGCGGGATGCACCCGAAAGCCGGTGACCACTTCGTCGAAGATCAGCGCGGTGCCGGTTTCGGCGGTGATGCGGCGAAGCTCGTGCAGGAACGCGGTCGGCAGCAAGTCGGGATGGCGGCTCTGCACGGGCTCGACGAGGACGGCTGCCAACTCGGCGGCATGATCGCGAATGTAGGCGAGACTTTCGGGTGCGTCGTAGGCGAGCACCACCATGTTCGCCACGGCTTCGGCGGGGATACCGGAGGCGGCGGGCTGGGCACCAGGCACGCGCGCGCGGCGGCTGAGGCCCTTCGCCAAGACCTCGTCGAACTGGCCGTGATAATCGCCGCCGAAGAACGCGATTTTGTTGCGGCCGGTGACTGTGCGCGCGACGCGCATGGCGGCCATCACGGCTTCCGAACCGGTGTTGCAGAATGCGATGCGCTCGTGGCCAAGCATTTTCGAAAGTGCGGTCGCCACATCGCCAGCCAACGGAGTCTGCGGGCCAATGGCGAATCCGATGTCGAGCTGCCGCTTGACTGCTTCGGTCACGAAGCTGGGGGCGTGGCCGAACATGGTCTGGCCGAACCCGTTTACGACATCGACGAATTCGTTGCCGTCGGCGTCCCACAGCTTGGATCCTGCGGAGCGATCGACGACGAGCGGGTAGACGAGTTCTTTCCAGTCGGAACGAAAGCCGCTGGCGGAACGCGGATCGGCCTGTGCGCGGCGATGCCGCTGGGTGTCGGACTTGGATGCTGGAAACTTCGCATTGCTACGGGCAACGAGGTCGGCAATCAGCGCATGCTGGGCTGGCGTGATGCTGCTGCCGGCGACAGAGGCGCGCGGGCGCTGTTCGAACATGCGGAAACGTTCGGCGCCGATGGCGTCGTCGACCGAAGGCGCAGGCGGTGGTGCCGCAGATCGATGCATCGCGGAGAGAGGCTGAGCGAGTGGCGGCTGAGCAAAGTCAGCTGGCGTGAGCACGGAGGCAATCGGTTGGTTGGACACGGCTTGCAACTGCTGAGCGATGACGCGTTCCATGGCAGCAAGCTGATCGCGAAACAAGCCATCGAGCGATGATGCGCCTGTGGAGGTGGCAGATGTCGACACCGCAACGAGGGTAGGCGAGATGGCTGGAAGGACGGCGGTCGAGGGTGACGGCACAGCGACAGGAGGGCGGGCCGCAGGTGATGCCACGGGTGGTGCGACACGCGTCGCCAAATGTTCGGTCAACGACGAGATCGTCGGCAAGTCGGAAAGCAACTGGCGAAAAGCAATTTTGACACCGGTGGCTTTCTGGATGCGTTGAGCAACCTGTCCGAGCATCAACGAGTCGAAGCCAAGCTCGATGAACGTACGCGACGCAGCGATGTCGTCGATGGTATCACCGGAAAGATCTTCGAGAATAGATGTCACGGTGCGGCGCAGCGTGGCGGTGTGATCATGCATCGTGTTCAGCACTTCGATGTCATTCGCGGGGGTTGAAGTTGGCGGAAAAGACGATGCGGGTGGAGCCGGGATTTGTGGAGCCATCGCGGACGCAAGCGGGTGGGGCTGCGACGCGATCTCGATCCAATGGCGCGTCGCGGCGAAGGGATAGGTCGGCAATGAAACGATGCGAGCACTTGGATGGGACGGAAGCGTGATCGGTGCACCTGCGGCCCAAAGCTCAGCCGTTGCTGTTGCTACGATCAAGTCGTCGTCGGCGCGTTCGGCAAATTCCGGCAGCGACGCGATGATGGGCCGCGCCTTTGCGTCGGTGGCGGATTGGCGCGCGAATGTGCCGAGCGTGCGGCCGGGACCAACTTCGAGCAAAGCCGCCGGGGCGGTCGTCATGACGGTGGCGAGCGCATCGGCGAACCTGACGGTGACGCGGCAGTGACGCGCCCAATAGGCCGGCGAGCATGCATCATCAACGGTCAGCCAATTGCCGGTGACGCTGCTGGCGATGGGGATCGTCGGTGCATTGAGCGAGATGCGCGACGCCAACGTCTGCATCTCGACGACTGCAGGCTGCATCATGGCTGAATGAAACGCGTGCGATGTGTGCAGTGGCCGTGTGGCGAGACCGGCTGCGGCGGCGCGGTGCTCGAAAGCGGCGAGAGCCTCTACTGTGCCAGCGACCGTGACAAGGTTCGGCGCGTTGATCGCGGCGATTTCGACGTCATCGCCGAGCAGCGACATGACGACGGCAAGCGGTGCCCGCACGGCAACCATACCACCCGACGGCAACTCCTGCATGAGACGACCACGCGCGATCACCAACTGCAGACCATCGTCATAACTGAATACACCGGCAAGAGCGGCTGCAACGAATTCGCCGAGGCTATGGCCGATGTAGACAGCCGGCGTGACGCCGAGCGCGAGCCACATCTGCGCCAGCGCATATTCGACGATGTAGAGCGCGGGCTGGGCGAGGGTGGTGTCGCGAAGGGCGTGTGGGGATGCGTCGTCGTCGGACGTGGCATCGAGCATTTGAGATCTGAGATCGAGACCTACGAACGGGAGTGCAAGCGCGGCACCACGATCGATCCAGTGAGCAAATACGCGATCTTTTTTGTAGAGGCTGGCTGCCATGCCGGGATATTGCGCGCCCTGACCGGGAAACATGAAGACGACGCCGGCAGAGTCGTGCGCAGCCCGAGCGGGTGGTGATGTCGCAACGCTGACGAGTTGACGAACGGCATCGGCGCGATCGCGCACGGCGATGGCAGCGCGGATTGGAAAATTGCGGCGGCCACGGCCGAGCGTATGGGAAACGTCGATCAAGGATGGTGCTGCGCTCGCTTCGAGAACGGCTGCGAGACTCTGCGCCATGGCCGCAACGGCTTCCGGTGTTTTCGCAGACAGCGGAAGGATCACGGGTGCACTGTCGCTGGCATCGACGCCGCTGGAACGGTCGCGGGGTGCCTCTTCCAAAACGACGTGCACATTGGTGCCGCCGACGCCGAAAGCGCTGACGCCCGCACGACGAGGAGACGCACCGCGAGACCACGGCTGTCCGGAGACGGACACGCGAAAGCGACCGAACTGCAAATCGATCGACGGGTTGGCTGTGGCAAAATTGATTTGCGGCACGATCTCGGCGTGATGCAATTGCAGCGCTGTCTTGATAAGTCCGGTAATGCCAGCTGCGGCGTCGAGATGGCCGACATTGGCTTTAACGGAGCCGAGCACGCAAAGGGAAGCGCGATCGTCGACGGGGCCGAACGCCAATTCGAGGGCGCGAAATTCGATGGGATCGCCGAGCGGCGTCGCGGTGCCGTGCGCTTCGACGTAGCTGATGTCGCCTGCCTCGACGCCCGCATTGGCGTATGCAAGGCGGATCGCTTCCGCTTGGCCGGCCACGCTCGGCGCAGTGAATCCCACTTTATCGCCGCCGTCGTTGTTGACGCCGACGCCACGGATGACCGCGTAGATGCGATCGCCGTCGGCGACCGCGTCCTCGAGGCGCTTCAGCACCACGACACCACAACCGCTGCCGAAAACAGTACCGTTGGCTGCTGCATCGAACGGCCTGACGCGACCGTCTGCCGACACCATGCCGCCATCGAGGCTTTCGTATCCGCGATACTGTGGCACCGAAATAGACACGCCGCCGGCAAGCGCTGCGTCGCACTGATACAGTTGCAGGCTCTGGCAAGCTTGGGCGACGGCAAGCAACGACGTCGAGCAAGCGCTCTGCACGGTAACTGCCGGGCCTCTCAAGTCGAGCTTGTAGGCGACGCGCGAGGCGACAAAATCCTGCATGCCGCCAAGCAATTCTTGATAATTGCCAACCTGAAAATTGGAGGTGAAGTCGCGCATGCGGGCCTCGGTGCCGCAGACGTGGCGCAGGAAATAGGTGTTGAGTGCGCTGCCGGCGAAGACGCCGATCGGGCCCGCAGTTCGCTGCGGATCGATCGCCGCATCTTCCAAGGCCGACCACGCGCACTCGAGAAAGATGCGTTGCTGTGGATCGGTGAGGGCGGCTTCGCGTGGCGACATGCCGAAGAAGGCCGCGTCGAAATTTTCGATATCATCGAGGATCGGTCGCCGGGCGACATAGCTTGGGGACTGCCGGGTTGCAGCGTCGAAGTCGTCGTCGACGTCGGCAAGGGATATGTCGCGGATGCTCTCGTGGCCGGCCTGCAAGTTGCGCCAAAACGAGGCGATGTCGGGTGCATCGGGAAAGCGGCCGGCCATGCCGACGACGGCGATCGAGCCGACGTGCGTGGGCTCGGCGGGCGATTCGCTCAAATTTCGCTGGCCGGCGCTGCTCATGAACTTGGACTGCCCTTGCGAGCGTGCAGCCGCTGAAGCATGGCTTGCTGCTTGCCTGCGCGACTTGTCACGGCATGGACAGAGGTCTGGGCCACCACCGGCGTGCCATCCAAGAAAGCCGTGATGCGGGCAATCGTCGGATGCTCGAACAAGTCGGTCATGGAGATTGTTTCCGGACGTTTGGCCGACAATTCGGCATGCACACGCATCAAAGCAAGAGACGTGCCGCCCAGATCGAAAAAGTTATCGGTCAGAGAAAAGCGGTCGTGGCCAAGCGCGATCCGCCAAGCATTGCGGATCAGTGATTCCGTATCGTGGGCTACAGGAGCCAGGCGAATTTCGGGCGCAGCGACGAGCGCCTGAATGGCTAATCGAGCGACCTTGCCGTTGGCATTGGTGGGAAGACTGGAGAGCTGCAATAGCCGCGACGGCCGCATATAGGCGGGTAGACGCGCCTGAAGATGCTCGGCCAACTCTGCAGTCGGGATATCTGGCAATCCTTCGAAGGCGGTGACCAGATGGGGTGCCGATCCACCTGCGACCAGAACCGTCAGGGAACGCCGGATGCCGTCGAAGGCCTCGACGGCCGCGTCCACCTCTTCCAATTCGATGCGGTGGCCGCCGATTTTGATCTGGTTGTCCTTGCGACCACGGAACCACAACGCGCCCGCTGTATCCTGGCGAACGAGATCGCCGGAGCGATAGTAGATGCTGCGATAGTTCGACTGAAGCGGATCCTGAGCAAAGCGGCGCGCCGTTTCTTCTGGGTTGCCGAAGTATCCAAGGCCGACATTGCCGCCACCAATCCACAGCTCACCGATGTCGCCGGCTGGGACCGGCGCGCCGTCGTCACTCAGAATCCGGTATGCGAACTCGGGATGCATGACGCCGAGTGATACCAGGCCTCCCGTACTGGCGGCCAAGGCGGCAGCGTCGACCTCGATGCTGGAACAGATGCAGCTCGTTTCGGTGGGGCCATAGACATTGACCAGCCGTGCCGTGCTGGCAAACGCTTCGTGGAGCCGCCGTAACTGCTCCAGCGGATAGCCTTCGCCACCAAACATGAAGAGGCGAACGTGCGGCAGGCGCGCGGGAACAAGCGCTCCGCTTTGATCGAGCAGGAGCAGTAGCGTGGGCACGGAAAAGACGACGCTGGCACGGCTGTCGTTGATGCGTTCGACCCATTGCGCGGGGCGCGTGGCTTCGCTGATTTCAATCGGGACCAAGGTGCCGCCGGCAACCAGCCCGCAGTAGAAATCGAAGACGGAGTTGTCGAAGTGAAGCGGGTTCAACGCCGTGAAGCGTTGCGCGTCGGGCGCGCCAAGCAGGCCGGATGCCCAGCGCATCAGGCTCAGAACGCCCTGCTGGGGGATGACCGCGCCCTTGGGTTCACCCGTCGAGCCAGAAGTGAACATCACGTAGGCGGGGTGAGTGCTATTCGAAGGCGGAGATGGCAACGCGACGCCAGCGAGCGGCCAAGCCGCAATTTGATCGGCGAGCGTGGAGGCTTTATCAACCCCAACGGTCAGACCGAACGGATTGCTGGTGCCGACCGTGGAGAACAGAATTTTGGGCTGGAGGCGGGCCAACATTTTCCCGGTACGGCTGGCCGGATTGTTGGGGTCCAGCGGGCAATAGACGGCACCGATGGCCAAGCAGCCCAGCATGAGAGCGTAGGTCACGGGGCGCTTCTGCAGTTGCAGGGCGACCACGTCGCCGGAGCGAACGCCGAGCGACACAAGCTGGCCCGCAGCGCGCAACGCCGCATCGTACAGATCGTAGAAGGAAACGCTGTGCGTGCCGAAATCGAGCGCAGTGGCATCGGCGCGGCGTTCCGCCGATCGAGCGAACATGGCCCAGAGGGAACCCGGCACTATTGAAGGCAACGTCATTTACCAACATTATCAACTGAAGTTTCAACGCATTCTGCACAAGCTGACGTGCTCGCTTCGAATACGGATAATATACCGCAAAACCGAGTGATTAACCAATCGATAAAGCCAATAGAATTAACGACATGCGGCGCATCGCGCGGCACGGCTGTCAGCATCCCGATTGCAGCCTCAAGTGCGGTAGGCGACGTCGAGTGTGTCATGGGCGGCAGGCACGCGACAGGCGACGGCGCCCGCTAGTCCGGGCGCTGGAATGAAATTGAAAAGCCGCCAGCGGGCGAGTTCGTCGTCAGTTTCTCTGGACATACGCAGAAGGAGTGGCTGGTCGACATCTGCAATCGAGACGTCGAACGACGTCAGCGGCCGATTGAGCCCGTCGCCAAGTGCCTTGACCACAGCCTCCTTGCGCGTCCAGCAGCGGAAAAACGCGGCAGCGCGGGCAGCCTCCGGCAGGGCATGCAAAGCCTCGATCTCGGCAGCCGAAAAGAAGCGTCCGGCAATGTCATCTGTCAGGGGGCGATGGGCTTCGATGTCGAGGCCAATGGGACTTGATACGGTGACAGCCAACGCAGCCGTCGTGTCGCTGTGCGACAGATTGAAGTGAGGCGCGGCGGGCGTGGTCAAAAAGGGTTTGCCGGAGGCGCCGTAGGAAAACTTCAGAGTTGCGGCGGGCTGCTGTAGGTAGGTCGCCAGGATCGCACGCATACGCCCACGCCCGACAATGTAACTATCGCGGTGCACGGCGGATAGGAAGCGCTGTGCGCGTGCGCGTTCATCGCCGGACAGCAAGCTCGCGTAGCTTTGCACCGCTGCAGGCTGCTGCAGGGTCCATATCCAGAGATCGACATGCACCACGGCCATTGCGTGCCTCATCGGCCTTTGCAGCCGGATAGCCTATTGTAAGCGCCAGGGAATGAGTTCGGACAGGCGCGGTACGGCCACGTGCGGGTCGTGGCGCAACACCAGGCCTGTCCATACTGCACCGCTGACGACGATCGTCAGCAGACCCGCGACGCCAAGTCCGAGCAGGCCGGACGGATGCCAAATCTGCTGCCACCATTCGAGCACGGCGAGCGCTGCAAATCCACCGATCAGCGGAAGGGGAAGGGTCGCGGACAGATAATCGAAGACACCGACGTCGAACGCACGGCAGACAAGGTGAACCATGGCGCCAGCCAACAACACATTCGGTACGAACGTCGCCCATGCGGCGCCGCCCAGACCGTAGGGACCGACCCAGAGAATGCTCAGGACGACGTTGAGGACGCCGGCACCGACGGTTGCGATGGTCAACCATTTTGCCTCGCCGATGCCCATCAACATCGGCACCGCGACGCCACGAATCGGCAACAGCACGAGGTAGGACACCATGAGGATGCGCAGAACCGCGCCGGTTTCGCCAGTATAAGCTTTCTTGACCCAGAACTCGATGAAGGCGGGACCAAAAACCAGTAAGAACAGCGCAGCGCACCAACTCAGCGCCAAGCAGATCTTGGTCCATTTGTAGAGGATGTCGCGCAGCTGCCGAAATTCGCCGCGCGTGTGCAGATTGGTCGCGAGTGGCATGATGACGGCCGAGATTCCCCCGACGAACTGCATCAAAATCAACATGAGGCTGTTCGGAATGGCGAAGGTGACGACGTCGGCTGCCGTCATCCACCGTCCGATCACGAGAGCGGTGGTTTGGAACGCGAGCTGACCGCCAAGTGCCAGCAGGAAAACATAGAAGCTGAACCGGACGATGCCGCGGATCGTCGCGAGCTGAAAATCGGACAGTTTCGGCCGCACGTCAGGATAACGGTAAAGCACGTAACTCCAGCCGAGCAGCATCTCGAACGCGGTGAGCGCGGCGACAGCCAACGCCAACATCGTGATATCGGGGTACCACAGGATCAAGCCGACATTGACGACGACGCGCAATAGAATGGCGATGCCGGCGACGACATTCTTGGGCACGAAGGCCTGGTAGGCCGAGAGAATTGCGAACGGCATGTTGGCTATAAAGCCGATGCCGATCTGCAGCAGCGCCAGCATGAATGCCACGCGTGTCGACGCGTGCATTTCGGCGGGCACCATGTAGCTGCGCTCAAAATCCAACATGAGCGGGATGCCGAGCAAGCCGACCAGAACGCCAAACGCAACGTAGAGCCACGAGCAACTCGCAATCACCCGATTGAGCTTGGCAACGTCATTGGAGGCGATGGCCTGCGTCATCTCGCGGACGGACGCCATCGGAACGCCTAGATGCAGCAGCGCGAGGTAAGCCGTTTGCGCCGAGATCAGAAGCCAGATTCCGTACTGTGCATTGCCGAGATGGTGCAGATTGAACGGCATCAGGAAGAGCGTCGCCAAACCGGTGACGATCATCAAGAACCAGTTCGAGCCGATATTCCTGAGCATAGGCCCGCAATACTTCCGAAATCTGTCTAAGACTATTGGTATCAGCCCGCGCCACAGATCCAAGCCGTCTGGCTAGTCATTCGACTGCAACAAGACAAGCTATGCGCGAGACTAGAGTTAGCGCGGACCGACATCCTTGGTTAATCCGACTCCGAGCAACGGCTGGCCGTAATCTGGCCTGCCAGCGGTTTCAAGAGCGACGCCCGATTGCGCGCCACCCGATGTCGCGGCGGCAGAATCCGCCGGACCATTCGATGAGATCGATGGCTGCGTAGGCGCGTTCCCGTGCCTCTTCGACCGTGCGGCCAACCGCTGAGACGTTGAGGACACGCCCGCCGGATGCGATGATCCTGTCGGCCGTGCGTGTAGTGCCGGCATGGAAGATCTGGACGCCTGCGACGCGGGTGGCGGCGTCGAGGCCACGAATTTCGCTGCCCTTCACATAGGCCCCCGGATATCCGTTCGCGGCCATGACGACGGTCAACGCCACATCGCCGGACCAGTCGAGGGTCAGGTTTTCCAAAGTGCCGTCGGCTGCAGCCAGCAAGGCCACGAGCACGTCCGATTTGAGCCGCAGCATAAGTACCTGCGTTTCGGGATCACCGAAGCGGGTATTGAACTCGATCAGCTTGGGGCCATCGCCGCCGATCATCAGGCCGGCAAACAGCACGCCCTTGAACGGCGTGCCGCGCTTGGCCATGGCTGCTATCGTGGGTCTGACGATCTCGGCCATGGTACGCTCGACCATGGCCGGCGTCATGACGGGCGCGGGGGAGTAGGCCCCCATGCCGCCGGTATTCGGCCCGGTATCGCCGTCGCCGACACGCTTATGATCTTGGGCGGCGACCAACGGTACTGCATGGGTGCCGTCGGAAAGAGCGAAGAAGCTCGCCTCTTCGCCTTCCAGAAAATCTTCGATGACCACCTCGGCACCGGCCGCTCCGAATGCGCCGTCGAAGCAGGCGTCGATCGCCGCCTCGGCTTCGGCAGTGGTTTCGGGGATGACGACACCTTTGCCGGCGGCCAGGCCGTCCGCCTTGACGACGACGCGCCCTTTTTTGCCGCCGAGATAAGCTTTCGCGGACGCCTTATCGGAAAAACGGCCGTAGGCCCCGGTTGGAATGCCGAACTCGCGACAGAGGTCTTTGGTGAATCCCTTAGAGCCTTCGAGCTGGGCCGCCGCCTTGGACGGGCCGAACGACTTGATTCCGACAGCCGAGAGCGCATCGACAAGCCCCGCAACCAGCGGGCCTTCCGGTCCGACGATGACGAAGTCGATGTGTTCGCTGCGGCAAAAATCAATGACTGCCCGGTGGTCGTCGACGTCGAGTGACACGCAGGCGGCAATTGCAGCGATGCCGCCATTGCCCGGCGCGCAGATGAGCCGCGACAACAGCGGGCTTCGAGCGATTGCCCATGCCAATGCGTGCTCGCGCCCGCCCGATCCGATCAGAAGGATGTTCATGGCGGCGATTTAAAGCGCTGAGGGCGTCGTGGGAAGTGGTTTCGCGTCCGGAAATAGCGGTTTCGCCCGGTGGCCTGGAAATGCGAACGCAAACCGCCGACGCAAACGGCCCTGACCTTCAGTTCGCAGTGCCTGAGCCTGGACGTGACGCGGCCGAGGGCTTGGCCACGCATTGGGCGCCGGATTCCATCATATCGGCCGGGCAAACCTGCGGGCACGTGAGCCCGGTGCGGGCGGTGAGTGCCGTCAGCGTTTCTGGGACTGGTGCCGAGGTCGACAGGGACTGACCCGTCAAGATATTGACGCGCTCCACAGCACGGCGGACGCCAGCGCTCCATTTTCCGTCTTCGACCCGGGGGGCGCAACCGATCCGCGCCAGTTGGACCTGAATGGCACGCGTGAGCGCAGCGAGGTCGGAGGGTGCGGCAGCAGCGGTCGTCACGCGTTTTGCAGCGTCTGAAGGCATGGCGGCGACCGGAGCGGCACCATCCAGCCCAACGCGCGGCACGACGCCTCTGGCCACAAGCTGCTCCCCCTGGCCGACGTCGGTCATGAGCGCGGTGGCCCGCAATTCTGCAGCGGTCAGCCAGTGCATTCCTTTGGCAGGTGCGCCGATCAACAGCGGCATGATCGCTTCGCTAATACCCATCTCGCTGAAGTACTTGCGTATTCTGACGTAGGTTTCGTCCTTGGTCGCCGTCTGGACGGTGCGCTTGGCGCCGCGGGTCTCCGATACGACACGCCGATCGACTTCGACGATCTTGCCGTCGCGCACGGCACGCCGCACTTCATATTGCCGATAAACCTTCTGGAAGGTCTGGAACGAGGTGATCTGATGCACCCCCACCAGCGTCGATCCGCCGACGTACCGATGCGTTCCAGCCGCCAACAGGAAGCCACACGACGACGCGCAGATTGCCCCGGCGGCGACAGGCCGTCCGAGGACGCGGCCGGTGGCGGTGCGCTTACGGCACACGGCATCGTCGCGCGCGCACGGTACGGCGACGGTGCGGCTGACGACGACATCGAGTGCCGATGCCCGGATCACGCGGCCCATCTCCATGGCGTCGGTGACCGAGCCGCCGCCTGAATCGACGAAAATCGGCACGCGACGCTTGATAGACTTGAGCAAGTCTTTCAGCGTTTCGGCAGCGCCCGCCTCGATCTTGCCGTCGATGGCGATCCATTCGGCGCAGGCCGGTTCGCAACCACTGTCGGCGGATCGCACAAGCCGGATCCTTGCCGCCTCCTCGGTCTCCCGTCCGGCCATGAGCGCTTGGCGCAGCCCCAGGATCGCGCCGCGATTGTCCGGCGAAGTCACGAGTACCCGCTGAAAATCGACAGCGGCCTCGGTATATCTTTTACGCTCCATCTGAATGAGGCCACGCAGGAGATATGCGAAGTCGTAGGCGGGCTTGAGCCCGATGGCCATGCCGACGTCACGCAACGCCGGTTCGAATTGCTTGAGTTGCATCTGGCTCAGGCCGCGATTGGCATAAGCAAACGCCAACTTCGGATCGAGTTCGATGGCGCGGTCGAAATCGGCCATGGCTTGGGTATGTCTGCCCAAACTCAAATATGCCAAACCTCGATTGCCGGTCAGCCGCGCCCGTTCGGCTGGTTGGACCTTGTTGCCGAAAAGCTCCAACGCCTTGTTCAGATCGGCGACCGCCTGCTCGTGGTTGCCGGCTCCAATGCGGGCATGGCCGCGTTCCGCATAGGCAGCTGCAAAATCAGGAGCGGCGGCAATGGCCTTGCTGAAGGCTTCGATGGCCTTTTGATAATCGCGCAGTTTAAGTTCGAGCATGCCGGCAGCGTAGTGGGGGCTTGCGGCAACTGCCGTGGACGCTGTGCGCGCGGTCGAGTTGGCGCCGGTTTTTTCGCCCGATTCGGATGCCTCACTCGGTCCGGCTGGCGATCGCGGCTCGGCGGTCGATGCGCGTGGGACAGCCGGCTTGACGTCGCCGGGCTCGGTTTCTGACGGCAAGTCAGCGCCGGCTGGCGTCATGAACTCCTGGCCCGACGCGTAACAGGAGCCTGCAATCAGAGCCCAAATCGTAACCAGGAGACGGGCCGCTATGGCGGATGCTTCAATGCTGGATCGCACGCTCACAACCATCGGCTCGAATTTCGCAGAGAAAACGTTACATACTTAACCAAGGTGGGCAAGGTGTGGCGAGGTTTTGCAGCGGCATGGTCGAGACCTATGGCGTGCCGGTGCGGGCCATTGTAAAACGCCGCCGAACCGACCTTCGGGTGCCATGACCGCATGACCGCATCGCCTCGCCCAACCGCTGCCGGGACGAATGTCGTCGAGTTGACGGTTTCGGAACTGTCGAACGCCGTCAAAAAGACGCTTGAGACGACCTACGGATACGTGCGTTTGCGCGGAGAGATTTCCGGCTATCGGGGACCGCACGCGTCAGGTCATTGCTATTTCGGGTTGAAGGACGAGAAATCCAAGATCGAGGCGGTGGTCTGGCGCGGGGTGTTCAGTGCGTTGCGCTTCAAGCCGCAGGAAGGCCTGGAGGTGATTGCAACGGGCAAGATCACCACGTTCCCCGGCTCGTCCAAGTACCAGATCATGATCGAGGCGTTGGAACCGGCCGGGGCCGGCGCGCTGATGGCGCTGCTCGAGGAGCGCAAGCGCAAGCTCGCCGAGGAAGGCCTATTCGACGAAGCGCGTAAGCAGTTGCTACCGCATTTCCCGGGTGTGGTGGGCATCATCACGTCGCCGACCGGGGCCGTGATCCGCGACATGCTGCACGGGTTCAACGAGCGGTTTCCGACGCACGTGCTGCTGTGGCCGGTGCGCGTGCAGGGCGAGACGTGCGCGGCCGAAGTGGCGAATGCGATCCGCGGCTTCAATGCTTTGAGCATCGGCGGGGCGATCCCACGGCCGGATGTCATCATTGTCGCTCGCGGCGGCGGCAGCCTCGAGGACCTGTGGGGTTTCAACGAAGAGATCGTCGTGCGCGCGGCAGCCGGTAGCACCATTCCGCTCATATCTGCAGTGGGTCACGAAACCGACTGGTCCCTGCTCGACTTGGCGGCCGATGCGCGAGCGCCGACGCCGACGAAAGCTGCCGAATGGGCGGTGCCTAAGTATTCTGAGTTGATCGATCAAACTGCAAAGCTGTCGGATCGATTGCGGGTGGGCTTGCGTCGCGCGCTGGAAAGCCATCGCAGTGGCCTACGGGCCGCGGCGCGCGGACTTCCACGGCCGCACGACCTCGTGGCTTTGCCGCGACAGAGATTTGATTCCGTCCAGCGGCGCCTGGGCCGCGCCCTGACAGCCAACACGAGCGCTCATGCGCAGCGCTTGACCAAAATTGCCCCCCGTTTGCAGGTTCGTCTGCTGCGCCAGCGCGTCGAGATCGCCGAGAAACGCGTGCATCTGGTTTGGCATCGCGGCGCCAATGCTTTGGGTCGGTTGACGAGTGGGCGGCGGATGCGGCTCGAACGCGTGTCAGGCCGGCTGTCGCCTCGGCTCGTGCTCAATCGGTTGGACCGCTGGCGGGCGCTTTTGCAAGCGCAGGGCAACATGCTGGGCAGCCTCAGCTATCAGAGTGTGCTGCGGCGCGGTTTCGCTGTTGTACGGGATGCCGACGGACGGGCGGTTCGCCAAGCGCAAGGCATCGCTGCCGGCGTCCAGCTGCAGGTCGAGTTCGCGGATGGCCGCGTCGAGGTGCAGACATCGGGTGATGGGGGACCGGTTCGACCGACGCCGCCGACACAGAAAGCCGTCTCGTCACGTTCGGCGCCTAAAAAGACGCAGCCGGGGGGCGGCTCGCAAGGATCACTTTTCTGATCGGTCAGACCTTGCTAGGAGCTTGCTACGCGCCAGACTTAGAGTTGCTGCCCGATCTTCCGAGGTTTGCCTGTCATGAACCGCATCGAACGCTTTTTCGGCCTCAAGGGCGAAGCCAATGTCCGTTACCTCGACGGCGAGTACCAAGTCGTCGGAACCGGTGACTTCGTCCGCTGCGCGGTCACGGGCGACGTCATTGCGATAGGCGACCTGCGTTATTGGAGCGTGGAGCGGCAAGAGGCCTACGCCAACCCGGCCGCCGCACTGCGCCGCCACCACGAGTTGGCCGGCGCTAAAGTTTGATCGACTGCTGTTGCTGAGTTTGCAGTTTACCGCCGCGTGCGCGCGCCGGCCGAGGCATTCAATGTATGCGTAAAATGTACGACTGGATGATGCGCATGGCGGCCGGTAACAACGCGCCGTGGGCGTTGGCGCTGATATCGTTTCTCGAAAGTTCGATGTTCCCAATTCCGCCGGATGCGATGCTGATGCCGATGGTGCTGGCGCGGCGCGAAAAGGCGTGGTGGTTTGCCACCATTGCGACGGTTGCGTCCGTGCTGGGCGGCGTGGTGGGATATGCAATCGGCTATTATCTGCTCGATTCCATCGGCAAACCGATCCTGGAGTTTTACGGCCTCGGGCCGAAACTCGCGCAGTTCAAGCAGCTGTTCGTAGACTACGGTGTCGAGATCTTGCTGATCAAAGGCATGACGCCGATCCCCTATAAGTTGCTGACGATTTCTGCCGGTTGGGCTGGCATGAACCTGCCGGCGTTCATCGGTGCCAGCATCATTGCCCGTGCCGCACGCTTCTTCCTGGTGGCGGGTCTGCTGTATTTCTTTGGCGAACCCATTCGCCACTTCGTAGAGAAGCGGCTGACGCTGGTGACGACGGCGTTCGTCGTAGCTCTCGTCGGCGGGTTCGTGGTGTTGAAGTTTTTGGTGTAGGAGTCTGCGGCGCGCGAGGCGTTGCTGCATACTCTGACGAGGTTGTCTGGTGCGTTTCACAAATTCCGTCGCCCATTCTGCCCACGACGACGCCTACCGGCTCGGTGCATTGACCCTGCTGACAGCGGCCGGCATCATTCTGGCGGCACTCGCGTTCGAGTATCTGGGCGGGCTGGAGCCCTGCGAACTCTGCCTCAAAGAACGCTACGCCTATTATGCCGGCATCCCCGCATTGTTCGGCGCCCTGACGTTGTTGTCGGCGCGACGGACGACGTGGGCCGGGGTAGCGTTTTTCACGGTTGGCCTCGCATTTCTGGCAAACGCGCTGCTCGGCGGCTACCACGCGGGCGCAGAATGGGGCTATTGGCCGGGGCCGTCGACCTGCTCGGGCACGTTGCGGCCCCTCGATTCGCCGGCGGACCTGCTGAAAGGCTTAAAATCGGTCCGCGTCATACGGTGCGATCAGGCCAGCTGGCGATTCGCCGGACTATCTTTTGCCGGATGGAACGCCGTCGTCTCGACCGGGCTGTGGATAACTTCTTTTATGGCCGCCCGTTCGACGCTCCGTCACTGAGACGGGTACGGTACATTATTTCTGAATGTAATTAACCACTTGGTAACTATTTTCGGCTCCGGCACACTATTTTTGGGGGCACGCAGAACGATGCTGTTCAGCAACGGCTCACGATAAAATCATCTGTCGAGCAAAATACAGTCTCAAAGATGCCCCAAAGCAACAGCATTGTCCCCTTGTTCACGGAACACACCGCGAACCGGTCGACGAAGAGAGGGGTGGCGTAGTGTTTGAGTTCTCTCGGTCGACATCAGCGGATGTGAGTTTTCATAGCCGGCGGTCCCAAATTGTAAGCGTTGCGTTGGACCGTTCGGGATCGAAATCGAGTCGCAGTGCGTTGGTTGTATGTCAGTTGCGTACCAAGTTGCTTACCATGTTGCGTCAAGTCGGCGTGCGTAGCGTCAGCGCCAAAAATTGCGATCCATGCGTACCGGGATCGATGTTGGTTTCAGGTCAGCCGCGTAAGTTTGCGTTTCGTGCGGATGACCCAAAACGCGTACTCCAGCGTCAATTCACGACAGCCAAGCAAACCGCAGCAGCCAATTTGTTTCAGCGTATGCGCGAGCGGTTTGCGCGGCTTCATCCTGCCTCATCAAGCGCCGGTTCTGTCGAGTTTGTTGCGTCCCGCGTTTGTCCTGTTGCGTCGCGTCACTAAGCGTTGAAGTGCGTCACCAGTGTGTTGCGTCGTGTGTCCGGCCCCGCTTCCGAGTAGCGCGCGTACGCGTCGCGCGTCGTGCCGCGGGTGAAGTACGCGCCCTTGTCGGGATGCGTGCCGGGGTAGGTGCGGTAGGGGATGCCGTCGTCGTCGACATCGAGGTAGCGCGCGAACTCCT
>JANLYD010000069.1:0-5385 GCA_031365465.1 Hyphomicrobiaceae bacterium
ACGCGCGATGGACCAGGAGTTCGCGCTGCGTCCGACTTTCGGCCTCGACGAGCAGTTGAAGATGATGGCGCGCGCTTCAGGCGCGTCCACCGTTGACGGCTGGTTCAGCGAGATCGGCAAGTTCATCACCGAGGTCGGAACGATCCCTGCGAATCCGGACGTCAAGAGCTATGTGTCGGACGACTTCTTGAAGCGCATCGCGGCCGATGCGAAGCTGCGCGCCTTCGCGACTGAGTTCGACAAGAAGTGATCTGAAAACAATGGCCGGCGGCCTTCCTCAGGTCGCCGGTCATCTTTCCAGTCCGACCGTGCTGGAGTGCCGCCGGCGCTGCGGCCCGACAGGGTCGGCACCAGCCGCATGATCGAAAGCGCCGTCATGCACGCGCGCGGTCCCGGCCCGCGTCTTGAAGAAAACCGAACCCAATACCAAGTCCAAGTTAGATCACGCACAGCATGCGGAAACCGCCTGCACCTGTAAGCTCGATTGCTTCAAAAATCCCACCACATTGGCGTCGTGGTGGAGCAAGCGCAGTGTTGGTCTCGGCCTGAGCTACACTCCATCGGTCCCGCGTCGATTTCAAAGTCCAAGGTATGCCTTGCGCACACGTGGGTCCGACATGAGTGCTGCCGCTACGCCTTCCAGAACCACCTCGCCGTCTTCGAGCACATAGGCACGCGCCGAATGTGTGAGCGATTCAGCGACGTTCTGTTCAACAAGCAGGATGCTCATACCATCCCGCGCCAACACCTGGATGGTCTCGAACATCAGTTCCACCATGACCGGCGCAAGACCGAGCGACGGCTCGTCGAACATGATCAAGACAGGATCGGCCAACAAAGCGCGTCCGATCGCGACCATCTGCTGCTCGCCGCCGGACAGAGTGCCGGCAAGCTGCGCCCGCCTCTCTTTCAATTTCGGGAAGATGTCCATCACACGCGCATAGGTCTCGGTGCTGCGGGCGTGTGCCCGGCGCAATACAGCGCCAAGTTGGAGATTGTCCTCGACGCTCAGGCCGCCAAACAATTGCCGCCCCTCTGGGACTTGCGCGAGGCCCAGTTCGCAGATCCGGTCGCTGGACCAGTTGGTGATGTCCTGGCCATTGAAGCGAACCGAACCGCCGGTCGCCGGCACCATGCCAGCGATCGTCCGGATGAGCGTCGTCTTGCCCGCGCCGTTACTGCCGACGACGGCGATGGTTTCGCTTTTGCCAACAGTGATCGAGACGCCGTCCAGCACGCGCGCGCCACCGTATCCCGCACGAAGATCGACGATTTCGAGCAGCGTCGTCATACGGGCAGAACCTTCCGGCCGAGATAACTTTCAAGCACACGCGGATCGGCAACAACGTCGGCCGGACTGCCGTCGGCGATCTTGGCGCCATGATGCAGCACGACCACGTGCTGTGCCAGGCGCATGACAATGCGCATGACATGTTCGATCAGCAGAATGGTCATGCTGCCGCCGTTCAACGCGCGCAGTACGCCGGCGATGCGCTCGCCCTCGGCGGGACGCAGACCGGCCATGACCTCATCCAGCATCAGCAGCCGCGGCCGCGTCGACAGCGCCTTGGCGAGTTCCAGCATTTTACGGTCCGGCAACGTCAGCGACGATGCGAGCTGGTTCGCCTTCGCCGTAAGCCCGACCCGTTCAAGCAGGTCCTGCGCCGCAAGCCGTGCGTCGGCCATTGTCGCTGCATGCAGGAGAGCGCCAACCACGACATTGTCGAGCACGCTCATGCCCGTCAGCGGCCGGACGATCTGGAATGTGCGCGCGACGCCGAGGCGGCAGAGTTCTTCCGGAGCACGGCCTGAGACGTTCTGGCCTTCGAACAGGACCTGCCCGTTGCTCGGTTTGGTCGCGCCTGCGATCATGTTGAAACACGTCGTCTTGCCTGCGCCATTGGGGCCGATGAGGGCGGTGATCGAAGCGCGCGCGACGGTGAAACTAACGTCATCCACAGCCGTGAGGCCGGCGAAGCGTTTGGTCAGACCGCGGATTTCAAGGCAAGGACCGTGGGAAACGGCGGGCGTCGTCATGTCGTGCCACCCCCGCGCTTGTCAGAGGCCGCGAGGCCGAGCCGGCGTGCAATCCAGGGCCAGCAGCCCTGCGGCGCGAACACGATGATCACCATCAGCAGCACACCGTAGATCAACAGGTTCAACCCGCTAATGCCGCTCGACTGCGTGAGATCGCGCGAGAGTTCGTTCAACGGAACGACGATAAATGCCCCAAGAATCGGCCCAAACAGCGTGCCGAGCCCGCCGACGATGGGTGCCACGATGAAGTCGATGCTAACGCGCATGCCAAGCACGCTGTCGGGAAACAGGCTGCCGTTGATCAGCGCGAACCAACCACCGGCGATGCCTGTGATGCCGCCGCTGACGCCGACGGCAAGTAGTTTCATGCGCAGGGTCTGTACGCCAAGGGCGCGCGCTGCGTCTTCATCCTCGCGAATGGCGCGCCAGAAATAGCCGACCCGGCTGTTGACCAGTCCGCTCGACAGAACCCATGCGGCAACCATTGTGATGAGCAGCGCATAGTAGAAAAACATCGCCCCGCCGCGCAGGCTGACGAGCGGGCGGTTGCGCGGCGTCAGGGCGGCAAAGAAATAGCCGCTGGTCTTGCCGACGTAGTCCCAGTGCTCGAACAGAATGCGCGCAAATTCGGCGAACGCGATTGTCAGCAGCGCGAAGTAGACGCCGCGCACGGAAAAGTTAAAGCCGAGTGCGCCGATCAGGATGCCGAGGAATGCTGGTATGATGAAGGCCGGCACCATGCCGATCCAGGGCGATATGCCGAACCGCTCCGACAGGAGTGCCACGACATAAGCGCCGACGCCGAAGTAGAGCGCATGGCCGAGCGAGAGTTGACCAGCAAAGCCCATCATCAGGTTCCAAGCGATGCCGACGATGGCATGCAAGAAGATCAGGCCTAGGAGGGACAAATGAAAGTCGGACGCGACCAGCGGCAACGCCAGCAACACCAGCGTGAGGCCAGCGGCGGCGATTGTCTGACGTCGACGCAACGTCTCGCTCATGCGTGTCCTTCGCGGCGGCCGAGTAGACCTTCGGGCCGCAGCAACAGCACGGCGATCAACAGGCCATAACTGAACAAGCTCTTGGCCGATGGTGTGATCAACAAGGCTGCCAAGGCCTCTGACATGCCGACAACCAAGCCGCCGAGCAACGCGCCTGGCAGGCTTGCGAGCCCGCCGACGATGACGATAATGAACGCGGTCAACGTAAACTCGCCGGCGAGGTATGGGTTGACATCGTAGAGCGGCGCGATCAGCGCCCCGGCGGCTCCAGCGCAAGCTGCGCCGATGCCCGCTGTGACGGCGAACACGTGATTGATGCGGATGCCGATGGCGCGGCCGCCGATCAAGTTGTCAGCAGCTGCCCGAAGCGACTTGCCCATTAGGCTGTAGCGCAGCCATGCCCAAAGCGCTGCAACGATGACGAGCGACGCGAGTGCTGCATGCAGCCGTACGGCATCGAGGCGCAGCGGGCCGATGCGATACACGGCGAAACTGGCGGCACTTTGAATGCCGCGCGGGTCGGGGCCGAAAATGACCGCGTGCATCCCGGTGATGATCATGGCGAGCGCAATGTAGAGCACGAATTGGATATGTTGCGGGCGATCGACGAAAGCGTTGCCGAGGGCGCGCTGGAAGCCGTAGCCCAACGCGAACATGCTGAGCATGGCGATGGGCACGGTCGCGATCGGCGACAGTGCCGCGTACTTCCAAAGCGCATAGCCGATGTACATGCCGATCACGACCAGCTCGCCGTGTGCGAAATTGACCACCTTCATGACGCCAAAGATGACGTTCAGCCCTGTCGCGATCAGCGCATAGATGGCGCCGATCATCAGGCCGTTGAGGAGCACGTTGGTATAGAGATCGAACATTGACGGTGCTTTGGTTCAGCCCAGGTTGGCAGGTGTCTGACCGGCGGTCAGACACCATCGGGCTCAGCCGCGCGCCGCCCACTTGGTCATCGGCAGTTTCGCTTTGCCCTGCGCGATGGCATTCGGCGCGATGACCACCGGTTCCTGGCCCTGGTTCTGCAACAGGGGAATGCCGATGTTGACGTTCTGGCCCTTGGCGTCGAATGCAATTGGCCCGCCGTACATCGGGTGATCGGCGATGCTGGCCGACTTAAGGGCTGTGTGCAGGTCGGCTGGTTTTGTCGAGCCCGCGCGCTTGAATGCGTCGACCACGATTTGGATGCTCTCCCAACCAAAGCCCGAGTTGAGCTCGAAGCGCTGACCGGCAAACTCCTTGTTCCAGGCTTCGAGCACGCGTTTGGTGATCGGCTTCGACGGATCGTACCAGGGTACGGATGTCAGATAATCGTCGGCATGCTTGCCAAGCGCATCCGTGAAGGCCTTTTCATAGGGGCCCGGCGAACTCGGGCCATAGATGGCCATGGGATTGTAGTCCTGTTTAATCATCTCACGCACGATCAAGATGGCATCGTTGACGCGTGTGATCGGGCAAACGAGATCGGCACCAGTTGCTTTGGCCTTGGCCACTTCGACCGAGAGGTCGCGGGCGCGGAGATCATAGCTGATGACATCGAGAATTTTTATGTCGACGTTCAACGTCTCCCACACGGACTTGACAGCTCCACCCGTCGCAACACCGAATGTGTCGTTAACGTGCATGACTACGGCTGTCTTCGGCTCGAAGCCGGCTGTGCGCGGCAGATCCTTGAACAGTTGCACGCCCTTGCCGACAATCTCGTTCGAGGGCGGGAAGTTGCGGAACAACTGCGTGAAGCCTTGCTCGGTGATCTGTGGCGCCGACCCGACGTTAACGATCAGCGGCACCTTCGCAGCCTCGCAAGCCTGAGCGGCAGAGATTGTCGCGCCCGAATCCCAGGCGCCGACGATCACACTGCAGCCGTCCCGAATAAGTTTTTCAGCCGCGATGCGACCGTTTTCCGGCTTCGACTCACTGTCGACAAAAGTCACATCGAGCTTGGTGCCGTCGTCGGCAAACATCTTGACGGCCAGTTCGGTGCCGCGCCGTGTGGCAATGCCGGGGAACGAGATCACGCCGGACAGCGGCAGGATGACGCCGACTTTCAGTGCGGCTGTCTGGGCGCGCAGGACGGACGGAAAGCCGAGGGCCGATGCGGCGGCTGCGGCGCCGGTCGTCGCCAACAGGCGCCGACGCGATAGTTTGTTTGTGGACGTCATGTTTGGTCCTCCCCAGGATTTGTCATTCGACGCGTAACGAAGTCTATCGTGTTTCCCGCCGGACGCCATTCTTTTGATCGAGCGCTGCCAGCACACGCTCGGGCGTGATCGGCAGCTCCGTGATGCGCACGCCGACGGCATCCTCGATGGCATTGGCGATGGCGCTCGCGATTGGCAGG
>JANLYD010000075.1:0-8122 GCA_031365465.1 Hyphomicrobiaceae bacterium
ATCCACACAGCCGCGTTTCTGCCCGCCCGTTCTCCTCGCAGGCGCCCCTTTTTGTCCACGGAAGTGCCAGATCATGCCGATCATCAACCATGTCGCCTCGCTGCACGAAGAGATCACAGGCTGGCGCCGCGACCTGCACGAGAATCCAGAACTGCTCTATGACGTGCACCGCACGGCCGGTTCGGTGGCTGAGAAACTCAAGGCTTTCGGCTGCGATGAGGTGGTCCCGGGGATCGGGCGCACGGGCGTCGTCGGCATCATCAAGGGCAAGCGCACCGGTTCGGGACGGGTCATCGGCCTCCGGGCGGATATGGACGCGCTGCCGATCGAAGAGATCACCGGGCTGCCCTATGCGTCGAAGGTCAAGGGCAAAATGCACGCGTGCGGCCATGACGGGCACACGGCAATGCTGCTGGGTGCTGCCAAATATCTTGCCGACACCCGCAATTTCGACGGCACGGCCGTGTTGATCTTCCAGCCCGCGGAGGAAGGTGGCGCTGGTGGAAAGGCCATGGTCGACGATGGGATGATGGACCGTTGGGGCGTGCAGGAGGTCTATGGAATGCACAACGCGCCGGGGCTTCCCGTCGGCATGTTCGCGACGCGCACGGGCGCGCAACTGGCATCGTCGGATTCGTTCACCATCAAACTCGAGGGCAAGGGCTCGCATGCTGCCGAGCCGCACAAAGGCGTCGACACGCTGGTCGTCGGGGCCAACATTCTGCTGGCGTTGCAGTCGATCGTTTCGCGCAATCTCGATCCGTTGAAATCGGGCGTGGTGACGGTTGGCGCGTTCAACGGCGGGCATGTCAGCAACGTCATTCCGCAGACGGCGACTTTATTGGGGACGGTGCGCTCGCTGGCACCTGAGGTGCGGGATCTGTTGGAGACGCGCGTCGTCGAGACAGCCAAAGGAATAGCGCTTGCCTATGGGGCCGTCGCCCATGTGGATTACGTGCGCATGTATCCAGTGACGGTAAACCATTCGCGTGAGACCGATTTCGCCGTCAAGGTCGCAGCCGAGATCGTGGGCAAAGATAAAGTCGAGCCGAACGTCACGCCGATCATGGGCGCGGAAGATTTCTCGTTCATGCTCGAATCGCGGCCGGGCAACATGATCCTGCTCGGCAACGGCAATACCGCCGCATGCCATCACCCAGCGTACGACTTCAACGACGCGGCCATCCCGCACGGCGTCAGCTATTGGGCGCGGCTGGTTGAAACGGGCATGCCTGCGGGATGATCGACTTTATCCAACAGCCGGAGGCGGGCTCGGCGCGGCCGTTCAGCCGGGCGGTGCGCGCAAACGGGATGGTCTTCGTATCCGGTCATTCGGCGCCGCACGATCCTGCACGCGGCATCCTGCGTGGCGCGACGGCGCAAGACGAGGTGCGCAACGCATTGGCACTCTTGCGATCAATTCTCACTGATGCGGGAAGCGGGTTCGAGCGCATCGTGCAGGTAACGATGTTGATCAGCGATCCCGCCGATTACACGGCCTGCAACGAGGAATACATCAAACATTTTCCGGGCGGTCTGCCGGCGCGGCACACCGCACGTTTCGGCGTGCCGACGGATGCGCGAGTGGCGTTCGCGTGTATCGCGCTGACCTGACGGACAATCAACAAAACCGCTCCATTGCGTAATCTGGGCGATCGGCTGCGGCGGGAAAAAGCGCGGCGAGTGCTTCCGGCGTCATCGGAGCGTCGAGGTGGATGGCGCTCGATACGTAGACGGTGCGCAAGCCATCGGCGATGCCGCCGGGAATGTCGGTGTGAATGCCGTCGCCGATAGCGATGATGTCGCCGCTGCCGACTTCGCAGCCAGCCAACCCCGCGATGATGCGCCGTGCGGTTTTGTACACCGGCGGGTGAGGTTTGCCGGCGTAGGCGACGGTGCCGCCGAGGTGTTCGTAAAGCGCTGCGACACCACCTGCGCAGTAAATGATCTGGCCGCCGCGATCGACCTTGATGTCGGGATTGGCGCAGAGCATCGGCACCTTGCGCGCAGCCAGCACCTGCAATCTTTGCCGATAGTGTTCCGGCGTCTCCGTCGTATCGTCGTAGAGCCCTGAGCACAAAATGCGTTCGGCGACATCGATGTCCGCCAAGGGGATGTCGAGGCCCTCGAACAAGGGCAAGTCGCGTTGTGGGCCGATGTGAAGCGTGGGCACGCCGCGCCATTCGGCAAGGCGTTCACGCGTCACATCGCCCGACGTGAGGACGACATCGTAGGCGGATCTGGGTACGCCGAGCGCGTCGAGTTGGGCCACGACGCCCGTGGATGGCCGTGGTGCGTTAGTGACAAAAACGATGTGCCCACCTGCTGCGCGAAACGCAGTGCAGGCGGCAACTGCCGCGGGGTAGGCCGCCACGCCATTGTGAATGACGCCCCAGATGTCGCAGATCCATGCTGCCGGACGAGGAGCCACGGCGTCCATGGCGGCAATTATCGCTGTTTCCCCGTTACCCTGCATGCCCATCTCTCCACGCGGCGCACAACCGCACTCGGGCGATAGCAAATGGAGATGAGCGCGACAATCGCAGTCGTTCAGGCAGCGGCTGAGGAAGTGAGGATGTCGGAGCGAACGGCGCGCCTGGTGCCAAACAGTGCGCCTTGGCCGAACAACACGCCGAAGCCCAGAATGCGGGCGAGCGCTTGTTCATCGTCGATGTGATTGACGATGAGCGCCAAACCGGCCGAACCCAAATGACCGCAGACGTCGGCGGCGGCGACTAGGCCACCCGTGGTCGGCAGGCCGCGTACCAGCACCTCGGTATCGAGCTTCACGAAGTCGAAGCCACGCGACTTCAATGCGTCGAAGTCCATGTCCAGATCGGTCACGCCTTCGATGGCGAAGCGCAGCCCCATGTCGGCGATAGTGGACAGAATCTCCCAGTGGATGGGCCCGAAGGCGCGCACGTCGCTCTGTTCGAACGACAGCATCAGTGCAGCGCCGTCGGCGGCGATGGTGGCGGCGGTCACTTCGGCGCGGAAGTCCTGGTCGGGAAGGGACGCGCCATGCACATGCGCCAAGATTTCAGTATCGCGGCCACGCGACTGGAAGTGCTGCGCGATGCGGGCTGCGCGAGGCAGCACTGCCGCGTCGACGCGCGGAAGCAGTCCGACGTCCCTCGCTGCGGCCAGGATCTCGTCGTGCGGCAACTCGGTGCCCGCCGCATCTTTGAAACGCACGGAAACTTCGTAATGACGGGGGCGGTCGTATTCGATCTGCTGAATGGGCTCGAGATAGATCGTCAATCGCTCTGCCGCCAAAGCGTCGGTCAACTGCGCGGCCATGCCGTGGGTCGACCGGGGCAGGTGCCGGGGCGCGGGGCTGTCGAAGGCCATGGTACGCGCCGCGCTCTTCAAGATGTCCGCCGGGTCGTGCGACGCCGTCGACTTGGAACGGCTGGCGACATATTCGGCCCAAGCCACCGCGGTTTCAGCTTGCACGGCGTCAGGGTCAGGCGTCGCGGCCTTTGGTCCGGGCGTCTGTTGCGCCAACGCGGCGACAAGATTTTGCAGGTGTTCGAGGCCTTGCATCGCGGGCCGCTGCGCAATGGTCTGCTCGTGATTTGAGGCGCGCATGGGCAACGGCTGTCCCGCTTGCGGCAGGACTGTGGAGGGAACGTGGTGCGCCGTATGGAGTGCGATCGGACCGTCGTTGCCGGTGGTGTCAGCCGAGGTTTGGGGGGCCGACGCGGAGTGCTTGCGACGCTGCGATTCAAGTTGCAGGGCTGGTGCCTGGCGTACCGGTTTCGGTTGCAGAATGAGGTGCAAAGCGACAAGCCCGGAGAAGACCACGCCGGCTGCGATTGCCGACTGTTGTGGCACCAGGCCGACATGAGTTTGCAATCCAAGCTTAAGCGCGAGTGCGAACGAGAGCGCGGACACGAGCGCTACTGTGTGCATCGCCACGCCGATAGCGGCGCTCGACACATCACGGTTCAGTTCGGGCACGCTGGCCGACACCGCGGCTGCGTGATCATTCGACTGGGCCACGTGTTTTTTCCCGCGAAAGTTTGCGAATCACTCGTCACATGGATTCATTCGCGGATAGGCATCCAGCCGCAACCCAATGCGGCAGGCTATCACCATGTATCGACGCATCAGCGTCTTATTCGGCTGCCACTGCGGCTTTCATGACGTCGATGCGGCACGCGCAGTACTTGAATTCCGGGATTTTGCCCATCGGATCAAGCTGCGGGTTGGTCAACATGTTGGCGGGCGCTTCGGCGAACGCGAACGGCATGAACACCATGCCTTCGGCGACATCGCGATCAAGGCGCGCTTTCACTTCGACCGCACCGCGCCGTGTTGCGACCGTTATCCAATCGCCTGCTTCGATGCCGCGGCGCTCGGCTTCGCGTGGATGCAGGCCGGCGATGGCTTCCGGTTCCAGCGCGTCAAGCATGGTGGCGCGACGCGTCATCGATCCGGTGTGCCAATGTTCCAGCATACGGCCAGTCGTCAGCACCATCGGATATTCGGCGTCAGGCATTTCATCGGGCGCACGCAATTCGGTCGGCACGATCTTGGCGCGACCGGAGGCGGTCGGGAACGAATGCGAGAAGATGATCTCGTTGCCGGGCAGGTCGGCTGCATCGCACGGATAAGTGACGACGCCTTCGCGATTGAGCCGTTCCCAGGTGATGTTCTTCAGCGAGGGCATGACGCCGGCCATTTCGGTAAAAACTTCGCCGACGTCCTTGTAGGACCATGCGAGGCCGGTGCGGTTGGCGAGATCGCAGATCAACTCCCAATCCTGGCGTGCTTCGCCGGGTGCGGGAACAACGGGACGACCGAGTTGTACCTGGCGATTGGTATTGGTGAAGGTGCCCCACTTCTCGGCGTGTGCCGAAGACGGCAAGATGACGTCGGCGTGCCAGGCGGTTTCGGTGAGGAAGATGTCCTGCACCACCAGGTGCTCGAGCTTGGCCAACGCCTCGCGAGCGTGTTGCACATCGGGGTCGGACATGGCGGGGTTTTCGCCCATCACGTACATGCCCTTGATCACGTCGTCGTGGATGGCGTGCATGATCTCGACGACGGTCAGGCCGCGCTTGTGCTCGAGCTTGGTGCCCCAGAAGTTTTCATATTCAGCAAAGATGGCGGGATTTTCGACGCTGCGATAATCCGGATAGAACATGGGGATGAGGCCGGCATCGGACGCGCCTTGCACGTTGTTCTGGCCACGCAGGGGATGTAGGCCTGTGCCGGGACGACCAGTCTGGCCGGTGATGAGCGCGAGTGCGATCAGACAGCGCGCGTTGTCGGTACCGTGGGTGTGCTGCGAGACGCCCATGCCCCAGAAGATGATCGAGGCTTCCGAGCGGGCATAGATGCGGGCGACTTCGCGGATGGTCGGCGCGGCGATCCCGCAGATTTCGGCCATCTTTTCCGGCGCGAAGTCTTTGACGCCATCCTTGAGGCCCTCGTAGCCTTCGGTCATGGCCTGGATGTACTGCACATCGGCGAGGCCTTCCTCGATGATGGTGTGCAGCATGGCATTCAGCAGAGCGACGTCGCGTCCGGGCGTGAACTGCAGGATGTGGCTGGCGTAGCGCGAGATGCCCTGGCTCTGTCCGCGCGGATCCATGACGATGAGTTTTGCGCCGCGCTTGGCTGCGTTCTTCAGATAGGTGGCGGCGACGGGATGGTTTTCTGCCGGGCGTGCGCCGATGACGATGATGCAGTCGCTATCTTTCGCAGCGGTGAACGGCGCGGTGACGGCGGCGGAACTCAAGCCTTCCATCAAGGCTGCAACTGAGGAGGCGTGGCAGAGCCGGGTGCAGTGATCGACGTTGTTGGTGCCGAAGCCCTGGCGGATATATTTCTGGAACAAGTAGGCTTCTTCATTGGAGCCTTTGGCCGAGCCGAACCCGGACATCGCCTTGCCGCCGTGCTTGGCGTGGATCGCTTTGAGGCCGCTGGCTGCCTTGTCGAGCGCTTCTTCCCAGGTGGCTTCGCGGAACACGGTCGACCAGTCGGACGACCGGAGGTCCATGTTGGCGTCTTTGGCCACGCCGTCGCGACGGATGAGCGGCTTTTTGTGGCGGTCGGCGTGATGGATGTAATCGAAGCCGAAGCGGCCCTTGACGCACAGGCGGTTCTGGTTGGCTGGCCCATCTCGGCCATCGACGGCGACGATCTTGTCGTCCTTCACGTGCGCGGTGGTCTGGCAACCGACGCCGCAATAGGGGCAGAGCGTATCGACTGACTTGTCGACCTGCACGACGCGCTTCTGGCTGGCTTTGTCGAGCAGCGACGATTCCATCAGCGCGCCGGTGGGGCACACTTGCACGCACTCACCGCAAGCGACGCAGGTGCTGTCGCCCATGCCCTTGTCGAAGTCGAAGACGACTTTGGAACTCGCGCCGCGATAGGCCATGCCGATCACGTCGTTGGATTGAACCTCGCGGCAGGCGCGGACGCACAAGCCGCAATTAATGCAGGCGTCGAGATTGACGGAGATAGCCGCATGGGTGGTGTCAGATTTCGGCTTTTCGCCAGCAGGCAGGCGCGATACGGGCGCGACGCCCATCTGGTCGATCCAGGTCCAGAATTTCGACGTCTGATCATGACTGGTGTCGCGCGCGGGCTGGTCGGCCGCCAGCAGTTCGAACACCATCTCGCGCGATTTTTTGGCGCGGTCGTTCGCGGTGTTGACCTTCATGCCGGCTGCAGGCTTGCGCTGGCAGGAGGCGGCCAGCACCCGCTCGCCTTCGACTTCGACCATGCAGGCGCGGCAGTTGCCGTCGGCGCGATAACCGGGCGCCGGATGCCAGCAGAGATGCGGGATGGTCGTGCCGTGCCGCTGCGCGACCTGCCAGATCGTTTCACCGGGTGCCGCTTCGACCGTCTTGCCGTCGAGCGTGAAGAAGATGGGCTGCGTGGTCATGGGGCGGGATCCGGTGGCGTACGACGTGAGGAGATGTGTTTGACCGAAGTCAGTTCGGCGAGAATGTCGATAGTCGCTGGATGGCGCCGTCGTGCGACGCGACACCGAAATAACGTTCATCAGCAGCCACCAGAGTCGCGCCTTTTTTCAGCGCGACGGCATGATAAAGCGTGTCGAATAGGTGATGCTTCAGGCGATAAGAGAGTTCTGCGGCACGGCGATACACTACATCGTCGTCGATGATTTCAGCCTTCAGAGTTCGCATTTGCGACAATGCAACAAGGGCGGACTGCAAGAAGCCTCTCGCAACTACCGCCAGCACCTCGCCGATCGCATGTGCTGGCGTGAGCAATCTATGTCGGCCGGTTACGATACCTTCTAGAATCGCGAGCGAAACGGCGGTATCCGGCTCTCGAACCGGATCATTCAAGATCCATTTGACGGCAACGCTAGCATCGACAACGAGCTTCACGAGCGCAACTCATCACGGATGGCACGAATTTCATCACTGGACATGGCCGGCGACGTTTCGCGGAGCTTGCGGAAGCCCTCAAGTATTTCATGTTGCCGGCGGGCATCGGCAGCACGCCGCTCAACTTCGGACCTGATCCATTCCTCCAGCGCCGGCTCGAACGTTCCTGACGGAAACGCCTTATCGATAGCCTCTTTCAGGTCGTCCGGAATTTGGATCTGCATGATCGTCATGGTGCCGTCCTCGCGTGGTCCTTCACGCTGCTTAAGCTTTCAGCTCGATTTCGACGAAGGCGAATTCGTAGGTGTTGGCGTTGATGACGTTGTGATGGACGCCGGTTGCGCGCGTGTATGAAACGCCATGCTTGAGGTCGGCGAAAGATTCTTTACCCTGACCATCGACCAACTTGAGACGGCCATCGCCGAGCGGCACCACCACGTAATCCATGCCGTGGGTATGAAAGCCTGTTTCAGCGCCCGGAGCGAAGCGCCATTCCGTGACGCGCACGCGGTCGTTGTCGATCTGAACAGTTGGCTTGGCGGCAACGGTCATCGGAGATCCTCGGGGAAATACTTAATGACTGACTTCATCGGGTTGGCGGCGGCCTGGCCTAAGCCACAGATGGATGCGTCGGCCATCACTTGCGCCAGGTCGCCGAGCACGTCGAGGTTCCAGTTCGGTGCCTGCATCATCTTGACGGCCTTTTCGGTGCCGTTGCGGCAGGGCGTGCATTGACCGCAGCTTTC
>JANLYD010000106.1:0-3870 GCA_031365465.1 Hyphomicrobiaceae bacterium
CATCACGAGAACGCTCGCCGCAGAACCCCACCGGGTAACGGTCGCGCCACATGCAGAGTGACGATCACTCATTCGCTTGGAAATTCCAACCCCATCTCGCGATAGCGTTCGGGATCGTGTTCCCAGCCTTCGCGCACCTTGACGAACAGGAACAGGTGCACATCGCGCTCCATGATCTCAGTCAACTCCGTACGGCTCTCCATCGAGATCTGCTTGATCGCGCGCCCGCCCTTGCCGAGCACGATGCTCTTCTGGCTGTCTCGCTCGACGAAGATGGTCTGCTCGATGCGCACGCCCTTCTTCTTCAGATCGGTCCACATCGTCGTCTCGACCGTGGTCGCGTAGGGCAACTCGTCGTGCAGGCGGGCGTACAGTTTTTCGCGCGTGATCTCGGCGGCGAGCAGACGCAACGGCAGATCGGTCACGTCGTCGGGCGAATAGTGCCACGGCCCTTGCGGTACGGCGGCGGCGAGGGCGGCTTTCAGATGATCCACGCCGCTCCCCTTCAAAGCCGAGATCATGAAGGTCGCTGAAAAATTCGCGCTCACATTCAGCTGCTGCGCCAGCATCATCAGTTTCGGTTTCTCGACCTGATCGATTTTGTTCAGCGCCAGAAAACACGTGGTCTTCATCTGGCCGAGCCGTTCGACCATGCGCGTTACGTCGGCATCGATCTCGCGTTGCGCGTCGATCAGCAGCACGACGGCGTCGGCATCCTTGGCGCCGCCCCAGGCCGCGTGCACCATCGCGCGATCCAAACGGCGGCGCGGCTTGAAGATGCCCGGCGTATCGATGAACACGAGTTGGCTCGCGCCGGCCATCGCAATGCCCCGGATCGGCATGCGCGTGGTTTGCACCTTGTGGCTGACGATCGTCACCTTGGTGCCGACCAGCCGGTTGACCAGCGTCGACTTGCCGGCATTGGTCTCGCCGAGAATGGCGACGAAGCCGCAACGGCGGTCGGCGGCGGCAATGGTTGGCGGTGCGGCCAACCCTGGCCCGGCTTCAGGCGCGTCCGCCAGCGGCACGACTGCTTCGGGAGCGGGTGCCGGCGCGACCGGCGTTGGGTCAGTCATGTGTCTTCTTTCCAAACGCCGGCGGAATTCAATAGTTTCGTTGCGGCGGCCTGTTCTGCGATGCGTTTACTGGCGCCGGTGCCACGCGCGAACCGTTTCGCATCGACCCGCACCTCGGTCGTGAAGAGCGGCGCATGATCCGGCCCCTCACGTGAGATTTCCTTGTAGGCCGGCAGCGCCAGACCCTGACCCTGCGCCCATTCCTGCAATGCCGATTTGGCGTCTGCGTATGGCTCTTTCAGCTGAATATTGAGCCGGCTGGACCAATGCTTGCACACCACGTCCCGCGCAACGTCAAAACCCGCTTCCAAGAATACTGCTGCCAGAATGGCCTCGCAAGCATCGGCCAGGATCGTGTCCTTGTCGCGGCCACCGTTCTCGGCTTCGCTGTCGCTGAGTTTGATGTGGGCGCCGAGATCCCAGGCGCGCGCCACTTCCGCGCACGTGCCGCCGCGCACCAGACTGTTGTAGCGGCGCGCCAACTCGCCTTCGTCGGCCGCCGGGAACGTTTCGTTCAGGAGCTCTGCGACTGCGAGACCCAGCACGCGGTCGCCGAGAAACTCCAAGCGTTCATTGTCACCGGATTTATCGCCGGGTGGGCCGGCTGCCGGATCGCCGGCTTTGCTGCCGGATTTGTTGCCAATCTCCCCCGCTGCCGTATTCCTCGCGGCCTTCTTCCCGGCTGCCTTGCCCGACGCTTGCGCCCGCTGTGCACGCGCACTCGAGTGCGTCAGCGCCCTGTCCAGCAGCGTTACATCCTTGAACTTGTAGCCGAGCCGCGTCTCGAACGCGCGTGTGGTTCGAACCGCCGCCACAACGTTATCGCACCCAACTGAAGAAACGGCTGAAACGGATGCCCGTTGGCCACGTCCACGGCTTGAACAGACTGAGCGTCGCCGTCTCATCGCCCGTGTTCGAGAAGAAGATCACATTGGCGCGCCCGACCAGGTTTTCCCGCGGCACGTAGCCGACGCCGCGATCTTCCATCGGCACGCGGCTATCGGTCGAGTTGTCGCGGTTATCGCCCATCATGAAGTAGTGACCGGCCGGCACTTTGTAGGTGCGGGTGTTGTTCATGTAACCACCCTGCGTCATCGCGAATGAGGTGTAGACGACGCCGTTCGGCAGTGTCTCGGTCGATCGGCGATAACGTGCATCGCGGCACGAACTGGCGCGCTCACCGCATTCGGTCAGCACCACATCGTCGACGAACGTCTTGGGTACCGCTTGGCCGTTGATGTGCAGTACGCCGTCTTTCATCTGGATTTCATCGCCCGGCATGCCGATCAACCGCTTGATATAGTCGGTCGAGTTGTCGCTCGGTAATTTGAACACGATCACGTCGCCGCGCGTTGGTTCGGACGCCAGCACGCGCCCGGCAAACGGCACGACGCCGAACGGGAACGAGTAACGGCTGTAGCCGTAAGCCAGTTTGGAGACAAAAATGTAGTCCCCGACCAGCAACGTCGGTTTCATCGAGCCCGACGGAATATTGAACGGTTGAAACAAAAAGATCCGCACAATCATGGCGAGCGCCAGCGCCTGGACGATGATCTTGGCGGTTTCGCGCATGCCGCCGTCGTCGGATGACGATGCCGTGCGGCCCGAATTCGGTCCCGTCCGGTCTTTCGCCTCTGTTTTCAAACTCATTCAGGGCTCCTTGTGGCGCCGATATATCAACCGGGCGCCGGGTCGGCCCCCAAATACTTCCAGTGGCCCATGCCCTGCAGGCACCCGCCGAGGTGCGTACCCGCATCGATTTCTCAGGTGCTATAGCCGTTTCATAGGCCCGTCGCAATCAAACCTCAGGCAAACCTCAAGAATGGCCGGACGATGTGCTATTCTGCCGCGCAAAGTGGTATTTCGGGGCCACACCCGTGTTTCGACTGCGGCCAAAGCTGCGTCCGTGGCCCAACTTACGGGTGCGGTACGGCGGAAATAATCACAACGGCCTGCGCCTGGGGGAAATCGTCGGTAATGGTCAGATCGATCTGCGCCCGGTGACCGGGTGGCGTCAGGCGTTGCAAATGCTTGAGTGCGCCGCCGGTCAAGACCAGGGTTGGCCGGCCCGATGGTAAGTTCACCACGCCCATGTCGCGCCAATAGACGCCGCGCCGGAGCCCGGTACCCAGCGCCTTCGAGCACGCCTCCTTGGCCGCGAACCGTTTGGCGTACGACGCCGCGCGATTGGCGCGGCGGTCCGACTTCGCCCGTTCGGTGACTGTGAAGATACGCTGCAGGAACCGGTCGCCGAACCGCTCGATCGACCGCTCGATGCGCCGGATATCGATGATGTCGTTGCCGATGCCGAGGATCATAGGGTAGCCGGTTCCAAGAGCGGGTCCGATGACTATAGCTGGTTGTCGAACACTCTGCGCACCGCGAAATGAGTTTCGCGACATATGCGCGATAAACTCACACCCGACCGTCCACCACCACCTCGATCAACTTCGCGCCGGGACAATTGAAAGCGGAGCCCAAGATCTCCGGCAACGCCACCGGGTCGGTCACCTTCTGCGCCTCAAGCCCCAGCGCGCGGGCAATGCCGGTGAAATCCACCGCCGGATCGGCGAAGTCCATGCCGACATAGCGCTCGCTGCCGTGGAACGCGCGCAGGCGCTGCTTGATGATGCGATAGCCGCCATTGTTCGCGATCACGACCGTCAGCGGCAGCTTATGGTGCGCCGCCGTCCACAACGATTGGATCGAATACATCGCGCTGCCATCGCCCGCGTAGCAGACCACCGGCCGATCCGGGTTCGCGAGCGAAACGCCGACCGACGCCGGCAAACTC
>JANLYD010000116.1:0-6356 GCA_031365465.1 Hyphomicrobiaceae bacterium
CACCGAGGGTTTCTCAGCCTTCCGCAGCTTCGCCAGCCGTCTGTCGACCGGGCTCGCGCGCTTTGCCACTGGCGTTTCCGTCACCGATCCGATGAGCGGCTTCTTCATGATCCGCCGCGCGGCGTTCGTGCCGCTGGCCCCGGGCCTCGCGTCCGAAGGCTTCAAGATCCTGTTCGACATTCTCGCCACCGCGCGCGGGAAACTGAAGATCGAGGAAGTCACCTATACGTTTGCCGCGCGCCAGGAAGGTGCGTCGAAATTCGATACGCAGAACATCCTCGATTTTCTCGGTCTCATCGTCTCCAAGATCACCGGCGGCGTCGTGCCCGTGCGCTTCCTGAGCTTCGCCATCATCGGTGCTGCCGGCGTGTTCGTGCATCTGGCGGCGCTCGCCTTGTTGCGGCCGACGCAGTTGACGTTCGGACAGGCGCAGGCCGGCGCGACCCTCGTCGCCATGACGTCGAACTTTTTCTTGAACAACGCCACCACCTATCGCGACCGGCGCTTGCGCGGGCTGCGCGCGTTCAAGGCGCTGCTTGGGTTCTATGTCATCTGCAGCATCGGCGCGTTGAGCAACATCGGTGTCGCCAATTGGCTGTTCACGGCGTATCCGCATTGGCTCAGCGTCGGGCTGATCGGCTCCGTCATCGGCGCGGTGTGGAATTTCACGCTGTCGAACCAACTGCTGTGGCGCAAGTGATCGCCAATCTCAGCGCCAACACGGGCGAGGCGGCGGCACTGCGCGGCCTGCTCGCGTTGATCGTGGGGACCACGCTCGCACGTGTCGTGTTGGCTGCAACGATCGGGCTCGGCATCGACGAATCCTACACCGTCGCGACGTCTCGTGTGTGGGCGCTGAGTACCTTCGATCATCCGCCGCTCGCGTGGTGGCTGGCCGGCGGTGCAGCCAAACTGTTCGGCTCGGAAAGCTTACTGGCAGTGCGGTTTCCGTTCATTCTGCTGGGCGCTGTGAGTGCGTGGTTGGCGTTCGATGCCGGACGCTTCCTCTATGGTCCGCGCGCCGGTCTCTATGCGGCAATCGCCATCGCGCTCGCACCCGTGCTCGGCTGGACGAGCGGCAGCATGGTGTTGCCCGATGGGCCGCTGCTTGCGGCCATGCTCGCGGCGGTGTGCTGTCTGTCGCGTGCGCTGTTCGGAGATGCGCCGTCTGCGCCGCGCTGGTGGCTGTTGGCAGGCGTCGCCACCGGTCTCGCGTGCTTGGCCAAGCTGCACGGCGTGTTCCTCTTCGCGGGCGTCGGAGTGTTCATCCTCACCACGCGGACGCATCGGCACTGGCTACGAAGTCCGTGGCCCTATCTGGCCGCGCTGATCGCGCTCGTCGTTTTCAGTCCCGTGCTGATCTGGAATGCGCAGCACGAATGGATCTCGTTTGCGTTCCAAGCCGGCCGCGCCAAGGCGAACCGTTTGGACATCGCCGGCCCATTACTGGCGCTCGGCGGTCAAGCGCTGTTTCTGCTGCCATGGGTGTGGGGTGCACTGATGCTCAGTCTCGTAAGCGCGGCATGGATCGGACCTCGGCACCCTCGCGACTGGCTGCTTGTCTGTCTAGCCATCGGCCCGATCGCCGTGTTCACGCTGGTCGCGTTGAGCGGCACCAAGACGTTGTTTCACTGGGCCGCACCCGGCTATCTCTTCGCGTGCCTCCTGCTCGGCCGTGATCTCGCCCGCGACCTCGCGCGCGGTGATCGTGCGGCCCGCTGGTGGCTGCGCGGTTCGACTGCGGCGATCGCCGTGCTGTTCCTCGCGGTGCTGACGATCGCGCGGCTCCCCTGGCCAGCGATTGCGCTGCCCAATGGCAAGCCCGTGCCATACCCGCTCATCGAAACACAAAGCTGGGCCGAAGTGCGTGACGCGCTGTCGCAACGCGGTCTTCTCGGCCGCGCCAACACCTATGTCGCCGCGCCGAAATGGCACGAGGCAGCCCGGCTCGACGTCGCGCTGGCAGGGGCCATGCCGGTCCGCTGCCTGTGCGACGACGCGCGCGGTTATGGCGTCATCTACGACAACGCCGAAATGGCCGGCGCCGATGTCATCCTCATCGGAACCGACATTCGCTCCGGCAAGCTGCCAAACCAGATCGCCGGTTCTCGCGTGATCACGCCCCAACAGCCGATCGTCATCCACCACGCCGGGCAAACCGCGCAGACCCTGCAGGTCGATCTCCTGACGTCAGCATCACCAGCGCGCCGGCTTTGACCATTTCAGGGAAAATTCAAGTCTCGGTTTCACCTCTGCTCGCTATCCTCACGGCTGCCCGGTTAGCATTCGGCGAAATACATAGAAGCCCTGCCGGATAGCACTTACTGTTATGCTGCCACGACGATCAACGCGAAAAGATTGTCATCCTACCCCTTGTGGGTAGGACCCAGGGTGCAGCGATCTGAGACAGTTTGGCGTTCGTTGCCTCGCAGCGTTCGTATCACGTTCGACGCATGTGGAACGATGGGTCCTACCCACAAGGGGTAGGATGACAGTGAGGCGTACGGCGCGTTCGAAATTTGGCCTTGACCATCACAGCCATCGAAAAACGCCAAAGACAGGCGCGCGATCTTATCCTACGCTGAGGCCTTCCCAGGGTCACAGGAGGCGCGCATGGCAGACGACATCAAGGCGATCGAAGCAGTCGTGTGGACGTATCTCGACGGCCTCTACGAAGGCGATACCGCAAAGCTCGACCGCGCCTTCCACGAGGGCAGCCACCTCTACTCCATGCACGAGGGCGGCGTCGCCGATCTGCCGCGCGAGAAGTGGTTCGAGTTCGTCAAAGGCCGCGAGTCGGCCAAGGCGAAGGGGCTGAAACGCACCGACCGGATCGTCTCGCTGGATCTGTCGGGACCGGAAACGGCATTCGTGAAATTGGAATGCTCGATCCATCCGCGCTATTTTACCGATTATCTCACGTTGCTGAAACTGAAAGACGGTTGGCGCGTGGTGTCCAAGACCTTTCGCACCGACATCCGCGAGTAATGTCTGCCAACGGCGTAGCAATTAGAAAACGAGGCGGGCCGGATGAATTCGGGATTGGAACGGTGGCATCAAGTCGTCGCATCACGCGATGCGGCGGCGTTGCAAACTCTGCTGGCCGACGACGTGGTGTTCCATTCGCCGGTCGTCCACACGCCACAGGTCGGCAAGGCGATCACCGCCAAATATCTCGAAGCCGCGCTGCACACGCTGAACACGCCGGATTTCAAATATCTCGCGACCTGTTCGTCAGGCAACATGAGCGTGCTGGAGTTCGAGACCAAACTTGACGGCGTCACCGTCAACGGCGTCGATCTCATCACGTGGACCGATGATGGAACGCAGATCAAAAGCTTCAAAGTGATGGTGCGGCCGCTGAAAGCGGTCAATGCGGTGCATCAGGCGATGGGGCGCATGTTGCAACGTCTGTAGGCGTCGGTTGTCGGTGCAGGAGGGTGCGGATGGCGCGGGCGATGCTGCTGGACCGGTTGATCGATGATCTGCCGACGTTGACGAGCGCTGCCGATGTCGCCGCGTTCGAGACAACTCCGTACGCCGAGCGTATCGCTGCGGCAAGCACGTACGATGCTCTCAAGCTGGGGGCGGCCCACAACCCCGCTGCGGCGGCGATGCAATTTCTGCCGACCGCGAGCGCTGACGATACTCCCGTGGTCATCACCCACGGACAGTTCATTCGGCATGTCACGCAGGCGGCCAACGTGTTTCACGCGCTCGGCGTCGGACCCGGCGATGTCGTCAGCATTTTGCTGCCGCTGCTGCCGCAAAGTTTCTACACCCTGTTCGGCGCCGAAGCCGCAGGCATTGCCAATCCCGTCAATCCGCTGCTCGAAGCCCGGCAGATCGCCGAAATTCTGCACGCCGCAGGCACCAAGGTGCTGGTAGCGCTGGGTCCGACCGAGGGCAGCGATATCTGGGCCAAGGTGCAGGAGGTTCGCGCCCAACTGCCACAACTACAGGCCATCGTGCAGGTCGGTGGCGCGCCCGTCGACGCGCCGGGTGTGTTTCAACTCGATCGCTTGATGGCCGCTCAACCCGCCGACCGCTTGGTCAGCGGTCGGCAGATAAAAGCTGACGAGTGCGCCGCATATTTTCACACCGGCGGCACCACAGGCACGCCGAAGCTCGTGCGGCACAGCCACAAGAATCAGGTCTATCAGGCCTGGGGCTGCAATCTGCTTTTGCAGGCGACGCCAGGCGCAAACCTGTTGTTCGGCATGCCGCTGTTTCATGTCGGCGGATCGCTGACGCAAGCGCTGGCGATGCTGGCGAGCGGCGGGTGCCTGGTAGTACTGTCGCCGGCCGGATGGCGCAACCCGGCGGCGGTCCGCAATGTCTGGTCGCTGGTGCAGCGCTTCCGTCCCAAAATTCTGAGCAGCGTGCCGACGGTCTTGGCCGCAGCGCTGGGCGTACCCGTCAACGGCGCCGATATCTCCTCGCTTCGCTTCTTCGCCGGCGGTGGTTCGGCAATCCCTGTCGCCGTCGGAAAAGCGTTGCAGGATACGTTCGGCACGCCGGTGCTGGAAGTCTACGGAATGACGGAAACGTCGAGCGTGCACACCATCGCCTATCCCGATCGCGAGATCCGGTTGGGATCGGCAGGCCATCCGTTGCCCTATGCGCGCATCCGCATCGTCAAGCTCGACGACGCCGGCGCCTACGAGCGCGACTGCGCCATCAACGAAATCGGCGTCGTGTCGATGGCCGGCCCCGGCGTGTTCGACGGCTATCTCAACGCCATCCACAACGCCGGCGCTTTCGTCGCACCGGGCTGGGTGAACTCGGGCGACCTCGGACGGCTCGACGAAGACGGATACTTGTGGCTCACCGGTCGCGCCAAGGATCTCGTCATTCGAGGCGGGCACAATATCGACCCCGCCCCCATAGAGGATGTGCTGTTCGGCCATCCGGCGGTGGGGCTGGCGGCCGTGGTGTCCCAGCCCGACGCCTACGCTGGCGAGTTACCCGTCGCATTCGTGCAGTTGAAGCCCGGCGCATCGGTGGCCGCTGGCGAACTCGAGGAGTGGGTGCGGGCGCGCACGCCGGAGCGGGCTGCCGTGCCGGTCAACATTTTCGTCCTCGAGACGATGCCGCTGACGGGCGTCGGCAAGGTGTTCAAGCCGCAGTTGCGCTGGCTGGCGGCTGAAGCCGTGTTCGCGCAGGTGCTGGCGCCGATCACCAATGCCGGCATTACCTGCGGCGTCAACGTCGGTGCGCACGGCTCGCACGGCACGATCGCCACCGTCACCGTGCAGGGCGTACCCCCGGATTTGCGCCACGTCATCGCCGGGCATATCGACGACGCTATGCAGCGGTTCGTGATTCGCCATGAAGTGGTTTGGATTTGACGGTTTTGCAGAGTGCGTCGCCGGACATGCGCGTCACTTTTTCCTGATGGGATGCGCCGTCCGGATAATTGGAATATGGAAGTCGTTCGAGCGTTTGCAGGCGAGGGATTTACGATGGCCGACGAGAAGAAGTGCCCGGTTGCGGGCGTGCAAGACGATCAACCGCGCGGCACCCACATGGTGGCCGGACACCGGGCCAACCGCGACTGGTGGCCGAACCAGCTCAACTTGAAAATTCTGCATCAGAACGCGCCCATGATCGACCCGATGGGCCCGGCGTTCGACTATGCCGCTGCGTTCAAGACCCTCGATCTCGAGGCATTGAAAAAGGACGTATTTGCGCTGATGACCACATCGCAGGCGTGGTGGCCTGCCGACTACGGTCATTACGGCCCGCTGTTCATTCGCATGGCGTGGCACAGCGCCGGCACCTATCGCATCGCCGATGGTCGCGGCGGCGCGGGTTCGGGAACGCAGCGTTTTGCCCCGCTCAACAGCTGGCCCGACAACGGCAATCTCGACAAAGCGCGCATGCTGCTGTGGCCGGTCAAGCAGAAGTATGGCCAGAAAATCTCGTGGGGCGATCTCATGATTTTCGCGGGCAACTGTGCACTGGAGTCGATGGGCTTCAAGACGTTCGGCTTCGGCGGTGGACGCGTCGACGTGTGGGAACCCGAGGAAGACATCTACTGGGGACCCGAAGACACCTGGCTCGGCGACGAGCGCTACAGCGGCGACCGGGATCTGATGGATCCGCTCGGCGCCGTGCAGATGGGCCTGATCTACGTCAACCCGGAAGGTCCGAACGGCAACCCCGACCCGCTCGCGTCGGCCCGCGACATCCGCGAGACGTTCGCCCGCATGGCCATGAACGACGAAGAGACGGTTGCCCTCGTGGCCGGCGGTCACACGTTCGGCAAGGCCCACGGCGCCGGTGATCCCGACCTCGTCGGCGCCGAGCCCGAGGGCGCGCCGATCGAGCAGCAGGGCTTCGGCTGGAAGAAC
>JANLYD010000230.1:0-2878 GCA_031365465.1 Hyphomicrobiaceae bacterium
GCGCAAGGCTTGATGACGCCCGGCGTCGCTCCATTCCCACGCCCTGTCCCGTCGGCCTTCGTTGGCGTCAGCACTCTCTCCCCGGCGGGAGGGGGGCGGGGTGACGCAGTCCGACAGGTGTCGGCTGTTGACACGCAGCGGACGTGGGAGGATGAGCGGTGCACGTCTGCTCTGCGATGATCCTCAGACATTGAGGAGCTCGACAATTTTTCTGCGTCAGCGTCAGCCATGTCCAGTAGTCAACCTACGATGCGCCTCATATCCCACCCAGAGAATCCCGTTCCTGCGCCAATCGCGATTGCACAACTGCATCGTCGGCCGTCGCCGCGTATCGCACGAGCGGCTTGCGGAGCCCGGCCATCAGCAACGTCCGGCGGACGGATTGACGTGCACCGGTAAAATAGACCTGGGTGCCGCTGTGATGGAGTTTGTGGACGAACGCTTCGAGCGCCTTGGCGGCGGTCGTATCCACGAGCGGTACATCCGTGAAGTCGAGCACGAACACCTTCGGGTGCGTTCCAATGCGATCCAGGACAGCGCTGACGGCGGCCGTGGCGCCAAAGAAGAACGCGCCACTGATGCGGTAGACCATCGCGCCGCCATTGAAGGCTTGTGGCGTGTAGGCCGTGCGGGCAACACCGGTCGTGTCTGCTTCATCGTTGGCGATCATTGAACCGCCACCTTCTACCTCGACCGCCTCGGCCATGCGGTGCAGGAAGAGGAATGCGCCTAACGTAACGCCGACGCCGATGGCAATCGTTAGATCTTCCAAGATTGTGAGGAGGAACGTGGCTAGGAGAACGGTCGCATCGCCCCACGACGTGCGGAGCAGACTGGCGAACTCTTCCTTCTCGGCCATGTTCCAGGCGACCACCGCCAGCACACCCCCGAGGCTTGCCAGCGGGATGAACGCGGCAAGCGGCGCGGCGACCAGCATGAACAGCAGGATGTAGACCGCAAGCAGTATGCCGGCGATGGGGGTTCGCGCCCCCGCACGGACATTGGTGGCTGTGCGGGCAATGGTTCCCGTGGCACACATGCCGCCGAACATAACGGAAGTGATGTTGGCAGCGCCTTGCGCGACAAGCTCGCAGTTCGAACGATGCTTGCGGCCGGACATGCCGTCAGCGACCACCGCCGAAAGCAGGCTTTCAATTGAACCCAGCAGGGCGATTGCGATCGCGTCTGGCAGGAGAGCCCGCATTTTCGCCAGCTCGAAGCTGGGGAGTGTCGGCAGCGGTAAGGTGCGCGGCACTTCACCGAACTTGGAACCAATGGTCGCCACGTCGAGATGCAGGACAGCGGCGAGCACGGCGGTCGCGCCAACCGCAATCAGCATACCGGGCCATCTGGGCCGTAGACGGCGAAGGCCGACGATTGTAGCGATGGCAAGCAGCGACAGGGCCTCGGTCGCGGGCTTGAGCGTGCCGAGGCCAGACCAGATAGCGTCGAGCTTGGGCAGCAGCGCCGCCGGCTCGTGCGCGATGTCCAGCCCGAGAAGTTCCTTCAACTGGCTCGCGAAAATGATCACCGCGATGCCTGCCGTAAAGCCCACCGTCACGGGGAAAGGGATGTACTTGATGTAGGTGCCGAGCCTTAAGAACCCCGCCGCGAGCATCATGATGCCCGCCATCAGCGTCGCCAGAACCAGTCCGTCGTAGCCGTGGCGTTCGACGATGGTGGCGATCAGAACTATGAACGCGCCTGCGGGACCGCCGATCTGAAAGCGGCTCCCCCCAAGCGCCGAAATGAGAAATCCGCCGACAATGGCGGTAAACAGACCTTTGTCGGGCGACAGCCCCGAACCTATGGCGATCGCCATCGACAGCGGCAACGCGACAATCGCCACCGTGAGTCCTGCAAGCGCATCCGCCCGGAAATCGGCGGCGGAGTACCCTTCGCGCAGTAAAGTCACCAGTTTCGGGGTGAACAGCTCGGCAAAGGTGGGTTCGGGCCGTCGCTTGGTGGTGGTAGTTGCCGCGTCCATAAATCCGTCTCCTTGTTACGGGAGCGGCGGGTTCGTCGGTATCCGTCGGCGGTCGCCGTCGCAGCGTTGGTCTTTATTCAATGTGCGCGAGCGCACCCTTCTTGTTCTTGGGCGTGCGGGGATGCTTGGTAGCTTTCACTTTTGCGCCGACCTTGAAGCGCACTCCCCGCCCGGACCCGACGCTCGGCGAGTTCTCCGCAATCAGCTCGACCCCTGAAAGTTCAAAGGCCGCAATCACCTTGACCAAAGTGTCGACGACTCCCCGCACGTTGCCTTCGCTCGCCTCCATGCGCTGGATGGTCGGCAGCGACACACCGGCAAGATCCGCCAGCGCCTGCTGGTCGATTCCAAGCAGGGCGCGCGCTGCCCGCATCTGTGATGCCGTAATCATTGCTCCTCGTCCAAGAACTGTGAATGTAAACATACCAAACATGCATATTGATGTCTAGAACATTAAAGATGCTTGGTATCCATTCGGAGATGATGTCGAAAATCGATGAGATGCATGGGATTGAAGTCGCCCAACAGCGGACGCACCCAATCTGCAGCAGTGGGATGTCCATTAAGACGCGATTGGATTTCGAAGTTTCGGAGTAGGAGCGGACATCGCCATCGCGGTGTCGCGCGACCGTTGTTGGCCCATGGCGGCCACAACGCCAGTTTGTCACCCGGTCGAGCCGTTGGCGAGACAAGGGACCCAGACTTTGGCGGTGAAAGAGAATCTGGATCCTGGCTCGGCGCGTCGACGCAACCGCGTCATCGCTTCGGCCGGGCATGGCAACGGGGGCCGGGCGATGAGCCACGCCCACTATGTACGGGCGATCAAATAGCTAATGCGCGCGCCTGTAAAAATGCGCTACGACGGCCTTCATGACGCACACCAAAAAACTC
>JANLYD010000249.1:0-7766 GCA_031365465.1 Hyphomicrobiaceae bacterium
GCGTTTGTCGCTGTGGAGAGCGGCTTCGATGCGTTCGCGATGACAGCGGCCGGTTTGCGGCAGACGCACGCGAGTGCCGGTGAGGCTGTGGCTGGCGCGGTGAGCGCTGGCCAGGACAGCGCCGAGACCGGGGTGGGTCTAGCCGGCGTGCGGTTTGGGGATCTGCCGGCGCTCGGGATCAGCGTTGGTGAGGCGTTCGATGCCTGCCAGAATCTCCGCGCATTCGAGGCCGTGGTGCAGTCGCGGTTCGAGTCGGCGGCGCGGAAAGGGCTTGGCCCAGGCGCATCGGATAAATTCGTGATCCGGGCGTCGTGGCGGCCGGATGGCAGGTTCGTGTCGTCGGAAGCGCTGGAGAAAGCCGTACAGGCCGAGCGTGAGCGCGTGGGCATCCATGGCAAGACTAGTGTTCGCGGGGCTTTCGACCTCGCTCCAGCTGCGCCGAAGCGCATCGCTGCGAGCACCGCGAAACCCGGAAGTGCGTCAGCGGTCAACAACGCGGTGGTAGCGGGACCGGTGACGCCAAGCGAGCGTGAGCGTCCAGGCGCGAGTTGGCGGGTGTACGCGGGCGACCGTGCCGCCATCTCGCCGTCTGTCTTGATTTTTTCCAAACAGCCAGAGGCGGTGAGCAAATGACGACGGATATTGAAAAGTTCTCGGTCCCCGAAGGGATGACGGTCAACACCCGCGAAGCGTTGATCGGATACGCACTACTGGTCGTGGTGCTGGCCGCAGGGTTCGTGCTGCTGTTCGCGGCCGTCGATCCGGCGGCAGCGCAAGGGTTCGGCAAGGTCCAGACCGTGCTCGACAACATCAAGGATGCGCTGACCGGCGCAATTGGCCGGACGCTCTCGATCATAGCTGTGGCGTTGACCGGGCTCGGTTGGATATTCGGCCAGATCGATCTCAAGCGCGCCGGCGGCGTGATCGTCGGCATCGGCATCATCTTCGGTGCTGCTGAGATCGTCGCGATGATGGCGGGCTGAGCATGAGCGATGCCGCGCCCGAAGAGGACACGTTGTTTCTTGCGTGCACACGCCCGGCGATGGTGCTTGGCGTGACGATGGAAGCGATGGGGATCAACGTCATTTTCACGACGATCCTGTTTCTGGTCGCGGGGTCCATCCGCTACGCGGTGATCGGGATCGCGGTGCACTTCATGTTCCGGGCGATCATCTGGAACGATCACAACCGGTTCCGCGTGCTGCTGGCGTGGGTCGAGACGGCTGGCCGGATGCGCAATAGCAGTCTGTGGGGCGGGTCGACATTATCGCCGCTTCCCATCGGGCGTCGCTTCAACATAGGCGATCTGAACCATGGTTGATTTCTCGAAGGGTCTCAAGGAACTGCCGGGCTCGACGCACATCCCGTATGTGCGGCACGTTGATGGCGAGACCGTCGGTCTCGCGTCGCGCGGTCTGTTGTCGATTGTCGAGTGCGAGGGGTTTGCCTTCGAGACGGCCGATGTGCGCGATATCAACGCGCACCATCGGGGGCTGAATACGTTGTTGCGCAACGTCGCCGACGATAGCGTCGCGCTGTGGTCGGTGCTGCTGCGCCGGCGCGTCCACGAGTATCCGGTTGGAGACTTCGAGAACGCGTTCGCGGCAGAGTTGGACGCCAAGTATCGTGAGCGGATGACGGCGGACCGGTTGTTCTCGAACCGGCTGTTTGTCTGCGTCGTGCGCGAGCCGGGCGTCGATGTGGCGCGCTCGGCGAACCAGGTGTTGGCGTTGTTTCGCAAGGCGCGGAGCGCTGGTATCGAGGTCGATGCGGAGCATCTGAAACGGCACAAGGACACGGTGCGGTCGTTGCTGACGGGTCTTGCGCCGTTGTCGCCGCGCGTTCTGGGTCTGGTTGATCGCTCTGGCATCGTGTTCTCGGAACCGAGCCAGGTTCTGCACGCACTCGCCGGTGGCCGTCAGGCGTCGGTGCCGCTGACGGATGGCACGGTGTGCGGCGCGATCTACCAGGACCGGGTGATTTTCGGGCGCGAGACCGCAGAAATCCGCCACGAGGACCGCACGCGGTACGCGGGCATTTACGGGTTCCGCGAGTATCCGTCGCGGACGCGGCCGGGCATGCTCAACGATATTCTGAGCGCGCCCTACGAGCTCAATCTGGTGCAGAGCTTCCGGTTTACTGCGAAAGCGCATGCGCGCGAGATCATGAGCCGCAAGCAAAACCAGATGGTCAGTGCGCAGGACAAGGCTGTGAGCCAGGTCGCGGAACTTGGCGACGCGCTGGACGATTTGGAATCCAACGTGTTCGCGCTCGGCGAGCATCACCTGAGCGTCGCGATTTTCGCCGACAGCATCAAGGCGCTGGCGGATCAGATGGGCCGCGCGCGGTCGGCATTGACCAACGGCGGCGCCGTGGTCGTGCGCGAAGATTTGGGTCTTGAAGCGGCGTGGTGGGCGCAGTTGCCGGGGAATTTCAAGTACCGCGCGCGGTCGGGATCAGTGACGACGCGCAACTTTGCGGCGTTGAGCCCGTTGCACGGGTTTCCGGGCGGCCGCCGCGACGGCAATGCGTGGGGGCCGTCGGTGGCGATGCTTAAAACGTCGTCGGGCGCGCCGTATCATTTCAATTTCCACTACGAGGATTTGGGCAACACGTTCGTGTGCGGCCCGTCGGGCTCGGGCAAGACGGTTATTCTGAACTTCCTGCTGGCGCAGTTGCTCAAACACAAGCCGCGCATCGTCTTCTTCGACAAGGACCGGGGCGCGGAACTGTTCGTGCGCGCTGCAGGCGGCACGTATCTCGCGCTGAAGAACGGGCAGTCGACGCGGTGCGCGCCATTGCGTGCGCTCGACCTGACGCCGGAGAACATCGAGTTTTTGACGGGGTGGATCGAGTTGCTGAGCGGTGAGCCGTTTACGGCGTACGAGCGGCTGGCTGTTGCGGGTGCGTTCGACGGTTTGAAGATCGTGCCGCTGCAGGAGCGGTCATTGCTGCAGTTCCGGATGTACCTCGACCGCACGGGTCTGGAGGGATTGGCGGCGCGGCTGCATCAGTGGGAAGCCGGGCAAGCGCGCGGGTGGGCGTTCGATGGCGAAGCCGACGACCTCGGCCTAGAGAACCGGTTTGTCGGCTTCGACATGACGGACTTTCTCGACAACCCGCGCATTCGCGCGCCGATGATGAGTTATTTGTTTTACCGCGTCGAAAAACTGATCACGGGCGAACGGATTGCCATTGTGATCGACGAGTTTTGGAAGGCGCTGGCGGACAATGGGTTTCGCGCATTCGCGCAGGACCGGTTGAAGACGATCCGCAAGCAAAACGGTCTGTTGTTGTTTGCGACGCAGTCGCCGCGCGACGCGCTGATGTCGCCGATCGCGCACACGATCATCGAGCAGTGCCCGACGCAAATCTACATGCCGAACGCGCGCGGCGCGGCTGAGGACTATGTGCAGGGCATGAAGCTGACGGTGCGCGAGTTCGCGCTGGTGGCGCGCGAGTTATCCAACGAGAGCCGGCGGTTCCTGATCAAACAGGGTCACGCGTCCGTCGTCGCCGAACTCGACCTCAATGGGTTCGACGACGAACTAGCGATTTTGTCTGGCCGCACGTCGGCGGTGGAATTGCTGAGCGAGATTCGCCAGCAGGTCGGCGACGATCCGGCGCTCTGGATGCCGGTGTTCCAGAAGCGGCGGGTGGCGGCATGAGGTGGCGGTCGATCCCGGCGTGGGTGGACGGCGAGGTTGTCGAGGCGGATGGCCAGGTGGTGCGCCGGTTGCGGCGGATGATGTCGAACTGATGGCGATGGCTGGTGCGGGGGCTGTGATGCAGACGACGAAAAAGACGGTGGTTGGAATAGCGTGCTCGGCGGTGTTTTGGGCGGGCGTCGGGTTCTCCCTGAGGGCATCGGCGCAGATGCCGGTCGTGGACTACATGTCGATCCTGAAACAGGTCGAGCAGATCGCGGAGATGCAAAAGCAGCTGCAGACGCTCAATCAGCAATTGACGCAAGCGCAGCAGCTCTACGGCTCGCTGAACAAACTGACGAACATGGGCGATATCGCGTCGCTGTTGAACAATCCGGCGATCCGCCAGGCGTTGCCGAAGGACTTTTCGAGTGCCGAACAGGCGTTGATGGGCAAGGGCGGGAGTGCTGAGAGCTATCGCCAGCGCGACGAGGTTTATACGCCGGGCGGCAATGAATTCTACGCCCAGGAACTGGCGCGCGCGCAGGCTGCGAATGCGGGCGGCCGGTCGGTCGGCGAGCAGATTTATGCGGCGGCTGGCAAGCGTCTGGAGGGGATCGAGCAGCTGCGGGCTCAGATCGGCCAGTCCGAGGATCCGAAAACGACCATGGATTTGCAAGCGCGGATCGCGGTCGAGCAGACCCACATTCAAAACGATCTCTTGAAGATGCAGGCGCTGCACATGGTGCAGCGCGCGGAGATTCAAGTTCAGGGGCAGCGGAGCCGCGAGCATTTCCAAAAAGACATGCAGCGCAGTCTCGACAGTCTGGGCGGCGTGCCATCCGGCGCGATCAACTGAGGGCGTCAGCACTGAGGGATTTGGGATGGCCGGCGCATTTGAAACAATCGAGACGGCGTTACTGACGCCGGTGACCAGCATGGTGCAGACGGCGGTGAGCACGCTCTCGGGCGAATTGCGTGCGCCGATGACGGCGGCGCTGACGGTCTACGTGGCGTGGACCGGATGGATGATCCTGCAAGGGACGATCCAGGAGCCGGTGATGGATACGGTCAAGCGGCTGTTCAAGGCTTGTATCGTGTACTCGCTGGCGACGGGCGGGTCTGAGTACATGACGTATTTTGCGACACCGATGCTGACCGATTTACCGAATGGGATTGCGAAGGCGCTCAACGGCCGGGTGGATGTTGGCGGCAACGCATTCGATATGATCTTGGCCTCAATCGCCAAGGCGTCGGACGAGGCATGGCAGAAGAACAGCGTTTTCGACATCGCGGGAGCGGCGCGCATCGCAATGATTGCAGTGATTTTCTACGTGTCGTCGCTAGTGTTCTGCGTCGCGGGTTTTGCGACGATGCTTTACGCGAAGATGGCGCTTGGCCTGGTGCTGGCGCTTGGTCCGATCTTCATCGCGTGCGCGCTGTTTGATGCAACGCGGCGGTTCTCGGAGGCGTTCGTCGGGACGGCGGTCGGATTTGTGATCCTGCAATCGCTGATCGCGGCGCTGGTGGCGTTGCTGATGACCGTGATCACGGACGCGGTGAAGGTGGTCGATGGCGCATCGATGACCGAGGCGCTCACGCTCTGGAAGGTGCCGGTGCTGTTCCTGATCGGCGGGCTGCTGTTTGGGAAGTTGCCCGGCATCGCGTCGGGGCTCGGGGCGGGCGCATTTTTTCATATGAGCAATTTGAAGCAATCCGTCAGCCAAGGGTGGAGCAACGGTGGGCGTGCGAGCGCGCAATTCGCGCACGTTGCAGCGACCGCACGAAGTGCAGGGTGGCTAGAGAAGCCGGGATCACGCGGGGCGGCATCGCAATCGCATGTATCAACGGAGGCAGCTGATCGCAGAAATAGGGGGCTCGGGTGATGCGGATATGGGTGTTGGTTTTGGCAGTGACGCTGAGTGGGTGTGCGTCGTGGCGCAACACGCCGGCGTCGTGTGACGGGGCCGAGCGCCGCGTCATGAACAAGGGGCAGTGGGACGAACAGATGGGGCTCGGCGGTTGCCGCGCGCCTGTGGTCAAATGGGGGCGCGCGTGATCAAGTCCGATCAAGTGGAAGAATATTTCGCGAAGGCGCGGCGGTTCGATCAGGACACCGTAACAGCCGCGCTTAAATCGCGGCGCGTGGCGTGGGTCGGTGCGTCGGCGATGGGTGGGCTCGCGGTTTGCGCGACACTGGCTGTCGCGATGCTGGCTCCGCTCAAGACGGTGGAGCCATTCGTGATTCGCGTCGATAACGCGACCGGGATTGTGGACGTCGTCTCGCCATTGCGGGGCTCTACAACCTATCACGAGGCGGTCACCAAATATTGGGCGGGTCTTTATGTCCGCTCGCGCGAGGGGTTCTCGTTTGCCGAGATCGATCCGAATGTGAAGGTCGTCACTCTGATGAGCACGCTGGAAGAGCAGCAGCGGTTTGCGGCGGTCTACAGCGCGAAGAGCCCCGAGAGCCCGCAGGTGGTCTATGGCCGGTCGGCGACGGCAAAGGTCAGCATCAAGTCGATCTCGATGATTGCGAAAAACGTCGCGTCCGTGCGGTACAGCCGCACTGTGACGCGCGGCGAAGAACAGCGTGTCACCCATTGGGTTTCGACGGTGACGTACGCCTATGCGGCGGGGTCGATGTCGGAGAGTGACCGGCTGATCAATCCTTTGGGGTTCCAGGTGGCCGAGTACCGGACAGACGCGGAGACGCACCAATGAAACCGAGGATGATGCATGGCTTTGCGGCTTACGGAGCCATCGGTCTGATGGTCATAGCGATGGCGGGCGCGGCGACGCGCGTGCGTGGAGCCGAGCTGCCCAAGCCCGGCCGGGACGATGATCGGGTGCTGTTTATCGAGTATCAGCCGTACAACGTGACACGGGTTGTTGGCGGGTTGCGAACCTCGACGCAAATTGAGTTCGCGGGCGACGAAGAAATCGTCCACGTGGCGATCGGCAATGCCATCGCATGGGAGGTTGCGCCCGCTGGCAACATTCTGTTTTTGAAAGCCCGCGAGCAACACCCCGCAACCAATATGCAGGTGGTGACACTCCGAAAGGATGGCACGCGGCGTAGCTATCAGCTGGAGGTCGCGACGCTTGACGAGGCGACGGCGAAGCGGCGCCCGCCGATGCTGTTCGTAAAATACCGCTATGCGAGCGACGAATCGTTGCGGGCAAAGCAGGACGCGGCTGCGCGCGCCGAGGTGCAGAGTGCCGGGGAGGCCGGGCGTATTCTGGCGGCGGCCGACGGCCGCGAGCTGCGCAACTATGCCTATTCGATTCAAGGTGACGCCGCGTACGAGCCGGTCGCGGTGCACGACAACGGCAAGCTGACGATGTTCGAGTTCAGGGGCAATATCGAAATGCCGGCGATCTATCTCGTGCGCGACGACGACAGTGAGGAACTGGTCCCGAAGAACGTGAAGGGTGACACGGTGGCCGTACACGCCATCGGCAAGAAGTTCATTCTGCGCCGGGGCGACGAGGTGATGTGCGTGTTCAACGAACGGTTCGCGCCGCAGGGCGTGGACTACGGCACGAACACAGTCGCGGCGAATGTGGTGCGTGCTGTGAAGACGCCGGCGACAACCAAGCTGCAGCAAAAAACGGCGACCCGCACGGCGTCCGGGGCGCCGTCACCGGTGCTGCTACCAACATCGGGCGTGCCGGATGGGTTTGCGACGAAGCAGGGGGATTGAGATGACCGTCAATACAGCGGATCAAGACCGCAAAGGGCATGCCGAGGGCGTGCCGGCGTCGGATGACGGCACAAAAAAACGCGCTTTGATCGCATGCGGGGTTGCGGGCGTGGCGGCGGTTGCCGTGTTCGGTTTTTCGATGCTGTCGCCGGCGAAAAACCCGATTGCCGAGAAAAACGCCCGTGTCCAGTCGATGGTGGTGGTTGAGAAGGCGGCGGAGCCGCCGGCGACGCGGTTGGTACCTCTGTCGGCGACGATGCCGGCGGTGCCGCAGGACCGCCCACAGGTGCAGTTGGCGGCCGTGGATCCGATGTTGGAGAGCGCGCGCCGCGCGCCAGTGGTGGCGTATAAACGCCAGGTGCCGGAGTTGATGCCGGCCGCCGAAGACCGGCCTGACGCGCACATTGGACTT
>JANLYD010000352.1:0-2026 GCA_031365465.1 Hyphomicrobiaceae bacterium
AGGTTAGAATGTCTGCTCCACGACAGCAAAAGCCGTCGGAGCATTTTTGCTTCGCAAAAACGCGACGTCCACCGGTCAATTTCGCAACTCGCTGGAAACTACCGAGGATCAGAGGTTTCCTAAACTCAATGCCCATCGGCATCAAGTGTCACGGATGTGCCGTTGACAGCGCACCGTCAGGGACTACGTTTCAAAAAATTAGCTAAGCGTTTGATTTTTATGGTGCTGCGAAAGAGGATTGAACTCTTGACCTCTCCCTTACCAAGGGAGTGCTCTACCACTGAGCTACCGCAGCGTTTTGCGTGTGTTTTGCGTTAAGCCTCGCGGGCACTCGCATCGTCGACCACACGTGCGCACCCAATAACCCACTCGCAAGAGCTTCGCAACCGCCTTTGTGCGATGCCACGGATTTGGCCGGAAATTGACCCAAATTTATCCGCAGCGATTGCATGCCGCGCGCCGCCTGCTATGCCGATGCAGGCGATTTGAGGACGGCGATCGACATGGCAGGCAACGTAGCGGCACGCGACTTCTGGAAATCGGCGGGACTGCATTTGCTGGCCCCGAATGCGGACGGGTGGCTCGGCGTCACGCCGGATTTCCTACGCGCCTACTGGACGCGACCAGAGGTACACCCCGTCGACGAATCGAACGATTATGAGATCGCGCTGCACGAAGCGCTGCTGGAGGATCCAGCACGCCCGGTGACGGACGCGGAAATTGCCGCCCTCTCGGACCCCGACGCCATCGAGACCTACCGCATCGTGCTGTCGTTCCGCGATCTTCTGCTGTCGGCGGGCACGCTGGAGGGCGCCTATCTCAAACTCGCGCGTGGCGGGCGTACGACCGCGCCTGTGCCACCGGTTTTTCTCGACCAGATGGTGCACGTGATCTTGCGGCAGGCGTTGCGCGGTGCCAACGATCCGATGCGCCTGCGCGCGGCTGAATTATTCTTCCGCGAGCAGACGGTAGCGCTCGAAGACGGACGCGTGATGCTCGCCGACGAAGAAATCGTCGAGATGCAGGCCAACAGCGGCGCGACGGGCCTGGCTCAACTGCTCACCGAAACGTCGACGCCGCAGCGCTCGGTGGCGCTCGACGTGCTCAGCGACGACAACGCCGCGATCTATTGGCCGCGCTCCGACCGCTTCGATACCGTCGTCGATTTCCGCATCAATCAACCGGCCATGGACGCCTTCGCGCGCGTCGTGGAAACCTGGATCTCGCACTTTCTGCGTCTGGATGTGCAGGTCGAGCCGCGTCCGAAGATCGAAGATGCCGACTGGCGCTGGCACATCGGTATGGATGCGGAATCGACCAAACTGCTCAATGCGCTCTACGAGGGCAAGACGCTGCCGCTGGATGACGCAACCCGCATTCTCGGCCTGTTCCGCGTGCGCGTGCCCGAACAGGCGCGTTTGCTGGAACGCGTACGCGGCGCACCGCTCTATCTCGGCGTCGCCATGACCGCAGGCAAACGCCTCCGCATCAAGCCGCAAAATTTGCTGGCGAACCTGCCGCTGGCAGCGGTGGGGTAGCTGGAGCGATCGCGCCTGCACACGCACAGATGCCGACACGCTTCCCTCAGCGATCGACGCCGGGATGGTACGGTAGGCCTAAGCCTTTTTCGCCCCACGACTGCTCTCCTCCGCGAACGCCCCGAACATCGGATCCCAGGTTAGGATTGTGAGCTCGTCGATCAGGCCTTCGATGGCGAAGGGATCGGCGGCGATCAACCGTTTCGCCTCGTCGAGGTCGTCGACGGTCATGATGATGAAGCCGGCACGCTTGCCGAGGCCGGTGACCGGCCCGGACGCGCGGATCTTGCCCGCTGCGATCAGACCTTTGAGATAGTTGACGTGGGGGATGACGTGGCGTCCCCAACCGTCGCCGTCGGGGTGCGTCATCGTCACGAGGAAAAATGCCATCGATGAACTCCAATATTCTGCACAATCAGTGCGCGGGCTGTCCGCCCCTCGCGCTCCCGACCAACGCCTCGGGCCCTGGAGTGCTTCCGGAAAAGTGG
>JANLYD010000349.1:0-8499 GCA_031365465.1 Hyphomicrobiaceae bacterium
GTATGCGCGAGCGGTTTGCGCGGCTTCATCCGCTCTCATCAAGCGCCGGTTCTGTCGAGTTTGTTGCGTCGAGCGTTTGTCCAGTTGCGTTGCGTCACTAACCGTTGAAGTGCGTCACGTGTGTGTTGTGTCGTGTGCGTCTCTCGTAGCGTTGGTTGCGTCGCCTGAGTGTTTGCGGTCGATTTGTAGCGTCAGTTGGCGTGTGTTCCGAGGGTGGTGGTCGCTGCCTCGCAGCTCGGATCAAGAATTTGAAAAGAGTTGTCATGTCCCGAGTTGCGTCCGCGTTTCCACCATCTCATCCCGTAGCGTTGCGTTCGCGTCACAGTTTGCGTGCGGAGAAGTCGAGTTCAGTGCCTAGTAGCGAGTCTTGCGTCATCCCGTTTCCAGTTGCGTCCGCGTCAGATGATCAGTGGGTGTCGCTTGGTCAGGCAACTTCGAGTGTTTTGCGTCGGTTGCAATCCCAAAGCTTCATTCGGTCGTCCCAAGAGTAAGCGTGGCGTTCGAGCCCGTGTGTGAGTTCAAACAGAGGTTCGTGCGTTCGCCCTGATGGCGACGAGAACCAGACAGAGAATTGGAAGCGCGTTTTACTCGCTTCCCACGGCAAGGCAGGCACATCGAGCGTCGACTTCAAGTCCTCTCAAAGTGTCGCATGACAAGGTCTCGCGTAGTGACACACGAGCGCTCGGCGTGCCTGCCCACTTCTGTTCTAGTTCATCGTCTCGGCACACGATACGCACCCCAAAAGGTAGGCTTCAAATGACCCCCAACAACGTCAATCCGGTGCAGTGGCAGCAGTCGGTCGGATATGCGCGTTCGGTGTGTGCGCGAGTCTTCCGCGACGGTGGCCAACCCGCAGACGCGCTCGCCGCGTTCGGTCTCGATGCGAGCGTCGCGCCCCCCGATTGGTCGGTTGTCGTCGACCGTATCGCGACGCAGATCTCGAAGGCACCTGCGCGCAAAGCCGCCTAAGAAGCCCGTCGTCCTAATTGCCGGCATTACTTTTGCCGGCCCACCACACCACGCTTGCCGAGATCGGCGATCTCGGCGGCAGAGAATCCAAACTCCGTCAGAACTTGCTCACTCTCGGCACCCGGTTCACGCGCTGCGGCGCCAGCAACGGGTGGTGTCCGGCTGAACCGTGGGGCTGGCTGCGGAGATTGCACGCCGTCCACCGTCTGAAGCGTTTTGCGCTGCTGCATGTGCGGATCGACCGCGACCTCGTCGAGCGACAAGACAGGCGTGACGCACGCGTCTTTGCCCTCGAAGATCGCAACCCATTCGGCGCGCGACTTGGCCTTGATCACCGACGCGAATATGGCGCGCAACTCCGGCCACCGCTTGCGGTCGTGCTGCTTTGCAAGGTCGGCTCCGGCCAGCCCCAAGCCCGTCAAGAGCTCGCCGTAAAAACGCGCCTCGATCGCGCCGAGCGCGAGCCATTTGCCATCGGACGTTTCGTACACTTCGTACCAGGGCGCGCCGGTATCGAGCATATTGACGCCGCGCTCATCCTGCCATTGGCCGGCCGAGCGGAAACCGTACATCATAGCCATCAGGTATGCGGCGCCATCGACCATTGCTGCATCGACGACTTGCCCCTTTCCGGACCGGGATGCCTCCAGCAAAGCCGCGACGACGCCGAACGCCAAGAACATCCCGCCGCCGCCGAAATCACCGACAAGATTGAGCGGAGGCACGGGTGCCTGCCCTTTGCGGCCTATCCCGTGCAAGGCACCAGCCAACGATATGTAATTGATGTCGTGACCAGCGCGATCGGCCATCGGGCCCTCTTGGCCGAAGCCGGTCATGCGCCCGATCACGAGCTTGGGATTGATCGCGCTCAGCACTTCTGGTCCAAGGCCCAACCGCTCTATGACGCCAGGGCGGAACCCTTCGATCAGTGCATCGGCCTTGGCGACGAGGCGCTTGATGACGTCGACGGCTGCGGCGCTCTTGAGATCTAGGGCGATCGATTTTCGACCGCGTCCGAGAACGTCGAATTTCGGCGTCTTACCGGGCACGCCAATGTCGATCGCATCGCGCCGATCGACGCGAATGACGGTCGCGCCCATATCCGACAGCAACATTCCGGCGAACGGGGCCGGGCCGATCCCAGCCAATTCGATGACGACAAAACCCGCGAGCGGCCCCATGCACAGTTCCTTGGTTAGTGACGACAGCGTTAGCGAGAGTTTAGGGGCCGAACCGAATTCGTCCAATAGGGATGTGAGGCGCCGATAATGAAGAAGTGTTCGGGATTGTCTCAATTTCGGTAAGCACTTCTCAACGGCGGCATGGTTGCTTGTCCATTGATCACAGAGGCTGAAAGTCGATCAATGGCGATCCATTCCCCACCGACTGCGACCGTCGCCTGCACTTTCAAAGCGCGGTTACGGCCGCGTGCTGGCGGCACGACGCTGATCCCCGCGTTGGCGGAGCATTTGCGCGACATCGATTGGGGCCTGCGCGAAACCGAATTCCGCTATCGCGATCTGCTCGATACGCAGGAGAATGTCATTCTCCGATGCGACGGGGAGGGCCGCGTCACCTTCGTCAACGCAGCCGTCGGCGCAACCTTCGCCGCATCGCCAACCGACATGCGTGGTGAACCGTTTACGCCGCTCATCGTGTCGGGCACCCGTCCGCCACCACTGACGCCGACCACAAACCAACGCCGGCAGCATTTTACGCTGGAGCTTGAAACCACACGCGGGCCCCGATGGTTCGATTTCGAAGAATGCATCGTGGCCAACGCGGACGCCGATAAGTTCGAAACTCAGCTGGTTGGACGCGACATTACCGACCGTCACAGGCAAGAACACGATCTTGCCGAAGCCAGGGATCAGGCCGAGGCCGCAAATCGCGCCAAGTCGCGCTTTCTGGCCGCGATGAGCCATGAAATTCGGACGCCGATGAACGGCATCCTCGGCATGGGATCGCTGCTCAAGGATACGGATCTGTCGGCCGATCAACGCACTTATGTGCATGCGATCGATCGCTCAGCCCGCACGCTGCTGGCACTCATCGACGAAATTCTCGATTTCTCCAAGATCGAAGCTGGGAAACTGGCACTCGAAGCCCGCGCCTTCAATCTGGAAGACAGCGTCCAATCCGTTGTCGAACTGCTGGCGCCCAAAGCGTCCGAAAAGGGCATCGAGCTTGCCTGGGCGATAGACCCGTCACTGCCGGAAATGCTGATCGGCGACGAAATCCGCGTCAGACAGATTCTGACCAATCTCATCGGCAACGCGGTCAAGTTTACGGAAACGGGCGGCGTTCTCGTCACTGTTGGAACGGCGGACGCACCGGCGAAGCCGTTAGGCGACACCGGCGTGGACACGGGCGCTGCACCGACAACGCTGCGCATCGCCCTGTCAGTTTCCGATACCGGGGTTGGCATCACAGATTATGCATTCAACACGCTGTTCGCCGAGTTCGAGCAAGGCGATCCGGCGGTGCATCGTCAGCATGGCGGCACCGGACTTGGTCTCGCCATATCACGGCGGCTGACGCGGGCGATGGATGGGGATATCTCCGTCACGTCCGCGCCGGGGAAGGGATCGCGCTTCACCGCCGTCGTGACGCTTCGGAAACTGAAGGTTTCTCGCGCCCTTCGCGAACCGGGGCTGCAAGCCACTGCTCCCCACGTGCTGCTCGCAGGCCTCGAACCCATGGCCGCGACTGCCCTTCAACTCACCTTCGAAGGCGCACACGTTCCCGTCGAAAAGGTCAGGCTGGAGCGCGCGGAAGCGGCGCTCGCGCAAGCAATCGAGATGGCGACGCCGTTCTCCGTGATCGTCATCGACGGCGCCACCCCGCTCGACGAGGCGCGTCGGCTGATGATGGCGTCGCGTGCTTTGCCTCAGCACGCAGAGGTGCGTGGCATTGTCGTGTTCGACGCCAATCAACGTCCGGCCTACGAGAGCTTCAAAAACGCGGGCTACAGCGGCTATCTGTTACGGCCGGTGCGTCCAAGTTCGCTGCTGTCGCAGACGTTGGGTCTGCCGCCGCCCCATCTTCGGCACGGCGTCGCCGCTGCTGTCCAGCCCAAGGCCGTGGTCACCGCGTCGCGTTCAAGATTGAGCGTACTGCTGGCAGAAGACAACGAGATCAACGCTCTGGTCGTGCGGCGAATGCTCGAGCGAAGCGACTGCGATGTGACGCATGTGGTGACGGGGCTGGACGCCGTCAACGCCGTGTCGGCCACGATAGCATCGGGTTCGCAGGTGTTCGATCTGGTGCTGATGGACATGCACATGCCGGTCATGGATGGGATCGACGCGACGCACGCCATCCGCCACGCGTTCGACGCGGCGTCAGCGGACGCCATGCCTCGGCGGCGGCCGCTCATCGTGGCGCTGACTGCCAACGCATTCAACGAAGACCGTCAGCGCTGCCTCGATGCGGGAATGGATGATTACCTTTCGAAGCCGTTCGAACGGGACGAGTTCGACGCCCTGCTCGAACGCCTGCGGGAGCGTCAATCAACGAGCGCTTGATAGGAGAGCACGCGCAACTCGCGGCGGATCGGGTAGGTCGATGACGGGATGAGCTGGGTCATCATGATGACGGACATCTCCTCCTTCGGGTCGATCCAGAACGCGGTGCTGGCCATGCCACCCCATGCGTACTCGCCGGCTGAACCGGCGATCTGTGCCTTGGCGGGATCGAGCGTCACAGAGAAGCCCAGGCCAAATCCGATGCCGTGAAAGTTGGATTCGCCGAAGCGGGGCTGACCCATCGCCGCCATGTCGCCGTCGAGGTGGTTAAGGGTCATCAGCTCGACCGTTTTGCGGCCGAGTAAGCGGACGTCGCCGAGCGCGCCTCGGTTGAGCAACATCTGGCAGAATCGCATGTAATCGCGCGCGGTCGAAACCAACCCGCCGCCACCGGATGGCGCCGTCGGTGCGTGCAAAAAACGACTCTTTTCTGGATCGTCCATGAGCGCGGGCCGGCCATCCGCGCCACGGATATAACAGGCAGCGAAGCGCTGTATTTTTGCCGCTGGCACATGAAAATCAGTGTCGACCATGCCGAGAGGTTGGATCACGCGTTCGCGTAAGAAGGCATCGAACGGCTTGCCGGAAATCACGGCGACGAGATGCCCGAGGATGTCGGTTGCCACGGAATAATTCCATTCGGCACCGGGTTGGGCGATCAGCGGCACCTTGGCGACCTTGTCCGCAAATTCGGTCAGCGTCATCTCGGTCCCCGGTAACTCGAGCTTGGCTGCGCGGTACATCGCATCGACCGGGTTGGCCTGCATGAAGCCGTAGGTGAGGCCGGACGTGTGCGTCAGTAGATCGCGGAATGTGATGTCGCGGACGGCCGGCTCGCTTTGCACTGCCCCGTAGCCGCCGCCGGTATAAACGCGCTGCCCGGCAAACGCTGGCACGAAGCGGCTGATCGGATCGTCGAGTTGAAAAGCACCTTCCTCGTACAGCATCATGATGGCGACCGACGTCATCGCCTTGGTCATGGAATAAATTCTGTAAATCGTGTCGGGCGTCGCCGGCGTGCCACGGGCGAGGTCGCGTTTGCCTTCGCAATGGTGGAATGCCGTACGGCCTTTTCGGTTGATCATCACCTCGATGTTGGCGAGCCGTCCGCCTTCGATCTGGGTGCGCATCCATTTCTCGATGCGAGCAAGGCGCGGTGCAGAGAACCCGACGTCGGCGGGCTTGGCGGTCATCATCTCGGTCATCTTGATCCTCATCCGGGTTTTCTGACGGCGAGTGTGCCCTGGCCCGCCGGTCGAGTGCAAGCGCGTCCATCGCGTCTGGCCCAGTCTATCTAGGATCGCGTGGTGGGAGTGGTTGATTACATTGCGCGCGCATACGGGAGGAAACCCAAACAAGAGCGGGCTGGACGGCAGCCGACCATAAACTCCAGGTGTGTTCGCCGTCGTCGATCCTCAGATGGGTCTCGATCTTGCGCTCCCGCAACTCCTGGTGCAGCCGCACCGTACCGGTAACGATGGATGAAAAATCCCGATCGCCGGCGGCGAGCCAAACACCGAGCCCGGCAACTTCCGGAGGCGCGGCCCGCAGTCGCGCAAATATGGTCCAACTTTTGAATCGCTCGACATCGAAGGGCTCGCCGTAAATGCCAGACAGGACGCGATGGTAAAAGGGCAGGCGCGGCTGGATGTCGACATCGAGATCGCTGAAGAGGCTACCGGACAGGCTGAAGACCGACCGGAACATCGCCGGTCGCGTCAGCGCCTGCAACAACGCGCCATAGCCGCCCATGGATAATCCACCGATGGCACGCGCGGTGCCGCAGCTTGCGAACCCGTGCCTGCGCTCGATCGCGGGAATGAAGTCTTCGGACAGCGCGGTCGCGAAAGCTCCGTACCCACCGGTGACGCGGACATCATCGACGTACCAACTGTTAGCCGCCATCGGCATCACGACCGCCATCGGCTGAATTGCGCCTTCCTCGATCATGCGGTCGAGCGTCGTGGCGATTTTACCCCACTCGAGCCAAGCGCGTTCGTTGTCGTCACGACCGTGCAGCAGATACAGTACCGGCAATGGGCCAGCTTGCGACAGCCCTGACTGCGGCGTGTAAAGCGCATATGGAATGTCGTGGCCGAGACGGGCACTTGCAATTTGCAATCCGGTTTCGACGCGCCCGCCCACGTTGTCGTCGGCGCTTGCGCCGATAACTGACGCAGCACAGCCGGCCAACATCGTCATGCAAGCTAACGCAACGGCGCGGGCCTTGCCGACGCCCTGTGCTGCGAAGTTTTGGCCGCTTTGGCCACCACTCGGGACGATGCCGCGCCGGTGTCCTTCGGCTCCTGCTTGCCGTGCTGATGCGGACGTTGCCACGGCGACGACTTGAACCATGCGACCGCCCTCGACACCCCGAACAGCATCGCGATTCCACCGGCATTGACCAGCGCCACCGCCCAGAACCCACGCCCGATCATATTCAAAAGAACGCTCGCCGCAAACGACAAGACCAGCCCCGTCATGAATACGGCCAGTGATTGCTGCCCGAGGCGACGCAACCATTCTGCCGCCGGGCCACGCAGGCGGACGCCGTTTTCTCCCGCAGCGGCGTAAGCCAGATAGGCGAGCGCGAGAAAGTGTACGTAGCGCAGCAGACCGAAGTGGGTCTTGTCCGTCAGCGGAGCCAGCGCAGAGCTCCAGCCGGCGAGGGTCTCCGACCACTGCAATGCCGGATACCAAGCAAGCGGCGCGGACAAAGCCAGGATGACTGCTGCTGCCGCAACCAGGCGCCGGTCGAGCGGCGGCGCTGGAAGCCAGCCGCGCATGAAAGCAAAGCCGGTGAAGAACACCAACTGCCAGGAAAACGGATTGAAGAACCATGTCCTGCCGCTGGTTGTACCGACGCTCCACGGCTCGGCAGGCAGATCGAGACGGCCACTACTGGCGATGAGCCAAACCGCGACAATGGCGAGCGCTGCGGCCGTACGATCGAAACGGACCAACGCCACCACGACAGGAATCATCGCCAGGATGATCATGTACATGGGCAGGATGTCGAAGTAGTTCGGAACATAGGTGAGCGTGACCAGGCCCAGCAGCACCTCTCGACCATGGGTGGTTAGAGCGGCGCCGATATTGGCGCCATCGAGATAGCCACCGCCTGTCGCCGGCCAGAGATCTGCGGCCGCCATCACGGCCACAGCCGCAAGAAATGTGCCGATGTGACACCAGTAGACCTGCCAGCAGCGATGGGCGATGCGCGCCACACCCATCATCATGCCATGTCGCTCGAACACACTTCCGAAAGCCACGGCAGAGGCCATGCCCGAGCAAAATACGAAAATTTCAGTCGCATCCGAAAAACCAAAGCGGGCAGGAATAAAATGCGCCCAGGGATTGTCCCAAACGTGCGCGATATAAATGATGATCAGACAGCACCCGCGAAAAAAATCCAGTCGCACGTCTCGTGGACGCTTGGCCGGGGCGAGTGCTGGCGTATGAGCGGGAGGCATCGGCAATCCGTGGCGTAAGTCGCACAAGGGACCGCCTTCATTCGCTACGACGAACAAAGGCGGAGCGAGTTACATGCGGTGGTTCATTCGTCGTTCGATGACCGAAACGAGAGCAACTGCAAATGCCAGATGGCCCGCAAGCGATGCCCACGTCAGCGGAATAAAGCCGAGGAACGCCGGCTGGCCGGCAAAAAAGTGCGCCATGATATAAAGCGCGAACACCCACAACCCGACGCCGTAGCCGAGACCGACGACCCACCATGGCAGGAACGGCGTAACAGCTCGTGCTATGGGCCGGGCAATAAAAATGTAGCCGAGCGGGTAGGCGATGAGGCCCACCAGGACATGGATGATTTCAGCCGGTAGGCGCGTTTGCAGACCGAACACGTCCTGGACCAACGCTGCCGGTTCCAAAGGGCCACCGACCAAGAAGGGCGTAATCAAACGCGCCCAGATTTCCCAGACCACTTCGCCGGCCACGCCGCCGAGCAACACGGTGGTGGCCAGGTCAGACAGCGAGCTTGAGCCAC
>JANLYD010000381.1:0-2746 GCA_031365465.1 Hyphomicrobiaceae bacterium
GCGCTGACGTTTGCGCATTTGCTGAACGATGTGATGCAGTCGCTGATCCCCGCGATCTACCCCATCATCAAGACGACTTATGGGTTGAGCTTCGGTCAGATCGGGTTGATTACGCTGGCGTTTCAGATGACGGCGTCGGTGCTGCAGCCGCTGGTCGGCATCTATACCGACCGTAAACCGTCGGCCTATTCGACGATCGTGGGAATGGCATGCACGCTGGTCGGGCTGCTGGTGCTGTCTCGCGCCGGGAGTTTCGGCGCGTTGCTGCTCGGCTCCGCCATTGTCGGCACGGGGTCGTCGATCTTTCACCCGGAAGCGGTGCGCATGGCGCGGGCGGCATCCGGCGGCCGGCACGGGTTTGCGCAATCTCTGTTCCAGGTCGGCGGCCAGACGGGACAGGCCATCGGCCCCCTGTTGGCGGCGTTTATCGTGGTTCCGCGCGGCCAGAGCAGCCTCGCATGGTTTTCGGTGCTGGCGCTGCTGGCGATGATCGTGCTGTTCCGCGTGGGCACATGGTTTCAACGGCATTCGCTTGAAATCGCCGAGCGCGCAGCCGATGCCGGCAACACGCGAACGGCCGCAGCAGCACCCCTTGCGGTGACGCTGCCGGTGGTGGTGCTGATCGTGCTGATGTTCTCCAAAAGCGCCTACACATCGAGCCTCAGCAATTATCTGACGTTCTACTTTATCGAAAAGTTCGGGATCAGCCTGCAGGCCTCGCAGGTGCTGCTGTTCGTGTTCCTGGTGTCGCAAGCGGTGGGATCGTTGATCGGCGGATATCTCGGAGACCGTATCGGACGCCACCAGATTATCTGGTTTTCGATCCTCGGCGCGCTGCCGTTCACGCTGGCCCTGCCCTATGTAGACCTGAATGCGTCGATCGTGCTGACGGTGCTGATCGGCATGATCATGGCGAGCGCTTTTCCAGCCATTCTCGTCTACGCGCTCGACTTGTTACCGGGCAAAGTCGGCGTGGTGGCAGGTGCATTTTATGGTTTGACGTTCGGCCTAGGTGCGATCAGTGCCGCCATGCTCGGCAAAGTGGCAGACTGGACCAGCCTGTCGACCGTCTACGTGCTCTGTAGCTATCTGCCTTTGATCGGCCTGATGACCTGGTTCCTGCCCCGGCTGGAATCGCGGGTGCGGTGACACACTCATGAGGTCCCGTGGCGCAATGCCGGGATGCTGCAGTCCTTGAAATGCGCTAATCTCTGCCCATGAGTTGGGATCCGACAGATGGCGGCAAGCGTCGTAACTACCATCATGGAAATCTGCGTGAGGCGCTGATCGAGGCAGCGTTGCAGTTGATCCGCGAGAAGGGGCCGGCCGGCTTTACGATTGCTGAAGCAGCGCGCGTGGCAGGCGTCAGCCCAGCCGCTCCCTACCGGCATTTTCTTGATCGCGACGAGCTGATGGCCGATGTCGCCAAGCGCGGCTTCGACGAGTTCAAGGCGGCATTGGCGAAAGCCTGGGACCAAGGCAGACCCGCCCCGCTGCCGGCGCTGAACAGGATCGGTGTCGCCTATCTCGCCTACGCCCGTGACCATGCGCCGACCTACCGGGCGATGTTCGAGTCCGGCTTGAAGTTCGGGGCGTATCCGCAACTCGCCGCCGCCAGCGAGGAGGCGTTCGGCGTTCTACGGGCGGCGTGCGAGGCGGTGATCGCGACGCTGCCCGCGTCCCGCCGGCCGCCGGCCCTGATGATGGCGTTGCACGTATGGTCGCTCAGTCACGGCATCGCCAGCCTGTTCGGTCGCGGCGACGATGCACGGCGTCCGGTGCCGATGAAGCCCGAAGAACTTCTGGAAGCGGCCGTGCTGATTTACGTGGACGGTCTCGCAGCCATGCCTTGAAATTATTTTTGCTGCCCAGTCTTGACCGCCGACGGTGAACGCTTATTTATGTAAATGTGAATTACATTCACATGGACGTTCACATGGGTTTACAGCCCATTCTCACACCTCAACCACGACACCTGAGTTTGGATGGAGTGCGCAATGTCTGAGCTGGTAGCGAAATTGGACGATCTGGGTCAGGCGGCGTGGATTGCCGTGATGGTGCTCGGGTTCGTGCTGTTCTGGCCCGTCGGGCTAGCAATTTTGGCCTATTTGATATGGAGCGGACGGATGGGATGCGGTCGCAATGGGGGCTGGAGCTCCCGCTTTGAACGTAAGATGCAAAAGTTCACAGACAAGATGGACCGTTGGGGATCCCCCTCCGATGGCATGGGCCGGCACAGCTTCGCGGCCGGCTTCCGTCCGAGCGGCAACCGGGCGTTCGACGAATACCGCGAGACGACCATGAAACGCCTCGAGGAAGAGTTCGGTGAGTTCAAGTCGTTCCTCGATAAGCTGCGCGAGGCGAAGGACAAGCAGGAATTCGAGCAGTTCATGAACGATCGCCGCAATCGCCCGAGCGGTAGCACCAACATCGACATCAGCGGCGGCCCGACACCGCCGACATCGGGAACGCAGTTCCGGCCTTGATTGGTCGCGAGTTCGAATGAGACCAACGGCGCCCCGCAAAAAGGGGCGCCGTTGGCGCATTTACCTTCAAACTACGCGGCGCTCGAAAATGCAACTTATGCGTGCTATTGCTGGATGAGAAGGCCCTTCCCGTCGCGGATGACGCCGTAGAAGGCGCTTCATGTTTCGGCCGTTTGTGTCGATGCAGGAAGTGGCCACCCATAAGGCTGTTGCGGCGACATCCGCGCACCACGAGTGACGCTCAAATCCACAACGGCTCG
>JANLYD010000416.1:0-11881 GCA_031365465.1 Hyphomicrobiaceae bacterium
CCCCGGTGCACGGCATGCAGGAAGTCGCGTTCACCCGCGCCGCCGTTCCAACCCGTCTTGACGCTCACCGAGCGCCCGTCGGCCATCCTGAAGGCGGAAATGTCGAGCGCGTTGGCGTGACCGTGCTCGCTGAGCTTGCCACCCGAGATGCCATTCATCGGCCGGCACGAATACGATGCGGCAACTTTCAGCTCGACGAGTTGTGACGACAGATAACGCTGTGCCGCAGGCTCGACCACTTCGGCCACCCATCGATCGACCGTCGGAATCATCTGGCACTGCAACACCGCCGCCGGTGCCAGCCGGACGCGGCCGGAGATCGTGCCACTCATGTCGTAGGGCTTGAGTGCACCGCAGACGCTCGGACCGCCGAGCGCCGAATGCTGCGTCAGAAATGGAGATTTGGCGAGATTGACGCCCGACAGGCAGCTGCGCTCCGCGTCGGCACGCCAGGGCTCTTCCTTCGCGACAAAATTTGGCGAGTGCGTGCTGCAGGCTGCAACGAGCAGCGGCACGGTCACACAAACACTGAACGCCAAACGATACATACGCATTCGAACTAATGTGCCGAGGTCAGGTTGAGATGGCGTAAACAAGAGGCGACGTGACGCGAAACGTACGACTGCGTACATGAGCTTTGGGGCTCAATTTGGTTTGTGGCGTGGCGATGGCGCGTCGCACACACGGCATCGAAAAGTCGTCGGGTGTGGGCAGTACAGCGCGTTTTCCACAGGCGCAGGCGAGCGGTACGAATCAGGTGGCGCCAATATAAGCATCGGTTATGTTCAACCTAAGTTGTGTGCGTAACAGCGTTCTCCTGGCTCGGCATGTAGGCGTAGCGAGAGCCGCGTTTTGAACGCCATATGGCTGCTGTCGGAGTGCCCGGATTCGATGCGATCGCAAGATCACGTCGACAACGGCATTCCGGCAGCGGTGCCATTTCAGCGAGCCGGCAGCCGCTCGCCCGCCCCCTGTTCATGCATTCAGCAATCCGAGCTGACGCTTGGCTTGATCGCGCAGCACGTCGATGGGCTTCAGTTTCCCATCCGCCTGAAAGTGCCAGAACGTCCAGCCGTTGCAGGCAGCTTTCCCCTGAACTTCTGCCCCCAGACGATGGATCGAGCCTGATTGCGCGGCTCCGTCCCGGGCACGCTTGTGGGCCGCCGCCGTCGCCAGCAACAGGGTTCCGTCGGCGCGCACTTCCGCCCAAACCTTGCCGCGCTCATCCCACAGCTTCGTGCCGGGTTCGAGAATGCCAAGCTCGATGATTTGCCCGAAAGCGACGCGCGGCTCCGTGCGTTTCGAGCGCGCCGTCTCCAACTGTTCCGGACCCAGCGGTTGCACGCGGCCAATCCGTTCGGTCGCCGCCGCGACATAGTCCGGATCGCGCTCGATGCCGATCCATTGCCGGCCCAGGCGCTTGGCCACGGCGCCGGTCGTGCCCGTGCCGAAGAACGGATCGAGCACCACGTCGCCCGGCTTCGTCGACGCCAGGATGACCCGATGCAGCAACGCTTCCGGCTTCTGCGTCGGATGCGCCTTGCGGCCGCCGTCGTCCTTGAGACGCTCGGGGCCAGAGCAGATCGGAATAAGCCAATCCGAGCGCATTTGCAGATCGTCGTTGAATGCCTTCATCGCTTCGTAGTTGAACGTCGGCTTGGCTTTTTGATCGCGCGCCGCCCAGATCATCGTCTCGTGAGCATTGGTGAAACGCTTGCCGCGAAAGTTCGGCATCGGGTTGGTCTTGCGCCAGATGACGTCGTTCTGAATCCAGAAGCCGAGATCCTGCAGGCACGCCCCGACGCGGAAGATGTTGTGATAGCTGCCGATCACCCACAACGCGCCGTTCGGTTTCAGAATGCGCTGTGCTTCGGAGAGCCACGCGCGGCTGAACCGATCGTACTCGGCGAACGATGCGAACTTGTCCCAAGCTTGGTCCACGCCGTCGACGCGCGTGTCGTTGGGACGCAGAAGATCCCCGGCAAGCTGCAAGTTGTAGGGCGGATCGGCGAACACCAGATCGACGCTGGCATCGGGTATTTTCTTCAGCTCGGCGAGGCAATCGCCCTGCACGATCCTGTTCGCTTCAAGCGGCGGCGGCGTCACCTCGCGTGCGGCTTTGGCTGGTGCAGGTCGCAGTTTCGAGACCTTCTTGAACTCGATCTGCTTAAGCAGGGACATCGACGCGAACTCCAATCGGCGTGTAGCCGGACTCTGATGACGAGACGTAATTTGTTTGGCGGTTTTGAGCCCGAGCGACTGTGCAGTCCGGGCTGAGACAGAGACATGACTGTGCGAGATGACGGTTAACGAGTGGTTAGGGACGCCGGCAAAGACTGAGAAAGATATAAGAGCAGCCAACCGTGTCGAACGAAGGGCGAACGTTGAGTCCGCAACCTGGTTTCGATGTCGCCCGGCCCCACGTGCCGCCACGCTGTCCTATGGCCCCGGCGCCACGCACGTCCGCATTCATGAATGCAGGAGCGGGCCCGACCATGAAATGGCCACGAAGCACCCCTGAGGCTGATCGGCGTGATGCTCCCGCACATCGCCAGACTTTCTTTCGTGGGTCACTTTCGGCCCGCCGATTGACCCGATGTACGTGCCGAGCGTACGACGCAGCCAAAGCGCGGGGAACGGCGGTTCGAACGCCGCCTCCGCCAACGCCAGGACTGTCAGTCGCATGAGAAGCCGAGGCCGCCAGCATCGTTCAAGCGTCCGTGCCGCCCTCGTGACGGTCACGTCGTTGCTGCTGAGCGCCTGCGCGATGTCCAGCTTCGATATCGCCGGTCCCGCTACCGTGCCGCCGGCCAAGACGGCCGCAACCAAACCCGCAGTTTCCCGTCCCGCCGACGATCTCTCGACCGCCAGCGTCGCACTCGGAACACCATCCGTTGTCGAACCCGAGGCTGGCGCACCGGCACGGTCTCCGGTCAAAGTCGGCCTCATCCTGCCGCTGACCGGACCGGGGCAGGCCGCCGTCGTTGCCACCAGCATGAAACAGGCGGCCGAACTCGCGCTGCGCGACCTCCGCGCCACCCACGTTCAATTGGTCATCCGCGACGACAAGGGCTCGGCGGAAGGCGCGACGTCCGCCGCCACCGAAGTGCTTGCCGAGGGCGCCGAACTTATCATCGGCCCGCTTTATGCCCGCTCGGTCAGCGCCGCCGCCGCGACCGCGCGGAGCAAGAATGTTCCGATCATCGCCTTTTCGAACGATCGCCAGGTAGCCGGATCGGCCACGCATCTACTGAGCTTTCTCGCCGGTCCCGAAGTCACTCGTGTCGTCAGCTATGCCGCACAGAAGGGCAAACGCCGCTATGTCGCGCTGCTGCCCGACGACGCCTACGGCAAGCTGGTCGAACCCAGCTTCAAGGAAGCGGTCGCCCGTTCGGGTGGGACCGTCGTCACCAGCGTGACCTATCCCGCTGACACCGGCGGCCGTGTCGCCGCCGTGCTCGCCATCGTCAAGAATCTGCGGGACGAAATCGTGACGATCGAGGGCCAGGGCAATCCGATCGACGCGATCTTCATTCCCGGCGGCGAAGACACCGTTCAATTGCTGGGTCCATTGCTCAAGCAGTCAAACATCGACACCAAACGCATTCAGGTGATCGGCACAGGCGCGCTCGATACGCCGAACATCGGTCGTGACGATGCGTTCCTTGGCGCTTGGTTCGCCGCCCCCGATCCGCGCGGCTTCAAGGAATACGCCGAAAAATACGCCCGCGCCTACGGCAGCGCACCGCCCCGGATCAGCTCGCTCGCCTACGATGCGACCAGTCTGGCGGCAGCACTTGCCACCGGCCCGGCAGGCGGCCGTTTCATTCCGTCAGCCTTGACACGCAGCAGCGGTTTCAACGGCGTCGACGGCCTGTTCCGCCTGATGAGCGACGGCATTACCGACCGCGCGCTGGCCATCCTCGAAGTGCAGAAATTCGGCTCGTCCGTAATCGATCTCCCGCCGGCGGCGTTCGAGACGCTTGCTGGATCGCCGGGGCCAAGTTCGCAGCTCGATCCGCTAACCGCGCCCCCGCCGCGCGGCGCCGTCAGCCGCATCAACTGAACGGCCGCAGGCTCAGCCCCATCGTCACGCCTCGTTTGTTCCTTGACCTGTGCGCCGAACCAGCCGTATCGAGCGTTGACGCATAATCAACGTTCAGGCGAGGGATCATGGCAGACACCGGGGATGATGTGCCGGCGCGCGAAGCGATGGAATTCGACGTCGTAATCGTCGGCGCGGGTCCGGCGGGACTTGCCACCGCAATCCGCTTGAAGCAGCAGGCGAGCGCGAAGGGCCAGGAGATTTCGGTCGTCGTGCTCGAGAAGGGTTCGGAAGTCGGCGCACACATCCTCTCGGGCGCAGTGATCGATCCCATCGGTCTCGACATGCTGATCCCCGATTGGCGCACGCTGGGTGCGCCCCTCGACACCCCCGTCACCGATGACCGCTTCTACTACCTCGGCCCGGCGGGCAAACTTCGGCTACCGAATTTTGCGCTGCCGCCGCTGATGAGCAATCACGGCAACTACGTCGGCAGCCTCGGCGCGCTGTGCAAATGGCTGGGCGAGCACGCGGCCGAGTTGGGCGTCGAGATCTATCCGGGTTTTGCCGCAGCCGAAATACTTTACGACGACAACGCCGCCGTGGTCGGGGTCGCCACCGGCGACATGGGCATCGGCAAGGACGGCACGCACACCTCCAACTACACGCGCGGCATGGAACTCCGCGGCAAATACACCGTCATCGGCGAAGGTGTGCGTGGATCGCTCGCCAAGCAGTTGTTCAAGAAGTTCGATCTCGACGCCGCCTGCGAGCCGCAGAAGTTCGGCATCGGCATCAAGGAACTCTGGGAGGTCAAGCCGGAGAACCACAAGCCCGGCCTAACGCAGCACACGTTCGGCTGGCCGCTCGACAACCGCACCGGCGGCGGCTCTTTCCTTTATCACTACGGCAAGAATCTGGTGTCGGTCGGCTTCGTCGTGCATCTCAACTACGAGAACCCGTACCTGTCGCCCTATGACGAGTTTCAGCGCTTCAAGACCAACGATCTCGTTCGCCCCACACTCGAAGGCGGCAAGCGCATCGCATACGGCGCGCGCGCGATCACCGAAGGTGGTTGGCAATCGATTCCAAAATTGACCTTTCCGGGCGGCGTGCTGGTCGGCTGCTCCGCCGGCTTCGTCAACGTGCCGCGTATCAAGGGCAGCCATAACGCTGTTCTCTCCGGCATCCACGCGGCCGACGCATTGGTGGCAGCGCTCGCAGCCGGCCGCGCCCATGATCGCCTCGACGCTTACGAAAAGGCGGTGCTCGAAGGGCCGATCGCCAAGGACCTCAAGCGCGTCCGCAACGCCAAGCCGTTCTGGTCGCGCTTCGGCACCGGCCTCGGCATTCCGTTGGGCGGACTGGACATGTGGCTCAATACGATCCTGCCGGGGATCGGCCTCGGCTTCACGCTGCGCCACCGGAAAGCCGACTACGCCTCGACCAAGCCCGCCGCCGATTACCAGCCGATCGTCTATCCCAAGCCCGACGGTGTGTTGACCTTCGATCGGCTGACCAACGTTTCGTTCTCGGCGACCAACCATGAAGAACAGCAGCCACCTCATCTGAAAGTCCGCGACATGGACCTGCAGGTGCGCAGCGAACTCGGCGTATTCGCCGGCCCGTCCACCCGCTACTGCCCGGCCGGTGTCTACGAATGGGTCGACGACGGCACCGGCAAGAAGCGCTTTCAGATCAACGCGCAGAATTGCGTGCACTGCAAAACGTGCGACATCAAGGATCCCAATCAGAACATCGACTGGACGGTGCCGGAAGGCAGCGGCGGTCCTAACTATCCAGGGATGTGACGGCGTCTCGCGCGCAGTTGCGGCTCACTGCAGGCCGGCGATCAGTCCGTTTCACTTGTGCGCCGGCATCGATGACCCGGAGGCTTTCGACGCGGGCGCCGTCAGTCCAGCGGACCGCTGCCGTGCCGCCTTCAGCACGGGCGCAGATTGCGGCGTCGGGGCCCCCGGCAGGGCGCTTTGACCGTTCGGCTGCTGCGTCCCATCCGCAGGCGCATCAGGCGATGTGTCGACCGGTGGCCGCGTCGAAAACGGACGTCGCAGCGTCGGCAGCGGCTCGAACTTCGGGAATGTCCGCTGCACGATGTCGGGATATCCGCGGCCGACGGGGTCGACGAAAATAGTCTGCGGCCGTCCGTGAACGGGAGTATGGATCAAGTGATAGGGCAGCTCGTCGCGCCGCGCGCAACCAGCGGTCATGAACATTGCGACGGCGCAGGCCGGTAGCACAATCGCGGCAACGCTTTTGGTCGAACGCAAATGACGAGACATCACACACTCACTCGGCTAACCTCGGTGCGCACACGGCAGCTGACCAGGACAGCCCCGATAATGTCCGAAACTGTTTAATGATCAGGTAAAGCGCCGGTCGATTTGGATCAGCGCCCAGCCGCAAGACATTCGGCCGCCGCACTGCTGCGTGATCCCATCTGCAACAGGAATACGTCCATGCCGCTGTTCACGCTCGCCGAACTCGAGGCCGCAGCCACGCTCGTCCATCGTACGATGCCGCCGACGCCACAATATGCCTGGCCCTTGCTCGCCAAACGCGTGGGCACCGAGGTCTGGGTCAAACACGAAAATCACACGCCCACTGGGGCCTTCAAGGTTCGTGGTGGCATCGTCTACATGGACGGGCTCGTGCGCTCCGGCCGCAAGATCGCCGGCATCGTTTCCGCGACCCGCGGCAACCACGGCCAATCGCTTGCATTTGCAGCGCGGCGAGCCGGCGTGCGTTGCGTCATCTATGTCCCGCACGGCAACTCGGTCGAAAAAAATGCCGCCATGCAGGCGTTCGGCGCCGAGTTGATCGAGCACGGCACCGACTTCGACGGCGCCAAGGAAGAGGCGATGCGGGCCGCAGCCGCTCAGGGCTTACATTTCGTGCCCTCGTTTCACCCCGATCTCGTCAGGGGGGTCGCCACCTACGCGCTGGAACTGTTCCGCGCGGTGCCCGATCTGGCGCGCGTCTACGTGCCGATCGGCCTCGGGTCCGGCATTGCCGGTGTCATCACGGTTCGCGATCTGTTGGGGCTCGAGACGGAAGTCGTCGGCGTCGTCAGCGAAAATGCCGCCGCTTATGCGTTGTCGCTTGCGGCGGGTCGCGTCGTGTCCACGGCCTCGGCCCACACGTTCGCCGACGGCGTCGCGGTTCGCCAGCCCGATCCGCTGGCATTTGAATTGATTTCGACCGGCGCCACCCGCATAGCACAAGTGTCTGACGGTGACATTGCAGCCGCAATTCGCGCCTACTATGTCGACACGCATAATTTAGCCGAGGGTGCAGGCGCAGCGCCTCTGGCGGCACTGTTGCAGGATGGGTCCGAAGTCCATGGCAAAAAGGTTGCGGTCATCCTCTGCGGCGGCAATATCGACACCGCAGTCTTCAGCCGCATCCTCGGCGGCCAGACGCCCGATGCGGGCACTGCCGCGCCCCAATCTCTACGCGCTTGATGATTTCAGCAGCGATAACTTGTTACCGGAGGCTTTAAAGCCCCTGTTTTGCATCGCGTTGCCGCTAGTTTTTTGCTAACGTACCGGCACGATCGGGCTCGTTCCCGCTGCCATCGCCCTGACCGTGTCAAACCTTCCGAGGTCGCATGTCTCGTCACTTCACTCCCCGCCTCGGCCGCCGGTCGCCACCAGTTTCGACGCTGGCGCATACGTCGATGGTGGTGCTTGGTTTGCTCCTCGGCACCGGCGTCGGCACGGCCATTCTGTCTGAAACAGCGACGGCGGCAACGAGCGACGATGCGCCTGCGGCGAGCAACCAGCTTGGTGGTTACCTCGCCGGACGCTTGGCACGTGGCCTCAGCGACACGCAGGCGGCAGCAAATTACTACAGCTTGGCGCTCAGCAAAGACTCGCAGAACGAATCGCTCATTGCGCAGACCTTCGACATGGAAGCCGCCGAGGGCAACTGGTCACGCGCCGAAGAGCTGGCGCGCATGCTCGCGAAGCTGAATTCCGAACACCGCATGTCCAGGTTGTTCCTCGGTCTTGCCGACTTCAAGCAGGGCCGTTTCACCGAGGCCGAAGAAAACTTCAAGTCGTCGTCGATCAATCCGATCGGCGAATTGACCGGCCTTCTGGCCCGCGCTTGGGTCCGTCAAGCCGAAGGCCGGACCAAGGAAGCGATCGAGCTCCTGGACACCACCAAGCAGCCAGATTGGGCGCAGGCCATGATCCGCTATCACCGCGCCCTGATTGCCGACGTCGGCAGTCGCAAAGTCGAGGCGCGCGCGACCTTCGACAAGCTCGCCGCCAGCGATCAGCGCTCGCTTCGCACCACCCTCGCAAGTGCGCAAAGTCTGGCCAATGGCGGCGACGTCAAGGCAGCCCAGAAAGTGCTGCAGGCGTACTTCGATAAAATCCGCGGTGATGGCCACCCGTCGGCTGTCGCTTTGCAGAAACAGTTGGCCGCCGGTGAGCGGCCGCCGCTACTGATCACCAACGCGACACAGGGCTTGGCCGAGGCGCTGTTCGGGCTCGGCGAAGCGCTCGCCGGTGATGGCGGGATCGGCCCTGGCGCGGTGTTCTTGCAGTGCGCACTGTTTCTCGAACCTCGGTTTCCGTTCGCCTTGGCAGCTCTCGCCAACGTCTACGAGGGCACCAAGAACTATCAGCGCGCCATCGAGGTCTACGAGCAGATCGCGCCCGGCACGCCACTCGAAACGGCCATCGACATTCGCAAGGCGTTCGATCTCAATTCTCTCGAACGCGTCGAAGAGGCCAAGATCCTGCTCGAACAGGTCAGCGAACGCGAGCCGACCGACCTGAAGCCACTCAACGCGCTTGGCACGATCATGCGTGGCCAGAAACGCTGGGACGAGGCGATCACGTATTATTCTCGCGCCATCGCGATCATCAAGAAGCCCGAGGCACAGCACTGGAACTATTACTATTCTCGCGGCACCTCTTACGAACGCGTCCACAAGTGGCCGCAGGCGGAGGCCGACCTGCAGACCGCCCTCAAGCTCAGCCCCGATGAACCGACGGTTTTGAACTATCTCGGCTACTCCTGGGTCGACCAGAACAAGAATCTCAAGACCGGCCTTCAACTGATCGAGAAGGCCGTCAAGCTGAAGCCCGAGGATGGCTACATCGTCGACAGCCTCGGTTGGGCCCATTATCGCATGGGGAATTTCAAGGAAGCCGTCCGCTGGCTCGAGCGCGCGGTGGAGTTGCGCCCTGACGATCCCGTCTTGAACGATCACTATGGCGACGGGCTGTGGCGCGTCGGACGCGAACGGGAGGCTCAATTCCAGTGGAGCCAGTCGCTCTCGCTCAAGCCCGAGCCTGAGGACGCCGAGAAAACGCAGAAGAAGCTCAAGTCGGGCCTGCCGATCCTCGCCAAGGCCGTGACGCCAAAACGGACCCGCGAAGCGACCCGTCCCGAGCAGGCGCCCAAGAAGCGTGCCGAAACGCGAACGCCATCAACCCCAGTGCAGCAATAATCCCAGCGCTGGCTTAAGTCGTCACCGATACTGCCTGCTACATTCGCGGTCACTCCCCGCCCAGCACAGTCGCGCCTCGCGGGCTTCATAGAACCAACGCCTTCCCGTCCCGCAAAACAGCGTCGAACTCGGGCGTGAAGGCATGCGTACCTGCCACATGCAAAATGCGCGACGGCAGCAATTGCAATCCCGCCCGGCTCCCTTTGACCGCCTGCACCAGCATCCGTGACGCAGGCTCGCCCTCGCGCCCGTGCAGCGGCAAGACACGCACCCGCCCGAAGCGCCGGTCGAGCGCCCGGAGAATTTCCGGCAACGCCTCGGGCCGCTGCACGATCGTGTAGCTCCCGCCCGGCCGCAGCATCGCCGCAGCAAATCGTGCCCACTGCTCGAACGCCCCCGCAGCCATGGCGTGCGACGCGTCCTTCAGCCGATCCGGCGCCGGCGTCCCACTGCCGGTGTGATGAAATGGCGGATTGGCGAGCGCATGATCGAACGTGCCGGCACGATCGTGGAGCATCGTCATCTGCGACAACGGCCGCGTGAGGTCGTCAATGATCACGTCCGTCCGGTCGCCAAGCCCATTGACTGCGCTATTATACTTCGCCAGCGCCGCCAGCCCTGGGTCGCGCTCGATCAGTACGACGGCAAGCCCATTTACCCGCCACGCAGCCGCCAAGCCCGCCACCCCGGCCCCCGCGCCGCAATCCAGGCAACGGGCATCCTGGTCTGCCACTGCCGGGCATGCAGCCGCGAGCAGCACCGCATCCAATCCCGCCCGATAGCCCGATTTCGGCTGCCGAACCGTCAACGCGCCGCCCAGGAACAGATCGTCCGTCGTCGATAACCCCTCGCTTGCAGTCACGATGTGGCCGGCCCGCGACCGCCGTCCATAGGCTCATCATCTTCATCGGCGACGAGATTGTCTCCAAGTCCCTCGGCGACGAGTGCCGCGCGCGCCTGCGGCAACGTGTCGTCGGCGACCATCAGCCGGCGCGGCAGCACGCCTACCGATCCTTCGATGACGCTGGTATACTGATCTGCCTCCGTTGCTTCGATCCCGGCCCCCTCCAGCACGGTTTTAGCAAAGCTCATCAAAACGATGTCCGTGGTGATCAGAATTGCGCGCATGGAACCTGTCCTTCAGTTGTTCGACAACGGCTGCACCCCGCCAGCCACTTGCCTGCGGCATTATTCCCACCCGGTTCGCGTAGTGTATCGTGGCGGCGACGATGCTGGAAGGACTACACATGCTAAGCCGTCGTGCCCCGATTGAACCAGTGCCCAACACGAGCCGCAGGAAGCATACATGGGAGTTGTGATCCAGATCGACGGAGCGCGCGATCCCTCCGAGACGCTGGAGCCGATGCTTGCGCTGGTTGCCACCGACATGGAAGCGGTCAATCGGATCATCCTCGATAAAGCCGTCTCCGACGTGGCGCTGATCCCTGAACTCGCGCACCATCTGATCGACAGCGGCGGCAAGCGCTTGCGCCCGATGCTGACGATTGCTGCAGCCAAGCTCGTCGGTTACCCCGGCCAGGGCCACATCCGCTTGGCCAGCGCCGTCGAGTTCATGCACACCGCCACGCTGCTGCACGACGACGTCGTCGACGAGAGCAACACCCGGCGCGGCAAGCCCACCGCTCGACTTCTGTGGTCGAACCAAGCGAGCGTGCTCGTCGGCGACTTCCTGCTCGGCCAGGCCTTCCGCATGATGGTCGACGTGGGCTCGCTCCCCGCACTCAAGATTCTGTCGAATGCTGCAGCCGTCATCGCCGAGGGCGAAGTCATGCAGCTCGCCGCCGCCAAGAATACCGCCACCACCGAAGACGAGTATCTCGCCATCATCAACGCCAAGACGGCAGCGCTGTTTTCGGCCGCCTCCGAAGTCGGCAGCGCCATCGCCCAGCGCCCCGCCGACGAGCAGGCAGCCCTCAGGTCCTACGGCAAGAATCTCGGCATCGCTTTTCAACTGGTGGACGACGCGCTGGATTATTCCGGCGACAGCGCCCGTCTCGGCAAATCCACGGGCGACGATTTCCGCGAAGGCAAGATCACGCTTCCCGTCATCCTCTGTTTCCGACGCGGCAACGAGCAGGAGCGCGCCTTCTGGAAACGCACGCTCACCGATGGCCAGATCGCCGATGGCGATCTCGAGCACGCCATCGGCCTCATGAAGCGCCACAAGGCCATCGAAGCAACGTTGGAGCGCGCCCGCCACTACGGCGCCATCGCCACCGATGCCCTCGAGATCTTCCCCGACAGCACCCCCAAGCGCGCCCTCGACGGCGTCGTCGCCTTCTGCATCAGCCGCAGCCACTGACGGCGCAAACTCAACCGCCGTTCAGCCC
>JANLYD010000446.1:0-23718 GCA_031365465.1 Hyphomicrobiaceae bacterium
CCCGCCGAACTTGATTGCGCCCGCCGTCGTCGACGAAATGCGCGGCCATGCAGACCGCGTGCTCGCGCCGTGGTTCAAACGTGTCGTCGCACTCACACCGCGTCCGTTTTTGCAGCCGATCTACGACCTCTCGGTGCCCCGTATGGCCGAGGGCCGCGTCGCACTCGTCGGCGATGCAGCGTTCGTGGTGCGGCCGCACGTCGGCGCGGGCGTGCTGAAGGCTGCCGAAGACGGGCAGGCGCTGGCGTCGCATCTGGGCTCCGAGGGCCGCGATATCGTCGGGCGGCTGCAGGCATTTTCAGCCGAACGCCATCGCATCGGCGAGAAGATGATCGCGCGTGCGCGGCACCTCGGCAGTTATCTGCGCTACAGTTTCGATACGGACGAGCAACGCAGCGCCGCAGCCCTCATGGGACGCCCGGAGACAGTGCTCGCCGAAACTGCCGTGCTCGATTTTCTGACCGAAGGCGAAGCCTGAACTTTTGAAAACGGACCCACCAGTGAAAACCGAAACCACCCTCACCGACGCCGACGCCAGCTTGGCAATCGCTGCCGTCCGCGCCGAACTCGTGCGGCGCGGCAAAACCGGCACCATCGCCGTCACCGATGCTCACGGCGAGATCCTGGCGTTGTTGCGCATGACCGGTACGGCGCTGAACTCGATGACGGTCGCCACCAACAAGGCGTTCACCGCAGCCCGCCTGCGCCGTGCATCGGTCGAGCTTGGCCGCGCCGTGCGCCACCCCGAAAACGGCTACGATGTCGGCTATTTCGGCGACAACCGCTATGTCGGGTTTGCCGGCGGACAACCCGTGTTCGTGGACGGTGCTGTCGTCGGCGCGGTTGGCGTCAGCGGCCTGACACAGGCCGAAGACGACGAACTCGCACTCATCGGCGTGGCAGCGATCGTCGCCGGCTAAGCGACGCGGTTCGGTGCAGCACTTACGGCGTAGCCGCCGTCCGGTTGTTCTGCAGTTCCTCGATCAACAATTCGCGTTGGCGGGCGGCGGGGCTTTCGCAATAGCGATTGCCCGCCGGAAGTCCGAGACGCTGCTCGCAGCTGAGCTTGGCGTCGGCCCACGAACTCGGCAGGTTCTTTTTATAGCCACCCTTCAGCGTGATTTTCAGCGTGTGGGTGTGGTCGGGGTTGAACTTCGCCGTCGGCGGAACGACCACAGGCACGATGCGGAACAAATGGTTGGTGCCCATGCTGGCATCCACCGTCAACTGGAACGCCGTCGTCAGCGTCAGCGTGTTGAGCGAGAAATCCGGCGCGCCGTGATAGATATTGCTGGCCTGCTCCTCGACCAGTTTGATCAGCAGCTTTTTGATCGCCAGATAATCCACGCTTTCTTCGGTGCCTTGTCCTTCGACGACGCAGATCTGGTTGTACTCGTCCAGCGGCGCGCCGGGTTTGGGAGCGCTCGCAACCGTTTGCGATGGGTTCGCCTGGATGACGCTGCCTTTGGCCTGCGCCAACGCAGCGCCCGTCGGCTTGCTTTGTGCACGCGCGGCAGCCAACGCGATGCGTGCATCTCTTTCGTCGGGAATTTTCTGGTCCATCGCGATAGCGACGGCAACGATGTTGGTGCCCTTCGCCGACACGTTCAGCGACGGAAACGGATTGACGCTGCTGCCCGACGCACGGAAATAGTCGAGCACGGGGCCGAGCGTCACGGTATCGGCGATCTTGGTGAAATTGATGCCGCCGGTATTGGAGGCGCTGAGCGTGAATTCCACCTGCGCCTTCTGCGTCGGATCGAGCGCAAACCGGCTGTCGTCCAACGCCAGGTAACTCGCGCGGCGAACGCACTGCCCCCGCGATTGGCCCTTTTCGGTGCCGTCTTTGATCTTGACTGTTTCCCACCATTCGTCGCTGCCGCAGTTGTGCTCGACCCGCTCCAACTCACGCGCCCAAGCCTTGTCCTGCACCTGCTTCTGCCGTGTGCGCAGGAATGAGTTCATGGCGCAACGCACGCCTTCGACGACGTCGGCCACGCGGGGATGACGGATGTCTTGGTTCAATGCGTTGTCGAATCCGGGCATCATCATCGTGCAGCCCGACACCATGAGTGCGACGCCGACGGCGAGTGGTTTTGCGGCCTTGGCAAAAGGCGTGGCCGGCAACACGCGAACCGCAAACATACTCATCTGACGCACAGCCCTACGCAAACACCCTAACGCCGATCGAGCGGCGCATTCCCTCGGGCAGAAAAATCACGTTGCAAGCGCAGATTATCCGAACACCCGCCGACTGGCTGTCATCCATCCGCCACAGGCCGACCGGGGAATAAGGCTCGCAATATCGACGAGCGCGGCCCGAAGAAGCGCTTAGCCAGCGCGTGACCGTCTGCAGATCCCCGGGCGCTTCCGATCGAGGGGTTCCTGCTTGGGGGCCAACAAGAGACATTGTCGCATGGTCTGAGATCTGGTTGGCTGATCATGGAAATCGATCGTTCCACGGGGCAGCGATACTGCGCGGCATGGGGATTGAAGACATGCACATTGGCCTTATTGGCGGCATCGGCCCGGCGGCGACTGATTTCTACTACCGGCGTTTGATCTCCACGTTCGCTAGCCATAAGGCATCGTTGGAACTCACTATCGTGCACGCCGACACGCCGACCCTCTTGAGCAATCTAACTAGCAATAGCGTCGATGCTCAGGTCGCCATTTATATGCGGCTGACCAAGCGGCTTGTCTCGGCGGGTGCCGACTTTGTCGTAATATCATCGATCGCGGGGCATTTTTGCATCGACGAGTTTAAGGCGTCGTCGCCATTGCCAGTTGTCGACATGATTTCGGAAGTCAATCGAGCCATTGAGAACCGTGGCCTCAAGCGGATCGGCATCCTCGGAACCCGCACAGTTATGGAGAGCCGTCTTTATGGCCGCGTCACGTGTGCAGAAGTTATCCCGCCGAGCGGCGAGGACTTAGGTGATGTCCACAAGGCTTATGTTGAGATGGCGGCATCCGGTGTTGTGACGGAAGCACAGCACAAGGTCTTCAATACTGTGAGCCAATCGCTCATTCACGCTTCGGGAGCCGAGGCCATCATGCTCGGGGGTACCGACCTGGCGTTAGCATTCAACGAGAAAGATGCCCGGTTCCCGCTTGTCGATTGCGCGGGCATCCATGCCGACGCCATCGCGAGATTGGCGATCTCCTGAGGACCGGGATGGGCCAACTTCGTTCCACCTTCGCTGCCCCGCCGCACACTAACGCCCAGGCCCGGTTCCGGCCGGTGCGTCGTCGGCGTCGGCCAGTGGCTCCAGCGGCGCGGTGGCGAACGGCACGTTGGTTTCGTGGGGGCTGCGGCCGCTGTCGAGATCGGCAGCGTTGCGAGTGCGTTCGACGTCGGCCAATAGGCTGCGGCGTGTCCATGGCCGCACGCCGCGTGCGCTTTCCGCAGTCTCGACGGCGATGCCCTCGCGCCGGAAATAGACCACGTGCCCGCTGCCGTCGCGGTTCGACTGCGGATCGATGACCAGCAGCGGTGGTTGCGCGGGGAAGCGTGCGGCCTCGCATCCGGCAGGGCTCAAAAATCGCAACACGACGACGGAAGCCGTCGCGCAGTGATCGCGCAACGCAGCCGCTGCCGCGACGACAGCGATTTCGCGCCCCTGCACGCGCGCGACGCAGCCCAGAGCGTCGCACGAAAACCCCTGTGCCGCAGCGACATCTTTAGCTGGCCTCGCGTCGCCGTCGTATTCCAACCAGCGCGCCAGTTCGAACATGCCGCCGCGCACCGCCAGCGCCGTCAGGCGGCCATCGGCGCCACGTACGGCCACCGTCGACCCGTCGCGGCTGACCAGCATGTCCGGCTTGACGCGGCTCGGCGACCACAGCAATCCCGCGGCGATCGGGATGACGCCCAGCACGCGCCATCGGCGGCTCCACAGCAACAGCCACAACCCACCGCTCACCATCAGCAGAAACGACACCGCCGGAATGGCAGGCAGCCGCACCACCGAGCCAGGCAATGCTGCGACCCAGCCCGCCACCAGCGTCATGCCGTCGATGCCCCACCCCATCGCCACCAGCGGCCAGTGCTCGAGCCCAACCGGCAGCGCGATCAACACGGCCAGTGCCAGCGGCATCACGTACAAGTCGCACAGCGGCAGCGCGACGAGATTTGCCAGCATCGAGAGTAATTGAGTGTTGTGGAAATGGTAGATGCCGAACGGTGCCACCGCTGCACTGGCGATCAGCGTCGAGGTCATGATGCCGGTGAAGTGTGCGGCTCCCGTCCTGAGTGCGCCACGGTCGGCAGCGCCCTCGGGGCGGCGTTCGGCGCTGAGCCGGATCGCTTCGTAGATCGACACCAGCCCCGTGACGGCCGCGAACGACATCTGGAAGCCCGGATCGAAAATGCTTTCGGGATACACGATCAGGATCAGCAACGCCGCCAGCGCCACGTTGCGCAGCGCCAGTGCGTTGCGGTCGAGCATGATGGCCAGGAACATGATCGAGATCATCAGATACGACCGCACCGTCGCGAACGACGATCCCGAGATCAGCAGATAGCCGAGCGCGCCGACGAGCGCTCCACCGGCGGCCCATTTCTTGATGGCGAAGTTGAGCGCGATCGGCGCGACGGCCGCCAGCGAGACGCGGATCAGCGTGAAGATCGCGCCGGCCATCACAACCATGTGCAGCCCGGATATCGACAGGATGTGAAACAGCCCGCTGTCGCGATAGGCAGTGTTGGTCGCGTCCGAAATGCCGCCGCGCTCACCCGTGATCAGTGCCGCTGCGATCGCCCCCGTTTCGCCCGGCAGTGCCGCCATTATTTTGCGCGTGATCCAGTATCTCACGCCCTCGATGGCCGCCTTGAGCCGCAGTGTCGGCGGCGGCGCGGCGTCGGTTGGTTCGACTACGATGGGCCCGGTCGCGAGGCCGATGCCTCCAAGCGCGTTGAACCACGAATAGCGGCCGAAATCGAAATCACCGGGCAGTGAAGGCGGCGAGGGACCGGCGAGTGTGGCGCGCACCCGCACCAGCATACCCGGCACCAGCTTGGCGTCCTCGCGGGTGGTGCGGACGCGCACGCGGTAGGGCCACTGGTCAGGCGGCAATCGCTCCATCGACTGCACCCGCAGCGTGACGCGCTGCCCACGCGACGGACGGGGTTCGACGAGTTCGACCCAGCCCTTCACCAACACCGAACTGACTGGACGGGTGAGCACTGGCGCGCGCATGAACTCGGTGCGGAGTTTTCCCGTCAGCGCGCCCAACGTCACGGCGAGCACGAAGCCGCTCAGGAGGCCCCACAAGCCGATGCGCCGGAGCATCGCGTGCACCAGCAAAGCCACCGCCATCACCACGGCCAACGCCCAAAATGGCGGCTCCAACCCGGCGCCGAAATACAGCGCGACCCCCGTTCCGAACGCCACGGCGATCCACAGAAACCAGCGCTCCTGCTCGGCTTCCAGTTCAAACCGGATTGCGGCGGCAACGCGGGACAGCACGCCGGGACGAGCCACAGTAGTGGTCGCGGAACTGCCATTTGCTTCAGCCGCACCCGGCGTCGCGGCCGCCGCGCCGTGGCTGAAGCCGTCCATCATGTTCGAACGCCCCCCGACGATCCCCCGTGCGTTCCAGCACTGCACGCCCTTGCCTGATACGACAAGCGCGAAAGTTCAGGCAGGCATACAAAACGAAAGCGGCGGCAGGGCATTTGCCCTACCGCCGCCGAACTAAGATTGATGTACTCGATGCCGGCTGCGTCTAAGCCTGCTGAATCGCGCTCAATTCCCAATCGCGGGGCTGGCTGTTGAGCGGACGGCGGAACGTCCACAGCTCCGTCGATTCCGATGGTTCGGTCGTGCTGCCCGAAACAACGCGTCCGCTCGCAACGTCGACCATGCGGTCGATCACAGAGAAGCGCATAGCGACGGTCGCATATTCGGTCGAACCTTCGCGCCAGGCCTCCGAGAGGTCGCCCTGCAACAGTACCGGATTGGTAACTTCGTTGCGGATGCCCTTCTTGCTGTTCGCATCGAGGTCGCCTGCGAAATACGACAGCATTTCCGGCGTCACGTGATCGCCGAGTGCGCGTACGTCATTGCGGCCATAGGCGAGTTGGATTTCGCCGAGCAGACGCTCGAAGGCATTGAAGTCGTCGGGCTTGATCGCCAACGCCGGACCACTGCCGCCCGCCGACGACGCGTTCGCACGATACGCGTTCGGGTCGACCTTCGGCTGCGGCGCGGCGTAGTTAGACACTGTCGCCATAGCCGGCGTGGCGGCATTGCCACGACGGTTGCGGTACCAGTTGTAGGCCAGGAAGACCAAGCCACCGATGAGCGCTGCCTGCAGCACGAAGCCCAACACGTTCGCCAACGCGCCGACGCCGAAGATGCTGGCGAGGCCCGCACCGATCAAACCGCCGAGCAACAGGCCACGGAAGCCACCGAACATCGAAGGTCTGGCAGCACTAGCGGCGGCAGCGGTCTGGCCGGGCTTGCTGGCCTGCGCTTGCGACGGGCTTGTCTGCGAACGCTCCATGGGAGCCGCAGCCTTTGGAGCGGTATTGGTCGCGGGCGGGGCTGAATACGTGCGGCTGCCACGGCTGCCGACGCTGCTGCCGCCACCGACTTTGGCCTGGGCAACGTCTGAGATGACGAACGCACCGGCAGCGACGGCGGCCACGAGGCCGGCCACGCGGCCGAAAGATGATGTCATACGGAACATTGAGCGAACCTTCCAGAGCTGAGGGATTCTTCACATGGCAAAAGCCCAACCGAGCGCCACGTTTGCGGCGATCTGGGTCGCCGTTACTAGCAACATGGGGGCACGCCATGGAAACGTCCAGGGGGAAACGATGGTCCGTGCCGAGCTTTTTTTAGTGGCGCCGCCTTGAACTTGGCACAATTGTTAACCGTCGGCGTTTCCGCCGATGAGGCGTGTCTGGTTCACAGCTGTGTCACATCGCACCCGTGCCGGACGCGGTCGTCTATGCAATGGTTACGTCAAATTTCGAGTCTCTCTTTCTCGCTGACCACGGTCCCCTGCCATGAACGACGCCCCCATCGTTAACCCGGCCTGGGTCTACACGTTCGGCGGCGGCCGTGCCGACGGCGACGCCAGCATGAAAAACCTGCTGGGTGGCAAGGGCGCGAACCTTGCCGAAATGAGCGCGCTGGCGTTACCCGTGCCGCCCGGGTTTACGATTACTACCGGCGTCTGCACGGCTTTCTACGCCAACGGGCGCAAGTTTCCCGATGGACTTGGGGCCGAAGTCGACGCTGCTCTGGCGCATGTCGGCCGCGTCGTCGGTGCAACTTTCGGCGATTTGACAAACCCGCTTCTCGTGTCGGTGCGCTCGGGCGCGCGCGCCTCGATGCCGGGCATGATGGATACCATCCTCAATCTCGGGCTCAACGATCAGACCGTGGAAGCGTTGGCAAAACGCACCGGCGATCCCCGCTTCGCCTACGACAGCTATCGCCGCTTCATCGCCATGTATTCCAATGTCGTGCTCGGCGTCGATCACGGCGTCTTCGAAGACATCCTGGACAATCACAAGAACCTGTCGAACCAGACGCTCGACACCGACCTCACACCGGAGGACTGGCTCGATGTGATCGACGGATTCAAGGAAGTAGTACGCTCAGAATCCGGTAAGCCGTTCCCGCAAGATACGCGAGATCAATTGTGGGGTGCGATCGGCGCGGTTTTCGGCTCCTGGCAGAACGAGCGCGCGATCAGCTATCGCCGCATGTACGACATTCCCGATAGCTGGGGCACAGCCGTCACGGTCCAGGCGATGGTGTTCGGCAACCGGGGCGAGACATCGGCCACCGGAGTCGCGTTCACGCGCAACCCCTCCACCGGCGAGCGCGCAATCTACGGCGAGTTCCTCGTCAACGCTCAGGGCGAAGACGTAGTGGCGGGCACGCGCACGCCGCAATCGCTGACTGAAGCGGCGCGGCGGGCGAGTGGCGAAACCGCGCCGTCACTGGAAGCGCTGATGCCGTCGACGTTTGCCGAACTCACCGCCATCTTCGCCCGCCTCGAAACGCACTATCGCGACATGCAGGACATCGAGTTCACCATCCAGGAAGGCAAGCTTTGGATGCTGCAGACCCGCGCCGGGAAGCGCACGGCCGCAGCCGCTCTGAAGATCGCCGTCGATCTCGTAGCTGAGGGCGTGCTGAAGCCAGCGGAGGCGCTGCTGCGTCTGGATCCCGTCAGCCTCGACCAGTTACTGCACCCGACGGTCGACCCCAAGGCGCACAAGGTTCTGATCACGCAAGGATTGCCCGCGTCGCCGGGTGCGGCTTCCGGCGAGATCGTGTTCGACAGTCGCGACGCGAAGGCGCGCAAAGCGGCCGGGCACAGCGTCATCCTCGTGCGCGCCGAAACATCGCCCGAAGATATCGAGGGCATGGCGGCGGCGGCCGGCATCCTCACCGCACGCGGCGGCATGACCAGCCATGCGGCCGTCGTTGCGCGCGGCATGGGCCGGCCCTGCGTATGCGGCGCCGGTGCGCTCCGCATCGATGCGAAAGCTGGCATCGTCACCGTCCAAGGCCGGCAGTTCAAACGCGGCGACATCATCACCATCGACGGCGCAACCGGCGAAGTCATCGAGGGCAAAGTGCGCATGCGCGAGCCGGAACTCAGTGGCGATTTCGGCACCGTCATGACCTGGGCCGATCAGCATCGCCGCCTCGGCATCCGCGCCAACGCCGACACGCCGCGCGACGCCAAGGCCGCCCGCGATTTCGGTGCCGAAGGCATCGGCCTGTGCCGCACCGAGCATATGTTCTTCGAGAAGGATCGCATTCTCGCCGTGCGCGAAATGATCTGCGCCGACGACGTGACCGGCCGCCGTCGCGCGCTCGCCAAAATCCTGCCCATGCAACGGGCCGACTTCGCCAAGCTGTTCGAACTCATGGCCGGCATGCCCGTGACCATCCGGCTGCTCGATCCGCCGCTGCACGAGTTCCTGCCGCACGAAGCCGAGGAGCTTGAGGCCGTCGCGAACGAACTCGGCGTCGCGCCGTCGAAGCTGCAGGCGCGCATCTCCGAATTGCACGAAGTCAATCCGATGCTGGGCTTCCGCGGGTGCCGTTTGGCGCTGCGCTATCCTGAGATCACCGAGATGCAGGCGCGCGCCATTTTCGAAGCCGCGATCGCGGCTGCAAAGGCCTCCGGCAAACCCGTTGCACCCGAAGTGATGATCCCGCTCGTGGCCTACCGCGCCGAATTCGATTCCGTGGCGGCCGTGATCCGCGCCACCGCCAAGGCCGTCGAAGCCGAATCCGGTGCCACGCTCGCCTACACCATCGGCACCATGATCGAACTGCCGCGCGCCGCGCTGAAAGCCGATGAAATCGCCGCCGGTGACGCCGGTGCCGAATTTTTTTCATTCGGCACCAATGATCTGACGCAGACCTGCCTGGGCCTAAGTCGCGACGACGCCGCGCCCATCCTCGCCAATTACGTCGAACTGAAAATCTTCGAGCAAGACCCGTTCGTCACCATTGACCAGTCCGGCGTCGGCGAACTCGTAGCGCTCGGCGTGGAGCGCGGACGCAAGGCGCGCCCCGGCCTGAAGATCGGCATCTGCGGCGAGCACGGCGGCGATCCCGCATCGATCGCGTTTTTCCATCGCGCGGGGCTCGACTACGTGTCGTGCTCGCCGTTCCGCGTGCCGGTGGCCCGCCTAGCCGCAGCGCAAGCGGCTTTGCGAGGTGACGCGCCGGCGAGCGAGGCGTAAGCATTCCGGCTTCCTCTCGCCATTGCGGAATTCCTCCATGCCATCTCAGAAACGAAGTTTTGGCATGCTCGATGGCCGGGACGTCAGCGAGATCGAACTTTCCACGCCCGATGGCGGCATGACGGCGAAGGTCATCGAACTCGGTGCGGCCGTACGCGATCTCGCCATCCTCCGCGCGGACGGCGTGATGCAGCGCGTCGTGCTCGGCCTCAACTCGCCGTCCGACTACCGCGAGCACTCGCCGCACATGGGGGCGATTGCCGGCCGCTTCGGCAATCGCATCGGTGGCGGCAGGTTTACGCTCGACGGCGTGCAGTATCGATTGCCGCTCAACGAAAATGGCCGCAACACCTTGCATGGTGGCGGCGTGAACGGGTTCGGCAAAAGCTGCTGGACCGTGCTGAATTTCGATGCCGCGTCGGCGATCTTCGCGCTGCATTCGCCCGCCGGCGATCAAGGATTTCCCGGCGCGCTCACCGTCACCTGCCGCATCAGCCTCGTGCCGCCGCAAACGCTGCGGATCGAATTGACCGCCGTCACCGACGCGCCGACCGTGATCAATCTTTGCCACCACTCCTACTTCAAGCTCGATGGTCAACCGGACATCCTCGATCATCGCCTGACCGTGCACGCCGACCTTTATGCGCCCATCGACGCCCATCTCATTCCCTACGGCACGTTGGCCGCTGTCGCCGGGACGCCGCTGGATTTCCGCGCCGAACGCCCGCTGCGCGACGTCGATGCAGATGCGCCGCGCACGCCGATCGACAACACCTATATCCTGCGCCGCGAGCGCATCGAGACCGGCCAGACGACAGAGCTTCCGTTGGCACACGCCGCAAGTGTGTCGTCCACGCGCTCAGGCGTGCGCATGGAGTGCTGGACCACCGAACCGGCCCTGCAAGTCTACGACGGGTCGAAAGTCAACGTGCCCGTGGCCGGTCTCGATGGCGTCCGCTATGGCGCTTGCGCGGGCCTTGCACTCGAACCCCAACACGTGCCCGACAGCCCAAATCTCCCCCACTTTCCCTCGACCGTTTTACGCCCCAGCGGCGTCTACCGCCAGCGCACCGAATACCGCTTCACCTGACCAACATGCCCTGCACAGTTGCTCCGCCCCGACCCAACCGCCGCCGTCCCGGCCGCAGCGCCATTCGGCACGGAGAGCCGAGACCCGACCCAGACGCGGTTGCATTTGACGCAGCCGGCGCGGCCGCGCCGCGGCTACGGGATAGGCTGAGCCCTGAAACATGGTAAGGCTAAACCTGCAATCCGCCCCCACTTCAGCTAGTGCGACCCCCGTTCCATGACCACGCCGTCTCTCACGCCGACCGAGCAGGGTGGCTTTCATCTGGACTGGCGGGTGGCAAAGCGTTTCGCCCGGTTTGCGGGCGCCTTTTGGACGGGGCCGACCGCGCGGCAAGCGTGGACACTGACACTGGCGCTGGCGGCGTCGCTGGTGCTGTCGACGGTGGTGACGGTGCTGATGAACCAGTGGAACCGCTGGTTTTTCGATGCGCTCGAACGGCGCGACGTGGCGGCCTTGTGGCAGGCGGTCGCCGTGTTTTTCGCCATCGTTGGATTCATGGCGGCGATCGGCGTCGGCATTCTCGTGGCGCGCCTGACGTTGCAGGTGCGTTGGCGCCAATGGCTGGTCGAGCACTTGATCGGGACCTGGCTGGAACAACAAAAGTTCTATCACTTGAACGCCAGCGGAAAAGAACCGCCAAACCCCGAATACCGCATCTCCGACGATACGCGATGGGCGACGGAAGTGCTCGTCGATCTCGGGATCGGGTTGTTGACTGCGGTCATGGGCGGGATCGCATTCATTGCGATCCTATGGAGCGTCGGCGGCAGTTTCCGCATCGGTGGCGTGACGGTGCCCGGCTATATGGTGTGGTGCGCACTGGCTTATGGCGTTGCCGCGTCGACCCTGACGGCTTGGGTCGGGCGGCCGCTGGTCGGTCGCGTCGGCCAGAAGAACGAGGCGGAGGGGTATTTCCGCTTCGCCATGATGCGCCTGCGCGACAACGCCGAAAGCATTGCGCTGGTGCATGGCGCCGGGGCCGAACGACGCATTCTCGGCGGTTTCTACGATGCGGTGGTGGCGCGCTGGCTGGCGATCGTACGCTCGAACGCGCATCTGACGTGGATCACCAATGCGACCGGTCCGATGATTCCGATCGTGCCGTTGCTGTTCGCCGCACCGAAATATCTGGCCGGCGATCTGACGCTCGGCCAAGTGACGCAGTTGGCTGCAGCCTTCGTGCAGGTGCAGCAGGCGATCTCGTGGATCGTCGACAACTACAGCCGCATCGCCGACTGGTACGCCTCCGCGCGCCGCGTGATGGATATCGTGGATGCGAGCGAGGCGATCACGCCCGACCTGCCGGCCGTGCGGCGAGAGGCACTTTTGCCCGATGCGCTGGCGCTGAAGCTCGATCATGTGACGCTGCACGCGACGGATGGGCACCCGTTGCTGTTGCCGGTGACGCTGGACCTCGTGCGAGGCGAGGCGGTGCACATGGCGGGCGCGTCGAACACGGGAAAATCGACGCTCGCGCGGATTTTGGCCGGGCTGGTGGTACCGACCGGCGGACGCTTTGCAGGCCCGGCGCAGGGCAGCATTTTGCTGTTGCCGCAGAAAAGCTATCTGCCGCTTGGCACGCTTGCCGATGCTGTGGCCTATCCGGTCAGCGGAGGAGCGCCGTCCCGGCCAGAATTGCTGGCGGCACTGGAGGCGGTCGGGCTGCACGCGCTCACCCCGCGTCTGAACGAGACGGCGCGCTGGGATCAGGTGCTGTCGGCGGGGGATCGGCAGCGGCTGGCTGCCGCGCGCGCCCTGATCGCCCAGCCGGATGTGCTGATCATCGACGACGCGCTGTCGGCGCTGGACGGGGCGGCGCAGCGGACGCTGATCCTGCGGTTGCGAGCTGAAATTCAGGGGTTGACGATCCTCAGCCTCGGGCAACGGGCGGCACCCGCCAATACGTTCGACCGGACGCTTGAATTGACGCGGCTCGATCATGAGGCAATGCTGGCGCGCACGGCGTCTTGAGCCGCTTACGGACAAAATGACAGGGAGTGGCCGGAAAGGGCTTGAAACAATGGCGAAGTTGAATTTCTGGAATTCGACGTGGCATCTGGATGAGAAGCAATGCCCTTGCGACGTGCACTTTCTCGATTACCTCGATGAAACGAAAGCGACGGGGCGCAACATCTTCCACATGGGCACCGGCAGCCACCACGTGGTGGGGCTGAAAGTTGCCAGCAATGGTTCAAACAACCAGGTTCTGGGCATCACCGCGAGCAAGGAAGAATACGCCGCCTATATCGATCTGCTGATCGATAATCCCAAACTCGGATTCAGCTACAAGGCGTATTTCGGCGATCTCTATCAGACGGACGCGCGGCTGCTGCCGTCGCTGGATTACGCCACGCTGTTTCATGCCGGTGAATACCGAACGGCGGAAAACGATTCCTACGGCGCGTTGACGGACGAGCAGGTGGCGCTGGTGTTGGCGTCAAAGCTTAATCAGGGCGGCAAAATCCTCTTTTACACCGGCAGTTTCGCCTACGACGTGGCAGCGCGTGCAGGCGCGGCGCTGGTCACCAGACTCGGGTTCAAGGACGCCGGACTATACAAGACGTTGCACATTTTCGAGAAGGCGTAGCGCACATCGGTTGGAACACGTCCGGCAACTGGTGTGTTATCCGACACTTGGCGAGTGAGGATGCAACGTGGCGGTGTCGGGTCGGTGTCATTGCGGGCGAAATGCGTTTGAGGTCGATGGCGACCTGCCTCAAAAATTGACGCGATGCACGTGCACGTTTTGTCGAAAACGCGGCCATCTCTATGCGTATTTCCCACCCAGCACCTTCAAAGTGATCTTGGCGGATAGCGACGCAGTTTATCGCTGGAATACCAAGCTGGTCGCCAATCATTTTTGTAGCGCCTGCGGGTGCGATCTGTACGCCGACAGTCCCGCATTCAATCCCGATGGATCATGGGACGGCAAGACGCGCCGCATTGCAGTGAACGCTCGTCTGATCGATGACTTGGAAGCCGCCGATTGGCCCGTGACAGTTTTGGACGGCTTGCACCTCTGGTAGTCGGCGAGCTTTTGGTTTTGTTTACGATGACCGTGTAAACTGTTGATAATGATATATTAACAGCAATACGGAAACGATCATGCAACTCAAACTTCTCGCGTTCGCAGCGACCCTGCTGGCTTCCCTGTTGGGCATGACCGGCCACGCGGCGGCACAATCGCGTTTCGAAGCCAATATGCCCGGATTCTTCGGCGGCTACAGCACGTTCGGCGGCTATTACGACACCTTCGGCGACTTCGGCGGACGCCATACCTACAACGGCTATGTGCGGTCGTATTCGCGCAACACGTCGACGGTGACGTTGCTTTCGGTTCCCTTGCAGAAGCGGTCGACCAAAAGCGTTTCGGCCAAATATCGCTCAGCCAAGCATGCGAACGCCAGCGATTGCCGTTGGCTCCAGCAGAACGCGCGCGACAGCGGCAAGCGGAAATGGAAACTGCGCTACGAGGCGTGCCGCGCTCAGGCCTGACAGTAGGCCACTCAGGCACCGACGGGCGGTCGCTCGTCACCGGCCGTGCCTTTACGGACACCATTGCCCGATATCGTTTGAGGGCCAAATCCTCTAGTCTTCTTATCAGCTTGGTAGGCTCCGGCGTGTGCTATAGAACAGCACTGACGGCATGGAAATTGCTGTGACATGCGACCGGTGTCGGTTTTTCAGTGTAGGGCGGAGCCGCATGTGTGGCCAGCGCTTGGTTAGGTGTTGCGTCCAGGAGCAGGCAGACCATGGTTTTCGGCGTCGCTCGGGCATTTTCTGACGATATTGCGATCGACCTCGGCACTGCCAACACGCTCGTCTACGTGACGGGTCGCGGGGTTATACTCAACGAGCCGTCGGTCGTCGCAATCAAGACGCGTAACGGCACGCGCGAAGTGCTGGCGGTCGGCCAGAAGGCAAAGATGATGCTGGGGCGCACGCCCGAGAGCATCGAAACGATCCGCCCCATGCGTGACGGCGTCATCGCCGATTTCATCGCTACCGAAGAAATGCTGCGCCAGTTCATCAAGCGAGCCAAAACGATGTTCGGGTTCCGGCGGCCACGCATTCTCGTGTGCGTGCCGGCTGGTGCAACCCCGGTCGAGCGGCGCGCAGTCTATGAAACGGCATTGTCGGCGGGCGCGCGCAAGGTCTTCTTGCTCGAGGAACCGGTGGCGGCAGCACTGGGGGCGGATCTACCGATCGACGAACCGACGGGGTCGATGGTGGTCGACATCGGCGGCGGCACGACCGATATCGCGGTGCTGTCGTTGGGTGGCGTCGTGCAGGCACGCTCGCTACGGGTCGCCGGCAACGCCATGGACGAAGCGATCATCCGGCATGTCCGGCGCAAACATCAGTTGCTGATCGGCGAGAGTAATGCCGAGCGCATCAAGATCGAAGCCGGAACGGCGATGCTGGAGCCGAACGGGCGAGCCAGCGAAATCCACATTCGCGGGCGCGATCTCAGGCAGGGCCGCCCGAAAAGTGCGATCCTCGGGCCGCACGACATCGCCGACGCGTTGACGCAGCCGATCGACGAACTTTCCGAATTCATTCAACGGGCGCTGGAAGAGTTGCCGCCCGAAGTGTCGACCGACATCTGCGAGCGCGGCATCTGTTTGACGGGCGGCGGGGCCATGCTCGATCGCCTCGATCAGGAGTTGTCGCGGCGGATCGGCGTCAAATTTACAGTCCCGGAAAACCCGATGCACTGCGTCATCAAGGGAACCGAAAAAGTGCTCGAACAATTCGCACAGCGCGAACATTTGTTGATCAAGCCCTAGTGCGAATGGTGCTCGTCGTCGATGACCCAGTTGTTGCAACCCGATATCTATCAACGCTCGCGGTCGTGGCCGTCCTCGCCGGTCGCGCGGCGGCGCGCCCACGATGCGGCCATGTTCGGCGGTTTGATCGTGGTCGCCTTGGCGTTGACGGTCATGGACAGGCTGCACGCCCCCTTGATCGGCACCGTTCGCAGCGCCGTGCAAGACCTGGCGTCGCCGCTGCTGCGCTTGACGACAGCTGCGATGACACCGTTGCTGGGGGCCGGCCAAGCAATGGCCGACTGGCATACGCTCGCCGACGAGCGCAACAAGTTGCGCGATGAAAACCAGCGCTTGAAAAGTTGGGAAGCGCGCGCGCGGGTGCTGGAACGGCAATCGGTGGCACTCAACGAATTGGTGCACGTCGTGGACGAACCCAAATTGCCGTTCGTCACAGCCCGCATCGTGTCGGGCAACGGCGGCCCGTTCGTGCGCGCGGCGTTGCTTGATGCCGGGCGCGAGCACGGACTGAAACCCGGCTATCCCGTCATGAGTGCGCAGGGTCTGGTCGGACGTGTGATCGCCGCCGGCACCCGCAGCGCTCGGCTGTTGCTCCTGACCGATCACAACAGCCGCATCCCCGTCGTCATCGGTACAAACGCCGCGCGTGCGATGATACAGGGTGACAATGGGCCCTTGCCGAAGATCGCCTATCTACAGCAGGGGCTGGACATCAAGCCGGGCGACGACGTGTTCACCTCTGGTGTGGGTGGGCTGTATCCGCGCGGGTTGCGCATCGGCTCGGTCGTCGATACGGGCGAGATGTTGCGCGTCGAGCCAGCGGCCCGGCTAGAGCAACTCGACTATGTGAGCGTGCTGTTTTTCGATACGCTAGCGGCTACCTTGGCCGATGAAGAGCGGGCGGCGGAGACGCGTGCGGGGTTGTCCAAACGTCTCGCTCCGAGTTGGCCGACTAGCGCCGAGGGAGGGATCGCGCGATGACGCCGATGCTTCTGGCGCCCGTGCCGATGCTCATCGTCCTGCTGCTTGCGATGGCGGCGGTGATCCCGTGGGGTGGACCCGACTGGGTCGAGTTGGCGTTGGCGCTGATGCCGGTCAGCGCTGTCTATTTCTGGAGCGTGCGGCGGCCGCGGCTCGTTCCGGCCGTTGCCATATTTGCGCTGGGGTTGCTGCTCGACGTGACGACACAGGGGCCACTCGGCGTTTGGACGGTGGCGGTTCTGATTGCCGGACTTGCGGGCCGTTTGGCACGGCAGGCGCAGGTGCGCCAGGGCTGGGTGCGCGCAACGCTCTCGACGGTCGCCGCGCTGGCAGCGGCGACACTGGCGGTTGCAGCGATCACGTCACTTTACGGAATGCAGTTGGTGGCGTGGCGGCCGGTGCTGGAAGCGTTCGGCGTCGCATGCCTGGTGTATCCGGTGCTCGCGAGTGCGCTCGCCGCAGTCGATGGTTTGTGGCCCGCACCCGCCGAGCGGATGTTGTTCCTGCGCGGAGATTGACGATCATGTTCGCGCCAGAACCCGATACGCCCAACGCGCGGCAGGCCTTCAATCGCCGCGCGATGCTGCTCGGAATTGGCCAAGCGGGAATTTTCGCCAGCCTGAGTGCGCGCCTTTACAATCTGCAAATTACCGAAGGCAATCGTTACGCGTTACTCGCCGACGAAAACCGCATCGGCGTCGAAGTGCTGGCCCCGCAGCGTGGACGCATCCTCGATCGCGCCGGGCAGGTTCTGGCGGCCAACACGGAAGGCTATCGCGCGGTGATCGTGCCGGCCATCGCGCGCGACTTGCGCGGTGTGCTGCAGCGCTTCAGTCGCATCGAACCTTTGTCGTTCGACGACATGGAGCGGGTTGTGGCGCGGTCGCGACGGCAGTCGTCGAACATCGCGATCGTGCTGGCGCAGGACCTGAGCTGGGAGCGATTGGCCGAACTCAATCTCAATGCGCCCGCACTGCCGGGCGTGCGGACGGAACCGGCGGGCCGGCGGCAATACTATTTCGGGCCCGCCATGGGACATGTGGTCGGCTACATCGGGGCGATCGAACGGCGCGCCATGAACGACAATCCGGTGTTGCGGCTGCCCGGCATGCGCGTCGGGCGGGCCGGCATGGAACGCGGCCTCGAGGAGGACTTGCGTGGCAAAGCCGGCAGCGTGACCACGGAGGTTGATGCGCGCGGCCGGGTGGTGCGGATCATCGATCAGGTCGAGCCGAAGCCGGGGCGCGACATTGCGCTCACCATCGACACCGATTTGCAGAGCCTGATCATGGCCAAGCTGGCCGGCTTCCGGCGCGCGTCGTCGGTCGTGATCGGCGTGCCGTCCGGCGAAGTGCTGGCGATGGCGTCGTCGCCCGGATTCGATCCCAACGCGGTCGCGAGCGCCAACGATACGTCAGAGTGGACCAAGCTGCAGACCGCACCCGATGACCCGCTCAACAATCGCGCGGTACGTGGACAATATCCGCCGGGCTCGACTTTCAAGATGGTGACGGCGCTGGCGGCGCTCGAGGCCGGCAAGGTCGACCTCAAGGAACGGCTGCCCTGCGAGGGCGTGTTCGAATATTACGGGCAGCGGTATCGATGCTGGCGGCGCTCCGGGCATGAAAGCTGCGATCTGCACAAGGCGCTGCGCGAAAGTTGCGATTGCTATTTCTACGAACTGGCGCGGCGCGCAGGCATCGAGGCGATCGCCACCACGGCGCGCAAGCTGGGGCTGGGCGTTCAGCACAACGCGGGTATCGTGGAGGCCAAGCCCGGCTTGATCCCCGATCATGATTGGAAGCGTGGACGGTTCGGACGCGGTTGGCTGGGCGGAGAGACGATCCTCGCAGGCATCGGGCAAGGCTACGTGCTGGCAACGCCGATGCAGTTGGCCGTCATGACCGCACGGCTGGCGTCGGGCCTCGAGATCACGCCCACACTCGTGCAACGGACCGATGCCCGGCCAGCGCAGCCGTTGGCATTGAGTGCCACAGCACTGCAGGCGGTTCGACGGGCCATGACGGCAGTTGTCAACGAAGACGGCGGCACAGGCGGCCGCGCGCAAGGCGAGGACGGCGACTATCTGCTCGCAGGCAAAACGGGGACGTCGCAGGTCAGCACCCTTTCGCGCGACAGTGTGCAGGCAGATATTCCCTGGATCCGGCGTGATCATGCGCTGTTCGTGGCCTATGCGCCGGTGTCGGCACCGCGCTATGCGCTGGCAACGGTGGTGGAACACGGCGGCGGCGGCGGCGCAGTTGCAGCCCCGTTGTCGCGCGAAATTATGGATCTCGTGATGTCACGTGATCCGCTGTCCCGGCCGGTGATACCCGTGCTGCAGAGCGGTGCGGTTGCACCTGCGGTGTCGCGGCGACAGGGAGACGGCTGAGATGCGGACGTTGCTGCGACGGCCTGCGCCACCGCTCTCCCTGCCGGCCAAACTCGTGCAGATCGACTGGATGCTGCCGCTGCTGACGGCGCTGATTGCAGCGGTCGGCGTGGTCGCTCTGTTCTCGACCGGCGGCGGGCGCTTGGAGCCGTGGGCGTCGCGTCACGCGATCCGCGCAGGTGCGGGCCTCGCACTGATGCTGGCCGTCGGCATGGTGCCGCCGCGGGTGTGGATGCGGCTGGCCAATCCGTTCTATCTGCTTGTGCTGGCGGTGCTGGTGGCGGTGCCTTTTGTCGGCATCTCGCAACTTGGCGCGCGCCGGTGGCTGGGCTTCGGCGAGGCGTCGATCCAGCCGGCCGAACTGATGAAGGTGGCGCTGGTGGCGGCGCTGGCGCGCTATTATCAGTGGCTGCCGGCGGGGAAGATCTCGCATCCCGCTTGGGTCGCGTTGCCGCTCGCGATGATCATCGCGCCGGCAGCGCTGGTGTTGAAACAGCCGGACCTCGGGACCGCGCTTCTGATCGCCGCAGCCGGACTGGCGGTGATGTTTCTCGCAGGGGTGCGGCCGTTGTATTTCGTGGCGGGCGGCGTGTCGGCGATCGGGTTCGGCAATGCCGTGTGGCCCTATCTCAAAGACTATCAGCAGCGGCGACTGCTGACCTTCCTCGATCCGGAGCGCGATCCGCTCGGCGCCGGTTATCACATCGCCCAGTCCAAGATCGCGCTCGGGTCGGGCGGTTTGCACGGTCGGGGATTTCTCGGCGGCACGCAGAGCCAGCTCAATTTCCTGCCGGAAAAGCACACCGATTTCATTTACACGATGCTGGCGGAGGAAACCGGCTTCATCGGCGGCATCGCACTGATGATGCTGTATGCGGTTTTGATCGCGGCGCTGTTCGTGATCGCACTGCGCGCGGGCACCACATTTTCGCGCCTGCTGGCTGGCGGCGTCGGCGCCGTATTCGCGCTGCATGTCAGCGTCAACATGGGCATGGTCATGGGGTTGGTGCCGGTCGTCGGCGTCCCGCTGCCGCTCGTGTCCTACGGCGGCACGTCGATGTTGACGCTCATGTTCGGGTTGGGGTTGGTGCTGTCGGTCTCGGCCCACCGGCACGATCGCCCACGGCGCGACGAGTACGGTGCCTTCTGGTAATGGCGCGACCGGCAGAATGGCAGATCAGGGCACCGAGGCATCGCGCTGCACACCGGCCCAGACAAGGCCGCGCACTGCTTCGGTAGGCGTGTCGGTCGTCAGCGCTTCGAATGCACGTTCTGCGGTTGCCGTGTCGGCCATCTCTGCCACGGCGATCGCCTCGAGCGCCGGCGCGGGCATCAAATCGGCAGGCGTCGTCTGGAATGCGAGGGCGAGTTCGGTCAGCCGAAAATGCTCTTCGGTGACGTTCAAGGCTATCTGCATGGACGTCGACGGCCCCGTCAGTGCGGAAGCGGCCGGATACGTCGCGTTGCGGGCTAAATGATCCTCGAGGCTGGCGAGCGCGATGTTGTCGAACTTGCCGAGATAGCCGCGTACTTTTGCGTACACGCGGCCCCGCACATAATGTGCTTCGGGTTCGGTCGGCGCGGCAATGACCACCGATAGCAGTTGCATGACACCGCCGTTGGCAAATCCCAACCGTTCGGCAACGCCGCGCGACACGTCGAGTGTGCGGCCGGGATAATAGGGACCCGCGTTGTTGATGCGAATGACGGCCGCGCCGCGCGTGACGGGCGACCAGACCAGCAAGATTGTGCCGTCGGGGTGAATGGGGCTTGCCGCGTTGTCGTCGGCGTAGGGTTCGAACTGGGTACCCGACGAGGTTTCCAGGCTTGGGTTGAACCGGTCCTTCTCAGGTGAATCGTAGAACGATGCCACCAGTGGCTCGACGATGCCCCGGCGGGCTTCTGTTTCGGCGACCGAGCGGACCCGGTGACAGATGTCGTTGTAGCAGTGGACGGCGCCGGGTAGTTTGGCGTAAGCGGGGGTGGCTGCGGCGAGCGATGCTGCCATTGCACACACCAGACTTACGACGCGCGTCACCCCTGCCGGTCGGCGAACGCAAGACAGCTTTTGCACGGTGCACTCCCGACCAAGGTTATCTCTGAAATCTAAATGGTCGCGGTTACTAAAGACTTAGTATTAGGAGCGCTTGTTTCTACACGTGTGATGCTAGGTTCCATCAAACAACCAGGGATTGTAGTATGGCGCGTCGAATATCTCGTGATTGGAGCTGCGCGTGAATGATCCGTCGAATCCAACCGAACTGATTACGGTGCGTGATTTCCTCCGCTTTGCGGTCACCCGGTTCGGGAACGCCGGCCTGTCGTTCGGCCATGGCACCACGACGGCTCTGGACGACGCGGCATTCCTGATCCTCGAAACACTGCATCTGCCGATCGACAGTCTGGAGCCATGGCTGGATGCGCGACTGACGCGAGCGGAGCGCACTGAGATCGCCGGCGTGATCGAGAACCGTGTCGTGACGCGCAAACCGTCGGCCTACCTGACGAAGTCGGCCTACATCGGACCGCATCGCTTCTACGTTGATGGCCGTGTGATCGTGCCGCGGTCGTTCATCGGCGAACTGTTGTGCGCGGATGCGGCCGTGTTTCCGCTGCAGGCGGAGCCTAAGCAGATACTCGATCTGTGCACGGGGTCGGGATGTCTCGCAATCGTGGCGGCACATACGTTCGCCCGAGCCGACGTCGCCGCCGTCGATCTTTCGCCGGATGCGCTGAGTGTCGCCGAAGAAAACGTCAGACGGCACGGGCTGGGCGCGCGGGTGAAACTGCTCGAAGGCGACTGCTTCGCGCCGTTGGGGGAGGCGACATTCGATCTCATTGTATGCAATCCGCCCTATGTGACGGCCGCGGCCGTAGCGGCGTTTCCCGCCGAATACAAAGCGGAACCGGAGATGGCGCACATCGGCGGCGAGGACGGCATGGACCTGGTGCGGCGCATACTTCGAACGGCGGGCGAGTATCTGGCCTCCAACGGTACGCTGGTGATGGAAATCGGCCAGGGGCGATCAGTGCTCGAACGCGACTATCCGGAATTGCCGTTCGTGTGGCTCGATACCGAGCATAGTGAAGGCGAAGTTTTCGCGTTGGATGCGGCGGCCCTGCAGACGACTATGAAACCCGCCGCACGGCGCTTGAAGTCGCGCACGCCGGCCAAGGCTTCACGCCGCATTTGAAGTGAGCCGGACAGCGACACGCACGCTCGCGGTCGGATCGAACACAAGAGACACGCTCGCATGGCTGATCCGGTGCAAAGTCGCGCAAAAGAAAAACGTCTCGCAGAGGCGCTGCGCGCCAATCTCAAGCGCCGCAAGGAACAGGCACGCGAGCGTGCGACGGACAAGCCAGCCAATGATGCCGACGAGAGCAGCACCGGCAATGACCCAAAACGTCCCGGGCGCACGTAAGGTCAAGGTCGGTATTTTTACGACGCGCTGGTAGCGATCACGCCCATCGCTTCGGCGATCAATTGATAGCTGCGGACGCGGGCGGCTTCGTCGAAGGTCCACGAGACGATCGCCATTTCTTTTGCACCGGTTCGGTCGGCGAGATCCTTGATGCGCTGGGCAACGACCGGGCCGGTGCCGATGAAGGCGGCGCGGCGAAACTCCGCCATGCGGGCCAATTCGGCGTCCGTGTAGGTATAGGCATTCACGGCATCGGGTGCCTCGAGTGGCTGGAAAACGCCGCGGTCGCGCAGCAGGCGGAAACGCGCACGGGATGCGAAATGATACTCGGCTTCTTCGTCCGTATCGGCGGCCAATGCCCAGACACACAGTGCGGCTGTCGGCTCGGGAAAACGGGCACTGGGTTTGTAAGTGTCATGATAGAGGCGCATCGCATGCTCGCCGCCCGCGCCATCGGTGAAGAACCAGGCGAAGGCGTAGGGCAGTCCGAAGTGGGCGGCGACCTGCGCGCCGTAGTCGGAGCTGCCGAGAATCCAGATTTCAGGCGACGTGTCGCCGGCCGGATAGGCGTGGACGGCAGCGAACGGGTGGCCGTCACGCAGCGGTGTGTCGGTCAGCCATGCCTGCAAATCGCGGATGTCGTTTGGAAACTGCGCCGGACGCTCGCTGGCCATCGGGTTCAAGGCGTATGCGGTCCGCCCGTCCGAGCCGGGCGCACGACCAAGGCCAAGATCGATGCGGCCGGGTGCGATGGCTTCGAGCAGGCGGAACTGTTCGGCGACTTTATACGGCGAATAATGGGGCAGCATCACGCCGGCACTGCCGACTCGGATGCGCGACGTGGTGGCAGCAATTGCTGAAATCAAGATCTCCGGCGCGGTGCCGACGATGGTCGGATTGTTGTGATGCTCAGACACCCAGAAGCGCACGTAGCCCATGCGTTCGGTCGCTTGCGCCAGCGCGATGGTGTTGCGGATGGCGTCGCCTTGTGGACGCCCCGCAGTCGCGATGGATTGATCGAGTATGCTGAGTTTGAGCACGGGTGCGGTTCCTTGCCGGCTATGTTGCCGCTAGCTGACTTGCTTGTGTGGCCGCCGATGCGGCCATGACAAAATGAGAGATCAGGCATCGAGCGCCGGTCGTTTGACGCTCATATTTCGCATCGCTTCCCACAGACGATGCGGCAGCACCGGCACGTGCCGGACGGTAACGCCGGTGGCGTGTCGGATGGCTGCCAAGATCGCCGGGGCGGTGGCGATCAGAGCGGGTTCGCCGACACCCTTGGCGCCGTATGGGCCTTCCGGATCGGC
>JANLYD010000464.1:0-1662 GCA_031365465.1 Hyphomicrobiaceae bacterium
TTCGCCTTCAGCAGGCGATTGACGGCGATGACGGCATCGTTCTGCTTCTGCGGAACCACGTAGCCGACAGTATTTCCTCCCGGCCCGGCAGCGTCGGTGACTTTGCCTGGCGCAGGCTTGACGACATCAGCCAGCTTTTCGAACGGGCCGTCAAACGCATCGAGGATTCGATCGAACTTCAATCCCATTTGATACGCGAGCGTCCAGCCGGCGTTGTCGTAGGGCGGAATCGGCGGACCGCCGGGATACTGGAAGTCGTTGGGATGATCCTGCGGCTCGAACATGTCGAGCAGGTGCGGGCGGAACGGCTGCGCCGCATTGAAGACATACGAGCCGGCGGGATACTGCTTGCCGGCCACCGAGAACGGCGCCGTGGCGCGATGCACGGTGAGGCCACTCTTGATCATGATGTTGACGAACTTGGTCGCGGTCAGGAAATCGCCTTCGCTCGCGGAGATGATGTAGCCGCGCGGATCGCGATATTCCGGCTTGTGGATGATCGAGTAGTACTTGTCGGGCACGGTGGCAATGCGTCCGCCGCTGACCATGCGCGCATCCGCGTTGCCATCCACCTTCATGTCCTTGGCGATCGCGTCTTTCACTTCGGCGATGCGTCGCGGATAGACCGTCCAGTGGTCGGTGTTGCCGCGGGCAATGCTGTTCTTGCCGGCGACGAAGATGTTGTAGAGCAGGTTTTCGCGATAGCGCTGCGCGAAGTCGAGCACCGCGTAGTTCGCCGTCATCGAGTAGTCGATCGACTGGCGGAAGTGCCACACCTGCGGCATCACCGGGAACGGCAAGTCGCCGCGCGCAATGACGCGATCCGGAACGAAGCCGATCGTCTCGGGCGTCGGGTTGCCGATCGATTCGGTGAGCAGCCCAACCTGGTTGTGGAAATACACCATCGTCCGCAGGCCGCCGTTCCACCACGTCGAGTAGTTCGATCCCGATCGCGTCGTGACGCCGGGCTTGCCTTCGACATCGAAGCGGGTGTGCATCGCGGCGCCGACCTGGTCGAGGGTGTTGACGATGATCGGGTCGTAGACGTAGTTGAAGGGATCGCGGAAGGGCGGCGAGAACATCACCGTGCCGGTCGGGCCGGTCTGGTGATGGTTGTAGACGATTTGCGGGAACCACTCGCGATACAGGACGCGGTTGATGTTGACCGACTCCGGCTGGTTCATCATGTAGAAGTCGCGGTTGTTATCGTGGCCGACGTACTTCTGATAGAGCCGCGGGATCTGGCTGGTGCTGCGCTGCTGCGGATTCGGGTTGCGCATGTACCAGTCGGAGACGAGCTCCATGCCATCGGGATTGACGTGCGTCGCGAGGATGATGGTATCGCGCAGGATGCGCATCGTCTCTTCGTCGGTCTTGCTGGTGAACTGCCAGATGGTTTCGATCAGCTGCTGCGCGCCGAGCACTTCGGTGGCGTGGAGGCCGCCGTCGATCCAGATCACCGCCTTGCCTTCCTTGGCCAGCGCCTTGGCTTCGGCGTCGCTGAGGCCCTCCGCCATCGACAGGCGGCGCGAGATCTCCTTGTAGCGATCGAGCTTCTTGAAGTTCTCCGGCGCGGTGATGATCGCCATCAACTGGTCGCGGCCTTCGGCGGTCTTGCCGATCGACTGGACGATCATGCGATCGCTCTCGGCGTCGAGTTTC
>JANLYD010000486.1:0-3459 GCA_031365465.1 Hyphomicrobiaceae bacterium
CGTATGCCAAACGCCAAAAAATCCACCCCAAACTGGCACACGGCACATACCGGAACATAAAATGGGCGGTCATGGCCGCAACGCTCGGCGTATATTACGTTCTGCCGTGGCTGCGATGGCAACGCGGGCCAGGGCTTGCAACGCAAGCCATTCTTTTCGACTTCGAGCACCAGAAACTGTTCTTCGGCCCCATCGAGATCTGGGCGCAGGAATTCTACTACGTCACGGGCTTGTTGGTCGTCGCCGCGCTGGCGTTGTTTCTCGTCACGTCGATTGCCGGCCGGATGTGGTGCGGATATGCCTGCCCGCAAACCGTCTGGACCGATCTAATGGTGGCAGTCGAGCGTTATTGGCAGGGTGATCGCAACTCACATATGCGGCTCGACGCACAGCCCTGGAATTTCGAAAAGCTACGGAAGAAAGCGGCGACGCACATCTCCTGGCTGCTAATTGCCGTCGCTACCGGTGGTGCCTTCGTTTTCTATTTTCGAGATGCACCGACGCTTGCGACGGAGCTGGCATCCGGAACGGCGCCCACGATTGCCTATGCTTTTCTCGGCATTTTCACGTTCACGACCTATCTGCTCGGCGGCATCGCGAGAGAGCAAGTGTGCATCTACATGTGTCCGTGGCCGCGCATCCAGGGCGCGATGCTCGACCGGGACTCACTCCTCGTTTCATATCGCGAGGTCCGCGGTGAGCCGCGCGGATCGCACAAACGTGGCGAGACATGGGATAATCGCGGAGACTGCATCGACTGCAAGGCTTGTATCTCCGTCTGCCCGACAGGGATCGATATTCGTAACGGGCCTCAGTTGGAATGCATCCAATGCGCGCTGTGCATCGACGCCTGCAACGACATCATGGACAAAGTTGGCCGGCAGCGCGGTTTGATCGACTACGCCACGTTCCGCAACCTCGCCAGCCTCACCGCCGGGCCGCGCGACGGCCTGCGCATCGTCCGGCCGCGCACGATACTCTACAGTGTACTCATCACGCTCATCGGAGGTCTGATGACCTGGGCACTCCTGACCCGCTCCGATCTTGAGATCAGCGTCCTTGCCGATCGCAATCCGTTGTTTGTCAGATTGAGCGATGGAGGATTGCGCAATGGCTATACGATTAAGATTTCCAACAAAACGGAACGGCAACGCCTCGTGCGCATCAATACCTCAGGTATCGATGGGGTGACGACAGCGATTGTAGGCATCGACAATGGCGATCCCGTCATTGACATCCCCGCCGCAGACGTGCGCGCTGTAAAACTCTACGTGACGCTGCCGCCTACTGCGCGCGCAACGCTTAGCGGAGAATCGACACCACTCGACATCTCGGTTTCAGACGCAACAACCAGCCTCACGCGTCGCACCGCTTTTCATGGACCAGACAAATGATGCCCATAGCGCCTGCACATCATTGCATCACGGGACGGCATGTGCTTTTCGCCATGATCGCCTTCTTTGCCGCAGTGACGAGCGTCAACGCCGTCATGATCTACCAAGCCGTGTCGACGTTCGGCGGGCTGGAGCCCGACGCCTATCGCACGGGACTGGCCTACAACCAACGCATCGCCGACGAGGCAGCCCAAGCGCAACTCGGCTGGACCAGCCAGATTGCATTCGATGACGCCACTGGCGTTCTGAGCGTGGTCCTCAAGGATCACGATGGGGTCTCTATCAATGATTTGAACGTTTCAGCGCACGTCGGCCGTCCGGCGACGAGCGTATTCGATCAAAGTGTCGAACTCACGTCTATTGGTGATGGGCGTTACGAGTTCGCCTTACCGCATCTGGCGCAAGGCACTTGGACGCTCGACATCTCGGCGCGCAGGCATTCGAACCCTCAAGAACCGGTCGTTTTTCAATCGAGGTCGCGGATATGGAAACAATCGTAGTTTCTGGCCTAGTTTCTGGCGCCGGACCGGCACCTGCAGCGGCAGATAGAGACGTCTCGACAACGGTGACCACAACGCTTGCCGTTCCAAACATGATGTGTGGCGGGTGTTTGCGCACCATCGAGCAAGCGTTGCAGTCCACACCCGGTGTCGGCGCTGCGCGCGCCAATCTCAGTTCCCGCCGGGTGATGGTGACGTTCCAATCACCGCAAACCGATGCGCCAGAATTAGTCAACGTCCTAAAGGCGGCAGGCTTCTCCTCCGCCGAGCTGTTTGAGACGAGCGCTCCGGCGCAGACGACGTTCGCCAGCGGACTGCTGCCGCGCGTCGGCGTTGCAGGCTTCGCTGCCGCCAACATCATGCTGCTATCTGTATCAGTGTGGTCGGGCCATGCGTCCGACATGGACAATTCCGTGGCAACGCTGTTCCACTGGATCTCGGCGCTCATTGCTCTGCCGGCAATAGCCTATGCGGCTCAGCCATTTTTTACCTCTGCTATAGCGGCGTTGCGCGGCCGCCGGCTGAACATGGACGTTCCAATTTCTCTCGGCGTCATCCTCGCAACCGCGATGAGCTTGTTCCAAACGCTTCGCGGCAGCGACCAAGTCTATTTCGATGCGGCCGTCACGCTGGTGTTCTTTTTGTTGATCGGGCGGACGCTTGATGAGCGCATGCGGACGAAGAGCCGTGGCGCGGCCGAGAACCTGCTCAGCCTGAAAGCCACAGCCGCCACCGTGATCGGGGCCGACGGCAACGCTCGCCAGATTCAAGCCCGTGCAGTAGTGCCCGGCATGCAAATGCTCGTGGCGGCGGGCGAGCGGATTGCGGCAGACGGCATTGTCACGGCCGGCCGCAGCGAGATCGATGAAGGCTTAATCACCGGCGAGACGCTGCCGCGCTTGGTAAATCCGGGTGATCGCGTCCATGCAGGCACCGTCAACGGCAGCGCGCCACTGCACATCGACGCAACATCGAGTGACGACAATACACTGCTGGCCGAGATCGCACGGCTGATGCTGGCCGGCGAACAAAGCCGCGGCCGCTATGTGCGCCTCGCCGACCGTGCTGCAAGGCTCTATGCACCAGCCGTACACATTCTGGGATTGACGACGTTCGCTGGCTGGATGCTGGCCGGTGCCGGATGGGAGCAAGCCCTCACCTACGCCATCGCCGTGCTGATTATCACCTGCCCTTGCGCGCTGGCGCTGGCTGTTCCGGCCGTACAGGTTGCAGCGACGAGCCGGCTTTTTGGGCAGGGGATCATCGTCAAGGCCGCCGACGGGCTCGAGCGCTTGGCCGAGATCGATACCATCGTCTTCGATAAAACAGGGACGCTGACAGCCGGAGAATTGCGCCTTCGCAGCGATTGCAGTGTTGCCAATGAGGTGCTCGTTGCGGCAGCACGCATAGCCGTCTCGAGCCGCCATCCGTACGCGCAAGCGCTCGTGAGGGCCGCCCGTGATCGAGGTTGGCCAATTGAGCCGCGCACAGGCGTGCGGGAAGTCGCAGGTTCGGGACTGGCTGTAGCGTCCGCTGCCGGCGAGGAGCGCTTAGGTTCGGCCGCC
>JANLYD010000014.1:0-1538 GCA_031365465.1 Hyphomicrobiaceae bacterium
GGCGGGCGGGTCGAATTCGGCCACCGGCGTTTGGTAGGCAGCAGTTTGCGCGGGTGCACTGCCACCTACAGCACCACCGCCAACTCCACCGCCAACGAGGCGCTTCCACAATTCACCAATGGCCACGTCGATCCCCTCCGCGGTTTCACGAAGTGCGGCGCAGATCCAGCGTCAGCGGAAAGTCTGGATGCATCCCTGCCGACCGTCCCGGCTGCGCTCCCGGAGTGTGACCCATCTGCTCAAAGCGGCCAAGTCGCCGGCCTTCAGCCTCAAACGAGTTAACCGGGAGCAATTCCGAGCTGCGGCCACCTGGATGGGCGACATGATAGCGGCACCCGCCGATCGAGCGCGCGGTCCAGGTATCCACGACATCGAACGTCAACGGAACGTGCGGCGCGATGTTTGGATGCAGGCACGACGGCGGCTGCCAGGCGCGAAACCTGACACCAGCGATCTGCTCACCGAATTTACCGGTTGCGGTCATCGGTACGGTGTAGCCGTTGCACGTGACGGCATAGCGGTCGCTGTTCGGGCTCTCAAACCGCACTTGCAGGCGCTCGAGCGACGAATCGACGTAGCGCGCGGTTCCACCCGGAGTGCCTTCCTCGCCAAGAACATTCCAGGGCTCCAACGCCTGACGGATCTCCAGCGTGGTGCCGGCATGTTCGACTTTGCCGCAACGTGGGAAGCGGAATTCGAAGTGCGGGACAAACCACTCTTGCTCGATCGCAAGGCCGGCGCGATTGAGATCGGCGATCACGTCGCCGAAATCGCTCCACACGAAGTGCGGTAACATAAACCGGTCATGCAGGGACGTGCCCCAGCGAACGAGTGGCCGCTTGTAGGGCGTTTCCCAGAACCACGCGACCAGCGCGCGCAGCATCAGTTGTTGTGCCAGACTCATGCGCTCATGTGGCGGCATCTCAAACGAGCGAAACTCCACCAGTCCCAGCCGTCCGGTCGGCCCGTCAGGTGAATAGAGTTTATCGATGCAGATCTCAGCGCGATGCGTGTTGCCGGTCACATCGATCAATAGGTGCCGAAACAGCCGATCAGTGAGCCACGGCGGCGTCGTTTCGTGCGGCGCGAACGCGCGCGCGAGGGCGATTTCCATCTCGTAGAGTTGGTCATGCCGGGCTTCATCCATGCGCGGCGCTTGACTGGTCGGCCCGATAAACATGCCTGAGAATAGATACGACAACGACGGATGGTTTTGCCAATAGGTGATGATGCTTGCCAGCACGTCAGGGCGACGCAAAAACGGGCTGTCTGCAGGCGTGCTGCCGCCCAATACGATATGATTGCCGCCGCCTGTCCCAGTATGGCGTCCGTCGAGCATGAACTTTTCGGCACCAAGTCGCGCCATGCGGGCGTCTTCGTAAACGCCTGATGTGATCGCAACCAGGTCTTTCCATGATCCCGCTGGCTGGATGTTGACTTCGATAGCCGTCTTCCGTCCTAACCTCCCGAACCTTTTTCCTAAGATGAAAGTTACGCTGAACTGGCTGAAGCAATACGTCGATTTCAACTGGTCTCCC
>JANLYD010000373.1:0-4178 GCA_031365465.1 Hyphomicrobiaceae bacterium
CGCCGACGCGATAGCGGAAGCGAATATGCTGGCGTGCGCGTCGTCGCCTGGCCACTACTACCTGGCCGCGAACGGCACACAGCTGCAGGCGTCGTTCCAGCAGATTGCCGACAAGTTGAACAATCTGCGGATCACGAATTAATAACGGCTGGCCAGGTACACGACCTGGCCAGCCTTTGCCGATGGATGATGGAAATCCCACCGTACCAAAACAATACCACGGCAGCGTTGCGCGGGGACAAATCGCCGCGCGGTTAATTTTGGTGCAAGCCCGGAATTCCTACCCCCGCTTATTCTGCCGGTTGTTGAGCAGATCGGTGACGACGGCATCGCAGCATCTTGATTGCTCGTGAGCAACTCGGCTAATATCTCGGCATGGCTGACCGCACGTCCCTTAGCGATGCCGACATTCTCGACCGGATGATCCGGCCGGGCCAAGCCGACATGTTGCCCGAAGCGGCACACGCTTTGCTTCGGCTCAAATTCGACGCCGAGGCGACCACAGCGATCAAACGGCTGCTGAAGGCAAACGCCTCGGGAAAGATCACGCCGGACGACCGCCTGCTCTTGGATCGCTATTTGCGTGTCGGCCAGTTGATCGATCTGATCCAGGCCAAGGCGCGACTGGCGCTATCTCAAGCCAAAACCTGAGGCGTGAGGTATGGCACTGGCACGGCGCGCGATCGTTCGGGAGCGCGCTCGTGACCGCTGTGAATATTGCCGCATGCCGCAATCTCACACGAGTTTGCCGCACACGATCGACCATATCCGTGCCCGGAAACATCGTGGGCCCACGGATGTTTCGAACCTCTGCTGGTGCTGCGCGCAGTGCAATGCCGCCAAGGGGCCGAATGTCGCTGGTCACGATCCGACGACAGACGCGCTTGTCGCGTTGTTCAACCCGCGAGCCAATCGTTGGGACGATCATTTCGCCTGGTCTAGATCGCGCCTCGACGGGCGGACACCCGTTGGTCGAGCGACGATTGATGTACTCCGCATCAACGACGCGAACCGCGTTGCACATCGTGCGATTCTCATGAGCGCCGGGGTGTATTAATTCTTTCCCGCCAAGCCCTATCGGATTTGCGGCTGCTTGTCACCGCAGTTCAATCTCGAATCCATGATCGGCTAGGCGCAATCGAAGTTTCTCGCGCCAAGCGCCTGCCTCGTCGAAACTGAGGAACATGCGCCCGTCGAGGTCTGACGGGCGCTCCAAGCGAGGCAAGAAAGTTGTATCGGTCGGAGCCTCGCGCTGAAAGACGAACACCTTGTCCGGACCAAGAGCGCCGAAGAAAAAACCAAGTTCCAGGATCACGTTTTGCCGGGCCCGGTACTGAAGCGCCCGCTCGGCTCCAGCCGGGTGCTTGTAATCCTTGATCGATGTGCCGACATCGTCGCCGCTCACAAGCACGAGAGCGAAGCGCGCCTCTTCAGCCAACGCCCTGAACTTCTCATAGAGAAAATCGTGGGCTGTGTCGAACTCGCGAAGAACGATCGGCTTCACACCCAGGTTCTTCAACTCAGCGACAAATGCCTGCAGCATGTCTTGATCGTGACCGTGGACAACAAAAATTGAATTCGGCGCTGATTGCTTTTTTGACTCTGGCTTATCAATCTGGCGACCGGTCGCGGCCGTCGCTTCAATGGTCGCTGCTTTTTCTGCCGCTGCACTATCACGCCCAGCATTCGTCGCTCCGTGGCGAGCCAAAATGACTTTGATGGACGGCACAAGTCCCGGGTCGCCCAATCTGATAGCTTGGATAACTCTCAGCGGACTAGGCAACCTATCAAATGTCATTCCAGGGGCAAGAACGGGTAGGAAGTTCCCCGCCGTCGCATACGCGCGCATAACTTCCGCTTGCACCCATTTACTTTCCAGACTGTGTTCAGAAATAAGCACAACGACGATCTTCGCCCCTTCGAGGGCTTCGCGAATGCTGCGCTCCCAGTTTTCGCCAGGAAGCAGTTTGGTGTCCCACCAAACGGAGACGCCCGCCTGTTGCATTGTGTCGACAAGTGCCCGAGCGAGGGCCTCGTCCCGCTTGGAGTACGAAAGAAAAACGTCGCTGGACATCGCGCTTCCTTGGCCAACACAGCTGCAAATATTCGCATGGAATCAAAGTGCGAGCCCGCGCCGCAACGAGTTGTGGATAGCCGACTGGTGCCGCCCCCGATCTCGATGGTCACCCCGCCTTCTTGTTCTGCCGGTTATTGACGAGGTCGGAGACGACGGCGGGTTCGGCCAGCGTCGAGGTATCGCCGAGATTCGAGAAATCGTCCTCGGCGATCTTGCGTAAAATGCGGCGCATGATTTTACCCGAACGGGTTTTCGGCAGGCCCGGCGAGAATTGGATCAGATCCGGCGATGCGATCGGGCCGATCTCCTTGCGCACGTGTGCGACCAGGGCTTTGCGCAGCGCATCGGTCGGCTCGACGCCGGTGTTGAGCGTGACGTAGCAATAGATGCCCTGGCCCTTGATGTCGTGCGGGTAGCCGACGACGGCGGCTTCGGCAACGTCGCGATGCGAGACCAGCGCACTCTCGACTTCGGCGGTACCCATGCGATGACCGGAGACGTTGATCACGTCGTCGACGCGGCCGGTGATCCAGTAGTAGCCGTCCTCGTCGCGGCGGCAGCCGTCGCCGGTGAAGTACATGCCCGGATAGGTGGTGAAGTAGGTTTGCACGAAGCGCTCGTGATCGCCGGCGATGGTGCGCATCTGGCCGGGCCAGCTGTCGGTGATGACCAGATTGCCGCTGGCGGCGCCGACGAGGATCTGGCACTTCTCATCGACGAGGGCGGGTTTGACGCCGAAGAACGGATGCGTGGCCGATCCGGGTTTCAGGGCGGTCGCGCCGGGCAACGGCGTGATCAGAATGCCGCCGGTTTCGGTCTGCCACCAGGTATCGACGATCGGGCAACGGCCGTCGCCGACGACGCGGTGATACCAGTCCCAGGCTTCCGGATTGATCGGCTCGCCGACGGAGCCAAGCAGACGCAACGACTTCCGGCTTGAGCGCGTGACGAAATCGTCGCCGAGGCCCATCAGCGCGCGGATCGCAGTTGGCGCGGTGTAGAAGATGTTGACCTTCCACTTGTCGATCACGTGCCAGAAGCGAGAGGCGGTTGGATAGTTCGGGATGCCTTCGAACATCAGCGTGGTCGCGCCGTTGGCGAGCGGGCCGTACACGATGTAGCTGTGGCCCGTGACCCAGCCGACATCGGCGGTGCACCAGTAAACATCGCCGTCGTGATAATCGAACACGTACTGGTGCGTCATTGCAGCGAAGGTGAGGTAGCCGCCTGTGGTGTGCAGCACGCCCTTTGGTTTGCCGGTCGAGCCCGACGTGTAGAGAATGAACAACGGGTCTTCCGCGTTCATTTCGACCGGCGGGCAATCGCCGGTGACTTTCACGAGTTCGTCGTGTAGCCACATATCGCGGCCGGCCGTCATGGCGACCTTGCCGCCGGTGCGGCGGACGACGAGAACCTTGACGCCGTCCTTGCACTTGGCCAGTGCCGCGTCGCAGTTGGCCTTCAGCGGCACGGGCTTGCCGCCGCGCAGACCTTCATCTGCCGTGATGACGAACTTCGACGACGCATCGTCGACGCGGGTCGCGAGGCTATCGGGCGAGAAGCCGCCGAACACGATCGAATGCATCGCGCCGATGCGTGCGCAGGCGAGCATCGCGTACGCCGCCTCGGGGATCATCGGCAGATAGATGGTGACGCAATCGCCCTTCTTGACGCCGTTGGCCTTGAGCACGTTGGCGAACTTGCACACGCGTTCGTGCAGCTGGCGGTAGGTGATGGTCTCGCTCTGGGTCGGGTCGTCGCCCTCCCAGATGATCGCGACCTGATAGGCGCGCGTGGCCAGATGCCGGTCGATGCAGTTGGCGGCGACGTTGAGTGTGCCGTCCTCGAACCACTTGATCGAGACGTCGCCTGGGCCAAACGTGGTGTTCTTGACCTTGGTGTAGGGCTTGATCCAATCCAGCCGGCGGCCATGCTCGCCCCAGAAGCTTTCGGGGTCATCGACCGAGCGCCGGTACATCGCCTCATAGGTCTTGGCGTCGGCATGGGCGCGGGCGGACCACTCGGGGGCAACGGGGTAGAGTTGTTCAGACATGGCGTTTCCTCAAGCGTTCGGGATTATCGGGTTATTATCGGCATCATG
>JANLYD010000029.1:0-29883 GCA_031365465.1 Hyphomicrobiaceae bacterium
CATGGACGTTTTCGAAACGCCTCCAGGTGCTTTGCGGATCGGCATGGCGCACGGCTCTGCTGCGGCTTTCGGCACCAGCGGCGACGCGCAAGTTCCAATCAGCCCGACCCGCGACAAAGCCGCTCGGCTCGACTATCTGGCGCTCGGCGACTGGCATGGCCGCACGCGCATCAGTGATCGGATCTATTATTCCGGCACGCCCGAGCCTGACCGGTTCAAAGACAACGAACCCGGCCAGACGCTCGCCGTCACCATTTCTGCGGCAGGCGCCAAGCCAGACGTTCGCACCCACCGCACGGCGTTGTTCCAGTGGCTAGATCGCGCCATGACGCTCGAAAGCGCCGCCGATCTCGCCGTGCTGTCGCAGGAGCTTGAACGGCTCGGCGCGCCCTCGACGCCGGTCATGCTCCAACTGCGTCTTGCCGGCCGTGTGATGTTATCGGAACACGGCGCGATCACCGAAGCTGCCCACGACATCGGCGCGCTCGCCAAACATTTCTCGCTGGATCAAAGCCAACTCCAATTCCACACCGACGTTGACGCGCTTGACAGTGCCTTCTCAGGTAGCTTGCGCGTGGTTGCGGACAGACTTGTCGCCTCACAGGTTATGGCGACGCCCGAAGCACAGCGCATTGCGACGCGGGCTTTGCAGACTTTATCGCGGCTGGCACGGAGTGCGGCACCATGATGCGATTGCGCGCCATCCGTCTCCGCGAAGTCGGTTGCTTCGACACGGCGACCGCGCTCGAAGGGCTCGGCGACGGCTTGAACGTGCTGTGCGGCCGCAACGAACTCGGCAAGTCCACGCTGCTGCAAGCGTTGCGGATCGCGTTCGAAAAAAAGCACACGAGCGGCGACGGACTGCTCGAAGACCTCAAACCCTATACCGGCGGTGCCCCGCTGATCGAGGTCGATTTCGAGACGCCGCAAGGGCGCTGGCGATTGCGCAAACAATACCTGCAGAACAAGAGTGCCGAACTCACCAATCTCACGACTGGTATCTCGGTCCGCAACAACGACGTTCAAGACCAACTAGACGCGCTGCTACGCCGCACTTCGCGCGACTTCGACCGGTTTCAGATGCTGTGGATCGAGCAAGGCGCGCAGCCGGATTTCGCACCCAAGTCCGACAGAGACCGACAAGACGATCGCGCCCGCGTCGACGGGCTGGCAGGCTTGATGGCTGACGAATTGGAGACGTTAAGCATCGACAGACCTGCCCAGGCCGTACGCGATCAAGTTCGGAAGCTGCTCGGTGGACTGCAAACAGACACACGCAAGCCCAAGAAAGGCGGACGCTGGCAGCTCGCTGTCGAAGCCGTCGAGAAGCACGCAACTGCGGCAGCGCAAATTGCCGATCGATCAAACCGCCACGCCGAGCGGCTCGCGCAACTCACCAACCTTGTCGATCAACGCGCCGTGCTCGAAAATGAGGACGGCATTGGAGCGTTGATATCTCGCCGCGCGACCGCCGCCCACCGGCACGAGCAGGCGCTGCAGGCGCAACGCGCCGCCGAGGCTGCTAAAAAAATCCTCCAAACGCGCATGGCAGAAATGAAACTCGCCGAGCAAGCCATGCTGGCGAACGTGAAGGCGGACGACGACATCGCGGCGTTGCAACAGCAGATCAGCTCCGGCGAAACTGAACTCGCCGAGCGCATCACTTCGCTCGCGACGCACGCCACCGACACACAACGTGCAGCAATGGCCCTCGCCGAGTTGCAGGCACGCGTCGACACACTCGCGGCCGCCCTTACCGACGCACGACGGATCGAAACGGCGATTGCGACCAACGCCGAACGGACGCGGTTGCAAACCGCCATTGCCGCAGCGCGTTCAGCCATCGCCGACCGCGATCATGCGCTTACGCGCCTAGCGGCCGTGGCTCACGTTACGTCGTCCGGCGTCGCGGATCTCGAAGACGCAGCGAAACAACTCGCGCGATGGGACGCCCGCTTCGAAAGCATTGCGCCAGAGGTATCGATCGTCCTCGACCCGGCTGCACGTGGGCTGATCAGTGTCGACGGGCAGACGATCGCGGCTGACGCGCTCTTCAATCCCGACCGACCCCTTGAAATCGTCATCGCCGGCATCGGGCGCATTCGCGTAGCCCCCCATCCAGCGACGGCCAGCGCCGAGGCAATCGCCGAGCGTTCGGCCACTCGAAGCCGGGTGCAAACGCTGTTGGCGGAGCTTCGTGTCGGCTCGCCGGCGGAGGCCAAGGCCGCACTCGCGGAACGAGCCGAAGCAGATCATGGCGTGCAAGCGGCTGGTGTGCGGCTGTCACTGCTTGCGCCGAACGGCATTGAAGCCGTGACGACGGCGCTTGCCAACTGCGGCCCAAACCTGGGCGGCATCACGCCGCCGCAACGCGGAAGTACCGCCCTCGAACAGGATCTAATCCAAGCGCGTCTCGATCTGGCGCAAGCTGAAACCGCACTGAGGCATAAAACACAGGCGTCTTCCGCCCAACAGCAATCGTGTGCGATTCTGCAGGCCACCCAGAACGAACGCATTGGTCGACTAGCGGACCTGAACGCGGTCCGCCCCCCGGAAGCCGCGCGAACAGAGGCAGCGGCAGCATTCGCTGCAACCAAGCAGGTTTTTACCGATGCGCACTACGCCTTGGACACGCTGCTTGAAAGTGCGGCGACCTTCGATCCCGTAGCGGCCGCATCGAGCCTCCGCGACGCCGATAGCGCTCTCACGGCCGCGCAAGATGCGCACAGCAAGCTGCAGCTCGACATCAAGGGGCTGGAAAGCGCCCTGGAGGTCGAGAGCAACGAAGATCTGGCAGGTGAACTCAGCCGCAGCGCAAGCACTCTCGAACACGCACAGTCTGTCCTTTCCGACGTGGAAGAAGAACGCGCGGCCTTGCAACTGTTGACCGATGAGTTCGAAGCGATTGCGGATGCGGGGCGCGAACAGATATCCGCGCCAGTCCGCGCGCGCATCAGGCCATATCTCGATCGCGTTCTGCCGGGCGCCACGCTCGAACTCGATGCCAGTTTTGCACCTCGCGGGTTGGCGCGCGGCGCGGCTGTTGAACATCTGCACCGGCTGAGCCAAGGCACCCGCGAACAGATCGCCATCATTACGCGCCTGGGTCTCGGTAAACTATTGGCCGACAAGCAGTCGGCAGTGCCGCTCATTCTCGACGACGCGCTGGTTTATACCGATGACGATCGGATCGAGGCGATGTTCGAAGCGCTGGCCGTTGCTGCGGCCGATCATCAGGTTTTGGTCTTCACCTGCCGCACGCAGTCATTCACGGCGTTGCTCGAACTCCCGAGCACCACAACGCTGCAACTTCGCCCTTGGGATCCGGGTGTCACGGCCACGGCACAGATCCGCGCGTCAGCCGCCTGACATGGCCAAACCATCAAAATCGCAATTCGTCTGCCAGAACTGCGGCGTCGCCCATTCGAAGTGGGCCGGTAAATGTGCGGGCTGCGGCGAGTGGAACACGCTGCAGGAAGAAGCGGACCTTGCGGCCACGCCTGGCTCGGGCCTGCGATCTGGCGGCGGTAAAGGCCGAACCGTCGCGCTTGAAACGCTCTCTGGCTCGACGCGCGAATCGCCACGCATGCCGACAGGAATGGCGGAAGTCGACCGCGTCACAGGCGGCGGCATCGTGCCCGGCTCCGCATTGCTCATCGGCGGCGAACCCGGCATCGGCAAATCGACGCTTTTACTGCAGCTCACAGCAAAACTCGCCAACCAAGGCCGGCGCGCTTTGTACTTCTCGGGCGAGGAGGCAACGGCGCAGGTGCGGCTGCGCGCGGAACGACTGGGGCTGCGCGATGCACCAGTTGCGCTGGCGTCCGAAACGAACCTGTCGAACATCCTCGCCACGCTCGACGCCGAAAAGCACGCCGACCTCGTCGTGATCGACAGTATCCAGACCCTGTGGGCGGACGGCTTGGACGCCGCTCCCGGCACCGTCAGCCAGGTCCGCGCAGCCACGCAGACGCTGATCCGCTACGCCAAGCAGTCGGGCGTGGCCGTTTTGCTGGTCGGTCACGTGACCAAGGAGGGCTCTATCGCCGGCCCGAAAGTGATCGAGCACATGGTCGATACGGTGCTGTATTTCGAAGGCGATCGCGGCCATCCCTTCCGTATTTTGCGGGGCATCAAGAACCGCTTCGGCGCCACCGACGAGATCGGCGTCTTCGAGATGGCGCAGGAAGGCCTGGTCGAGGTCGAAAATCCCTCCGCGCTGTTTTTGGGCGACCGTGATGCCAGCGCACCGGGCTCTGCCGTTTTCGCAGGCATGGAAGGGACGCGGCCCCTTTTGGTGGAAATCCAGTCGCTGGTCGCACCGTCGGCGCTCGGCACGCCGCGCCGGGCGGTCGTGGGGTGGGATGCGAGCCGATTGGCGATGTTGCTAGCAGTACTCGAAGCGCGGTGTGGGGTTTCGTTTGCCAAGCACGATGTCTATCTCAACGTCGCCGGCGGGTTGAAAATAACCGAGCCTGCGGCAGATTTGGCGGCGGCAGCAGCGCTACTGTCGTCGATGGCCAACACGGCGCTGCCACAGGACGAGGTGTACGTCGGCGAGATCAGCCTTTCCGGCGCCATCCGCCCGGCCGGCCACATGATTTCGCGCCTGAAAGAGGCACAAAAGCTCGGCTTCAAACGGGCTGTGACGCCGGCCGGCGGGGAGCTCGACACATCTGCCTTTACCATGGCGATCAAGCGGCATCCGCATTTGCAAGCCTTGACGGCCGTACTAATGCCTGACTGATAAGCTCTACACGTTGAGAGCGGGCAAGCGTTGCAGGGTGAACTCGGTGGTGGATATCATCGTCGGATGGACGGACTTGCCACTGAATCGTGTTAGCGGCGAGATGGAAGCCACGTGAACATGCCGCCGACCGTGCACGAAAATATGCATTCCGCCGTGGCGGTACCCGCGGACACTCCTACGAACTCGCCGAGGAACTGATCGATGACGGGGACCTATCTGGACGCGGCGATTATCGCGCTGGCTTTGATATCTGGATTGCTGGCGATGTACCGTGGCTTCAGCCGTGAAGTGCTGTCGATCGGGTCTTGGCTGGCCGCAGCCGGTGCCGCCGCCTATTTCGTGGTTTTCCAGAAACCGCTGGCCGAGCACATTTCGACGCAGATGGGCATTCCCAATGTCCAAATCACGCAAATCGCAGTCGGCGCAATCATTTTCTTGATCACCCTGATCGTCGTGCATTTGATCACTTCGCGGTTGTCGGATCTGGTGCTCGACAGCAGGGTTGGCATGATCGACAGGGTCCTCGGCTTTGCGTTCGGCGTGGCGCGCGCGTTCCTGCTGGTTCTGGTGCCCTACATGGGCATGACGGCGGCGGTCGAGAAGAAGGAAAATCAACCGGAATGGGTCAGCAGGTCATGGCTCGTCAGCCAGATGATCGAGCCCGCTGGCGCGCCCCTGGCGGCTTATCTCAAGGCCAAAGCCGAGAACATCCTGGCCAAGAAGCAGGAGAAGACGTGAGTTTGTTGCGCGCTGCCGCAAGCCTGACGACGTCCTCGCGGTGAATTGTCGCCTGCCAGACGGTAGCCATTGCCAATTGAAGTCGCTATGTGTCTTCGCACTCTACGAAATTGACGACCGGCACCCAACCCGAGGCCACTATGGCGGACCATCTGATGACCAACCATCCGATGCTGAACGCGGCGTGGTGCCCGCCCGACGACGCTGACATGTTTGACCCCGATGGCGATCGGCTCAAGGAAGAATGCGGCGTTTTCGGCGTGTTCGGTCATCCGGAAGCGGCCGCGTTGTCGGCTCTCGGCTTACATGCCCTGCAACATCGCGGACAGGAAGGCTGCGGCATTGTCGCCAGCGACGGTGTCGGCTTCAACATCGAGCGACGGCAGGGACTGGTCGGTGACAACTTCAATCGCCGCGATGTCATCGAGCGCTTGAAGGGCTCGATCGCCATCGGTCACAACCGCTATTCCACAACCGGCGAAGTCGCACTACGCAATGTGCAACCATTTTTTGCAGAACTCGACACCGGTGGTTTTGCGCTCGGCCACAACGGCAACCTGACGAACGCGCACAAGCTGCGGCGCGAACTGATCGACACCGGCGCGATGTTCCACGCCACGTCCGATACCGAGGTGATGCTGCACCTGGTGGCGCGGTCGAAAAAGCGCCGCATGGTCGAGCGGTTCATCGAGGCGCTGATGCGGATCGAGGGCGCCTATTCTTTCGTCGCGATGACGAAAGATATGCTGATCGGCGCGCGTGATCCCGTGGGCATTCGTCCCCTCGTGCTCGGCCGCATCGGTGAGGCGTACGTGCTGGCTTCGGAAACGTGCGCGCTTGATATCGTCGGCGCGGAATTCGTGCGCGAAATCGAGAACGGCGAGATCGTCATCATCACCAAGGACGGCATCGAAAGCCACTGCCCGTTCGGCAAGGCTGCGCCGCGCCCGTGCGTGTTCGAATATATCTACTTCGCTCGCCCCGACTCGATCGTCGGCGGCCGCCAAGTGTACGACGTGCGCAAGGCCATGGGTGCGCAGTTGGCCAAAGAGACACCGGTTGATGCTGATGTCATCGTCCCGATCCCCGACGGGGGGGTGCCTGCGGCCATCGGCTTCAGCCAATACAGCGGCATTCCGTTCGAACTCGGCATCATCCGCAATCACTATGTGGGCCGCACCTTCATCGAACCCGAGCAGCAGATCCGCCAGTTGCGCGTCAAGCTCAAGCACTCGGCCAACCGTTCGGTCGTCAAAGGCAAGCGCGTTGTGCTCATCGACGATAGCCTCGTGCGCGGCACGACCAGCATGAAGATCGTGCAGATGATGTTCGAGGCCGGCGCAAAGGAGGTGCACATGCGCATTTCCAGTCCGCCGATCACGCACCCGGATTTCTACGGTATCGACACGCCGCGCACGACCGAGTTGCTGGCGGCAAATCGCACCATCGAAGAAATGCGCGAATACATGGGTGCGACGACGCTGGCGTTTATTTCGGTCGATGGCATTTATCGCGCCATGGGCTTCAATGGCCGCGACATGCGCCAACCCCAATTTACCGATCATTGTTTCACCGGTGATTATCCGACACGGCTCGTCGACCACGATGGAATTGTCGACGACCCGCAGTTGTCGCTGCTGTCTGAGATGCGGCCGCTGTGAGCGCGTCTTCTAATCAAAACATGGACGGGCGCATCGCGCTCGTCACAGGTGCAACGCGCGGCATCGGGCGGGCAGTCGCGCTGGCCTACGCCAAGGCTGGCGCGCAAGTCATCCTCACCGGCCGCACGCAAGGCGCACTGGCCGAAGTTGACGACGAGATCCGCGCCGCCACCGGCAAAAACGCCACGCTGATCACGCTCAACCTCAAGCACGGTGACAAGATCGACGCGCTCGGGCCGAATATCTTCAACCGTTTCGGCAAACTCGACGTACTGGTGTCGTGCGCTGGTATTCTCGGAACGCTGACCCCGCTCGGCCACCTGTCCATGGACACGTGGACCGAAGTGATGGAGATCAACCTCACCGCAAACATGCGCCTCATCCGAACGCTTGGGCCACTGCTCGAACGGTCTGAGGCGGGACGAGGGATCTTCGTGACGTCTGGCGCAGCCGAGGGCAATAACGCCTACTGGAGCGCCTACGCCGTGTCCAAAGCAGGCCTCAACACACTGGTCAAAACCTACGCCAGGGAATGCGCCTCGACGAATATACGTGTGAATTTGCTCAGCCCCGGTCCCATCCGCACGGCCATGCGCGCCAAGGCGTTTCCCGGCGAAGATGCGAACACGCTGAAAACACCCGACGACATCGCGCCAGCGTTCGTCACGCTCGCCGATCCAGCCTTGACCGAGACCGGGCGGATTTTCGATATCAAGTCCGGCGGTTGGCTTTAGCTTCTGCTCCATACCGCGATCATGATCAATTCGGACGGTGAGACTTTGCCATGACAGCGCCTTTCGACCTCATCCTGTCTGGCGCCACCGTGGTCAACCACGATGGCGCGGCGATGCGCGACATCGGCATTCGCGCAGGGCGCATCGCGGGCCTCGGCCAACTCGGCACTGCAAAAACGCGCGAGACGCTGGATGTGCGTGGGCTGCATATTCTGCCAGGTGTGATCGACACGCAAGTGCACTTCCGTGAACCGGGCCTCACGCACAAGGAGGATCTCGAAACCGGCAGCCGTGGGGCCGTGATGGGTGGTGTGGTCGGCGTATTCGAGATGCCCAACACCAATCCGCTGACGACGTCGAAAGAAGCGCTGGCCGCAAAGGTCTCGGCGGCACGCGATCGCATGTTCTGCGACTTCGCCTTCTATGTCGGCGGCACTCGCGAAAACATCGCTGACATTCCGGCGCTGGAAAAACTGGAGGGTGCTGCCGGGATCAAAGTGTTCATGGGATCGTCGACGGGCAATCTGCTGGTCGACGATGAACCCCACCTCGATCGCATCATCGGGGCCATCTCGCGCCGCGCCGCGTTCCACGCCGAGGATGAAGCGCGGTTGATCCAGCGCATGCCTCTGCGGCGCGCTGGCGATCCCTCGTCACATCCGGAATGGCGCGACGAGGAAGCGGCACTATTGGCCACACATCGGCTCGTGCGGTTGGCTGAAAAACATCGGCGGCGCGTGCACGTGTTGCATATCTCGACCGCTGAAGAGATCAAGTTTCTCGGGGCTCATCGCGACTGGGCGAGCGTTGAAGTGACGCCGCACCATCTGACTCTGGCAGCACCCGAGTGCTACGAGCGGCTCGGCACGTACGCGCAGATGAACCCGCCGGTGCGCGGCGCGCGGCATCGCGATGCGCTGTGGGCCGCCATCGCGGATGGCACCGTCGATGTGCTTGGCTCCGATCACGCGCCCCATACTCGAGCCGAGAAAGACCACCCGTATCCCGCCAGTCACTCCGGTATGACGGGCGTGCAGACCTTGGTGCCGATCATGCTCGATCACGTCAACGCGGGTCGGTTGTCGCTCGCACGCTTGGTGGATTTGACCAGTCATGGTCCACAGCGGTTGTTCGGACTGGTCGGCAAGGGGCGCATCGCCATGGGCTACGACGCCGATTTCACCATCGTCGATTTGTCGCGAACAGAAACGATCAGCAACGCGCAGGTGCAATCGAAAAGCGGCTGGACGCCCTACGACGGCGTCACCGTCAAAGGCTGGCCCGTCGGCACCTTCGTGCGCGGACAACGCGCGATGTGGCAGGGCGAAATTGCAGCTACAGCGCACGGCGCGCCCATGCGCTTCCACGAGGCAGGTTGAGGCTTGCCTTACTTTGCGCCTGCCTTGCTCCGGGCCGCCAGCGCCTGCACGTACCGCACGACTTGCCCCGGACTGACGCCTGCCCTGCCGCCGATTTGCGCCGCGACATCGGGCAGCGGTTTACCTTCGTTGAGTTGATCGATCAGGTCTCCATGCAACGGCTGCAGGCGGGTGATGACGTCATCGGTCAGCTGTGGCGCCACCGCGCCTGCAGGCACCGGTGCCAGCGAGTAGGCGCGGAACCAGTTACAGATATTGATCAGCAGTACGATCGGCGTCGCAAAAACAGAGATGACGCCCCACCATCCCAGAAACAGCGTTTTCAATGTGTATTCCGAGAAATACTTCCGCACGCAATTTCGGCAAAAAAGGCCACCGATGCGCTTGTGAAAATACATCACGATCGCGCCGATGTGCTGGACGAAGAAAACTTTTCGCGTTGGTGCTTCCACCCCGCACGACTGACACATCATAATCGTGTTCCCCCAAAATGGTCGCACTGTTGCGATCGGTTTTGCAATTCGCAGATTGCCGAGACTAGAATGCAACGGAGATGCTGCAAAGGAGACCGGTGACGATTTCAAAAACATTGAGCGGAGCCGGCAACTGGCCTGAAGGCTGCAACGCGCGTCCGGATTATGGAGAAACACCGATGGCGACCCGCGACACTACGATCATAGTCGAGCACAACGGCCCCGTTACCATCATTTCAATCAACCGCCCCGAGCGCCGCAACGCGGTCGACGGCACGACGGCACGGTTGTTGTTCGACGCGTTTATCGCCTTCGACGCCGACGCCGACGCGTCTGTTGCTGTGTTCACCGGCATAGGCGGAGAGGCGTTTTGCGCCGGCGCGGATCTCAAAAAGGTCGCGCTCGGCGATCTCGAACGTCAAAGCACGGTTGGCGGTCGCGACACGATCGCGCCGATGGGTCCGAGCCGGCTGGTGCTTTCAAAGCCTGTCATTGCGGCCATCGAAGGTTACGCCGTCGCTGGCGGTACGGAGTTGGCATTATGGGCAGACCTGCGTGTGGCTTCGGAGACGGCCGTGTTCGGTATATTCTGCAGACGTTTCGGCGTGCCGTTGATTGACGGCGGCACCATCCGGCTGCCGCGCCTCATCGGGCAATCGCGGGCCATGGATCTTATTCTGACCGGGCGGCCGGTGGCGGCCGATGAAGCCTTGCAGATGGGTTTGGCAAACCGCGTCGTGCCGCGTGGCGAAGCGCGCAGTGCAGCGATCAAGCTTGCGCACGACCTTGCTCGATTTCCGCAAGCATGCCTGCGCAACGATCGCCGATCCGTTCTCGCACAATGGGATCTCGACTTCGATGCGGCCTTGATCGACGAAATGCGGGGTGGACTGGACGTCATTGCGTCCGGTGAAACGCAAGCGGGAGCCGCGAGTTTTTCGTCCGGCAGCGGACGCCACGGAGGTTTCGCCAAATCGCCGGTCGCGCCCTCCGACTAGCAAATACCTTTCCAGAACCGCCGGCTTTTGCTATGAGCGCCGCGGGCCACCTCTCCCCACCGAGAGGCAACTATCTGGAAGGATAGATTGATGTCTATATTAGCCAAACCGGCCATGCGGCCGGCTGTTGCTCATTTCTCGTCCGGCCCCTGCGCAAAGCGCCCCGGTTGGTCACTTCAAGCTCTCGAAGGCGCATTTCTCGGTCGCTCGCATCGGGCGAAAGAAGGCAAGGCGCGCCTCAAGCTGGCCATCGACAAGACGAAGACACTGCTCGGCGTGCCAGCGGATTTCCACTGCGCGATCGTACCGGCATCGGACACGGGCGCCTACGAAATGGCGATGTGGGCCATGCTCGGTCCGCGCGGCGTCGATGCACTGTCGTGGGAAAGCTTCGGCGCGGGCTGGGTGACCGACATCACCAAGCAACTCAAGCTCAAAAGCGTCAACGTGCTGACCGCCGACTACGGCCATCTCCCCGATTTGACCAAGGTCAACTTCGACAACGACGTGCTGTTCACCTCGAACGGCACGACCTCAGGCGTCAGGCTACCGAACTACAATTGGATTCCCAACGATCGCGCGGGCCTCACGTTCGCCGATGCGACGTCGGCGGCGTTTGCTCAACCCGTCGACTGGGCGAAGGTCGATGTGTTGACATTCTCGTGGCAGAAAGTATTGGGCGGCGAGGCGGCCCACGGCATGTTGATCCTGAGCCCGCGCGCCGTTGCACGCTTGGAAAGCCACACGCCGGCGTGGCCAATGCCGAAGATTTTCCGGATGACGAAATCCGGCAAGTTCATGAAGGAAGTATTCGAAGGCGAAACCATCAACACACCGTCTATGCTTGCGCTGGAAGATTATCTCGACGCCCTGAAGTGGGCCGAAAGCATCGGTGGTGCTGCCGCGTTGACTGCGCGCGCCGACGCCAACGCTGGCGCGCTCAATGCCTGGGCCGATCGCACCCCCTGGATCGAAAATCTCGCCGTCGTGCCTGCGACGCGTTCGAATACCAGCGTATGCTTGAGGATCGTCGATCCCGCGATAACGAAGCTCTCGCTCGATGCCCAGGCTGTGTTCGCCAAGGCGATCGCGACTTTGCTCGACAAGGAAGGCGTCGCCAACGACATCGCATTCTACCGTGATGCACCTGCCGGGTTGCGCATCTGGACCGGGTCCACCATCGAGAAAAGCGATGTGGAAGCCCTGACACCTTGGCTCGATTGGGCGTTCGCCACCGAAATAGCCAAGCTCGCTAAAGCTGCTTGATTTCCCCTTTCCCCGCTCGCCTGCGCGAACGGAGATAGGGTGGCCGATAGGCAGGGTGAGGGGCCGCCCCCGCCCCAAGCTCCGACCCGCCCGCCCCTCATCCGTCACTTCGTGACACCTTCTCCTCATGAAACGGGGAGAAGGGAATAAACGGTGTCCCCATGACAAAATCGTCCATGACAAAACCACGCGTTCTGATTTCCGATGAATTATCGCCGGCAGCAGTGCAGATCTTTCGGGATCGCGGGGTCGATGTCACGTTCGAGCCCAATCTGGGCAAGGATAAAGACAAGCTCGCCAAGATGATCGGCGACTACGACGGCTTAGCCATTCGCTCGGCGACGAAGGTGACAGACAAACTGTTGGCCGAAGCAAAAAACCTGAAGGTGATCGGCCGCGCCGGCATCGGCGTCGACAACGTCGACATCAAGGCCGCGACGGCGCGCGGCGTCATCGTCATGAATACGCCGTTCGGCAATTCGATCACCACCGCAGAACATGCGATTGCGATGATGATGGCGCTGGCTCGACAAATTCCGGAAGCAGATCGTTCGACACAAGCCGGAAAATGGGAAAAATCGCGCTTCATGGGCGTTGAATTATTTTCCAAGACGTTGGGTGTGATCGGCTGCGGCAACATCGGCGGCATCGTGGCCGACCGCGCGGTCGGGCTGAAAATGAAGGTGATCGCGTTCGATCCGTTCCTCTCGGAGGAACGTGCGGTGACGCTCGGCGTGGAGAAGGTCGAACTTGCCGACCTCATCCGGCGCTCAGATTTCATCACGCTCCACACGCCGCTGACCGACAAGACGCGCAACATTCTCAATCGCGAAACCTTGGCTCAAACCAAGGCGGGCGTCCGGATCATCAACTGTGCACGCGGCGGGTTGATCGACGAGGCAGCACTGTTGGAAGCGTTGAAGTCCGGGCACGTTGCCGGCGCTGCGCTCGACGTGTTCGAGGTTGAACCAGCCAAGGACAATCCACTGTTTGGCGCGCCGAACCTGATCTCGACACCGCACCTAGGCGCTGCGACCGGCGAAGCGCAGGAGAACGTGGCGTTGCAAGTTGCCGAGCAAATGTCGGACTATCTGCTGCGCGGGGCGATCACTAACGCGGTCAACTTTCCATCTATCACGGCGGAAGAAGCGCCACGCCTCAGGCCGTTCATCAAGCTCGCCGAGCAGCTCGGCGCATTCGCGGGACAGCTTACCGAAACGCAGATCAAAGGCATCCGCATCGAGTATTCCGGCGCGGTTGCGGCCCTCAACGTGAAGCCGCTGACCGCGGCCGCAGTTGCCAACGTGCTCAAGTATCACATGGGCGAGGGCGTCAACATGGTGTCGGCAGTGAGCCTTGCCGAAGAGCGCGGCGTTCGCATCGAGACGACCACGTTCAAGCAAGCTGGCGCCTATGAGAGCTACATCAAGCTATCGGTAAAATCGGACGCCTACGAGCGCGCGGTCGGCGGAACGGTGTTTGCCGATGGGCGTCCGCGCTTCATTCAGGTGCGCGACATCAACATGGAGTTCGAGTTGACGCCGCACATGCTGTTCGTCCGCAATGCCGACAAGCCCGGCTTCATCGGCCGCTTCGGCGCGGTCATGGGCGAAGCCGGCGTCAATATCGCGACGCTCAATCTCGGCCGCGACAAGCCGGGCGGCGATGCCATCTGCCTGGTGTCGGTGGACGAGCCGATTTCGGATGCGGTGTTGGCCGAGGTCAAAGCGCTGCCGCAAGTGATCCGCGCCAACAGATTGAGGTTCTAATGCAACTGCCTGCATAGTTTTAAGGAAACGAGCGAAAGCGGTTGGTGCAGCCAATTCCGCCTTCATTGGCGATCAATCTCAGCCGATCAGCGGCTGCTGGCGAGGACGACGCGGGGAGTGCGCTTGGCGGCAGTCATGGCAGCCGTTTGGCTGCTTTGGCATGCCGCGCACTCGAGCGGAAAGCGCTGGTGGAACGCGCCGGCGACGCCGATGGCGAGGCTCAGTCCCATGGTGGATGCGACGACAAGGTTGGCGAACACTTGGACGGCGTGCTGTACAGCTAGGATCATGGTGGCACCCTTACACAAAACGAGGAGGAGACCGGCCCGACGATGTGAGGTTACAAAGAACCAAACAACTTCGATTGCGTTCACGATATCGCAAGGTCCGTTAAAATCGCGTTAAGGTTGACAAGGTGTGAACGCGTCCTTGCGACAGATGCGACCGATCTGATGCAGCGGTGATCCTGCGTGCATGTGCTCGCGTACTACAGCTCGAGAGCTGACGGTGCTCGCAACCTGGCCGGAGATGTCGAGTGAGTGACAAGCCCCCGATTGACGACGAGCAGAACCGGCTGTCGGCCCGTGCCGCCCGTTACGTCCGCGTCGGCGGCAATATCGGTACGCTGGCCGCGAAGGTTGCCGGTCAACGCTTGTTCGGGCTCGAGCGCGACAATGCACGGATGGCTGGCGATCTTGCGTCTGCGCTCGGTGGGCTGAAAGGTCCGATCATGAAGGTGGCGCAGCTGCTGTCGACAATCCCCGAAGCACTGCCGAAGGAATATGCCGCCGAGTTGTCCCAACTGCAATCGCAGGCGCCGCCGATGGGACCTGCGTTCGTGCGCCGACGCATGATCGCGGAACTCGGGCCGGACTGGATGACAAAATTCCGGATATTCACAACCGAAGCCGCAGCGTCGGCGTCGCTGGGTCAGGTTCACCGCGCCACTGCGCTCGACGGCCGCGACTTGGCAGTCAAACTACAATATCCCGATATGCAGTCGGCTGTGGAAGCCGACCTCAATCAGTTGCGGATCGTTTTTGCCTTGCATGCGCGGATGGACCGCGCGATCGACACCGCCGGGATTCTATCGGAGATTTCGGCGCGTCTCCGTGAGGAACTGGACTACGTACTGGAGGCCGCCCACATGGCGCTCTATAGCCAAATTCTGAGCAATACGCCGCAGATCAGCATCCCCGAAGTCGTGCCGGAGTTATCGACGAAGCGCTTGCTGACGATGTCGTGGATGGAGGGCAAACCGGTGCTGTCCTACAAAGAAGCGCCGCAGGAAGCGCGCAACACGATCGCGCTGGCCATGTTCAAGGCCTGGTGGTTTCCCTTCTCGCACTTCGGTGTCATCCACGGCGATCCGCATCTCGGCAACTATTCCGTGGTCGAAGAGGGCGGCGTTCCATCAGGATTGAACCTGCTGGACTTCGGTTGCATTCGGACATTCCCGGTCAAGTTCGTTGGCGGAGTGGTCGACCTCTATCGCGGGCTGCTCGAGAACGATCGACCACGCGTCGTACACGCCTACGAGACGTGGGGCTTTGAAGGCCTCAGCAACGAATTGATCGACGTCATGAACGTGTGGGCCAAATTCATTTACGGCCCGCTGCTCGACGATCGCGAGCGCCGGATAGCCGAAGATGTGCCGCCCGGCGAGTACGGTCGCCGCGAAATGGCTCAAGTGCACAGGGCATTGAAAGAAAAAGGACCGGTGAAGGTTCCTCGCGAGTTCGTGTTCATGGATCGAGCGGCGATCGGGCTCGGTGGCGTGTTTTTGCATTTAGGCGCGCGCGCCAACTGGTATAGGCTCTTTAACGAAACCATCGAAGGCTTCGACCTCGAAACGGTTGCGGCCCGCCAGCGCGACGTGTTCGCGAAAGCAAAGGTGCCGCTGCCGGTTTGAGCCAACTCTTGATCGTCAGCGAACTCCTCGCACACGCTGCATCGCGGATTGTACAGTCGTCAGCAGTGCAGCCCGCTTTTGCGGGGCGGCTTTGATGAGCGCTTTCAAACCCTCACGGACATGTTCGAGGTAGACGCGCGCATAAGCTTTGCCCACGAGTGTCACAGGCAGCGCATAGTCGACAACGCGAACGGCGCCGTCGCACCATTCGCTTTTGTATTCGTGACGCGGCGCGAGAAAATCGAGCGTGTGGATGCCGGTTTGGAACGCCCGCTCGACCAACTTTTCGACATGCAGTACGCCAGCCGCGCATTTTTCGAACTTCAAGCCGTAGGCCAGGATGTGAATGGCTTGCCGTCCCTTGACGGTGACAGTGATGGCAGCATTTGCGATCTCGCCGGCAGATGTCATGAGCGCGACGCTGGCGCCGGCGGGTCGGGCGGTATCGGAGCACACGTCGGCGAAGAAGCTATCGGTCCGTTGATCGGTAAAGGCGCGAGAAAGTTGGCTCCTGGTTTTCAACCACGCACGCTTCAAAACCATGGTTGTACGCGCAGCGTCTGCAGCGCGATTTCCAGACATGTCCCAGGCGAGGTCGACTGTGCCGTGATCGGACAGCCGCCGTTCCAACCGGCGGCGATTCTTGAGCGCCTTATTGGAGAAGCGGGCCAAGTAAGTTGCGTGATCAACCGAGGCTGCGAGGTTCGCGAACGGGGCATCTTCGACACTGGTGGCGATTGCGTGCAGACCCACCATGACCGGCGAGATAGCTGCATCATCGCGCACCTTGGCGAGACGCACCACATCGGCACCAGATTGCACGATGGCGAACTGAAGCGCGCGCTCGAGGATTGCAGCAGCATCCGGCAATGCATCGACGACGGCATCGCCATACTGACTGACGGGCGCACCCATGAATACGAGTTGCTTCAGCCCTGCAAAGCGCTCGATGAGCAGCGGCAGCACAGCCACCAGCTTGCCGTTGCGGCGGACGGTGACGATGGCGAAAGTTTCGGCATCACTGGCGAGATAGTGATTGGCCCAGTGCCAAAGCCAATTGAATGTTTGGAACATCTGTTCGCTGCGGCCCGAACGCTGGAACAGCGCGTTCCATTCGGATTCGAGCGCGTTGAAGCCGGCGCGCGTAGCGACGAGTTGCACATCGTCGACCACATGCCCCTGCTCGACGAAGCGAACCGGCGCGCGGTCGAGGAAAGCTGTCGGCACGGCGGTCGAGCCAATTTGAAACATCGATGGGCTGGCGTGGGCGGTCATTGCGAATAATCCTGATCGATGCCGTATCGATCAGGATTAATGCAATGGCGGTGCCATTTTTGTTGGCGGTTGCCACAGGCAACCGCGCATCTTTGCTGGCGCTTCTGTTCCCCACAAGCAACCGCGCCTGCGGGCTCGCCGCGCGTCGCCAACCGGCGTCGTCCTTCGCGCGTGAGGCCAAAACAACCTTACTTGAGATTGCCGCAGAAACGCTGAATGCGGGTGCAAGCTTCCTCGAGATCCTTCGTCGAGGTTGCATAGCTGATACGGAAGGCGGGGCTCATGGCGAACGCTGCGCCATGCACGACGGCGACGCCTTCCTCTTCCAGCAACGTGGTCGCAAAGAGTTCGTCGTTCGCGATTGTGACGCCGGATTTGGATACTTTGCCGATCGCGCCCGCGCACGAAGGATAAACGTAGAACGCCCCCTCCGGTGTGGGGCACTTGAGACCGCGCGCCTGATTGAGCATCGACACCACGAGGTCACGGCGCTCTTTGAAGATCTTGTTGTGCTTCGGGATGAAGTCTTGTGGACCGTTGAGTGCTTCCACTGCAGCCCACTGCGTGATCGACGAGGGATTGGACGTCGACTGGCTCTGCAGCTTACACATTGCCTTTATCAACGGCTCGGGGCCCCCGCCATAGCCGAGCCGCCAGCCAGTCATGCAATACGCCTTCGACAGCCCGTTCATGGTCAGCGTGCGGTCATAAAGGCGCGGCTCGACCTGCGCAGGCGTGAAGAACTTCAGCCCGTCGTAAAGCAGGTGCTCGTACATATCGTCGGTCAACACCCAAACATGCGCGTTCTTTGGCTGCATCAGTACGTCCGTCAGCGCCTTCAATTCCGCTTCGGTATAGGCGGCGCCTGACGGGTTGGAAGGCGCGTTGAACAGAAACCACTTGGTTTTAGCGGTAATCGCCGCATCGAGTGCCGCAGGCGTCAACTTGTAGCCGGTCTCCAACGTGGTCGGCGCAAAGACCGGCTTGCCACCGCCGAGCAGTACGATGTCGGCGTAGCTGACCCAGCACGGCGATGGAATAACCACTTCATCGCCCGGATTGATGGTGCACATGAGCGCGTTGTAGAGCACCTGCTTACCGCCGGTGCCGACTGAGATCTGGCTGGTTTTGTAAGTGAGCCCGTTCTCGCGCGCGAATTTTGCGACGATGGCCGCTTTCAATTCGGGAATGCCATCGACGTCGGTGTAGCGCGTCTTGCCCTCGTCGAGTGCGCGCTTGGCGGCATCCTTGATATTCTGAGGCGTATCGAAATCGGGCTCGCCGGCGGCGAGGCCAATGATATCGCGGCCCTGGGCTTTCAGCTCGCGCGCTTTCGTCGACACCGCAATCGTGGCGGACGGAGAAATGCGGTTCAAGCTATCGGCGTAAAAGCCCATGGCACATGCCTCGATGAGATTGGAGTGTTAGCACAAAGCGCGCGGAACCTACGCTCGGGGCGCCACGGGTGCAACGAAAAACGGCCCCCTTTGCAGGAGGCCGTTCGCATCACGACGAGTGATGTGGATCAACGCCAATGACGGCGCACCCAGACCAAACGGCAATGACGACCGTACTTATTGCAGACACGGCGCCAAGCAACGCTGTCGACGGCAGTCGGCGTGTCAACGCCAACGGCACGGCCACCTGCGAACGGCGCGGCCTCGACACCAGTCATGAGCATTCCGAGAGCTGCTGAGGCAAGCAAGAATTTACGCATGGATGAGTCTCCTGGTTGAGAACGATCAACGGCCGTCACTTTGAGTTTCCGTCGCGAGGCTACGAACGAACCATCACTTAAATCAAACGCTAACTGCACAGCTCTGAACGATCTATGAATGACGCTGAAATCGCAGCTCGTTAAACGTCTTCGCTCACAAACTCGAGCGAGGAATTTCGACCAGCTTGCCACGATCCAAACGCAAGATTCGGTGCATGCGTTTTGCGAGTTCAAAATTGTGCGTCGCAATAAGAGCGGCGACGCCGGTCGTGGTGACCAGATCCAAAAGGCCGCTGAAAACATGCTCGCTCGTTTCTGGGTCGAGATTGCCGGTGGGTTCGTCGGCCAACAGCAACTTCGGTTGCGGTGCAAGCGCCCGGCAGATCGCCGTGCGTTGTTGCTCACCACCCGACAACTGCGCGGGACGGTGATCAAGGCGGCCTTCAAGCCCCATCATGCCGAGCAACTCGGCAGCGCGGGCTGATGCTGCGGCGCGCGGCACGCCTTGAATCATCAGCGGCATGGCGACGTTTTCAAGCGCGGAAAATTCGGGCAGGAGTTGATGAAACTGATAGACGAAGCCCATTTCGGTTCGTCGAACGGCGGTGCGCGCATTGTCGTCGAAGCCGGTGCAGTCGCGGCCGTTGACAATGACGCGACCAGCGGTTGGCGTTTCCAAGAGGCCGGTAATGTGCAGCAAGGTGGACTTGCCAGCGCCGGACGGGCCGACGAGCGCAACCGCTTCACCCGGCCACAGATCGGCGCACGCCTCGTCGAGCACGCGGATTTCACGCTCGGCCTGCTTGAAGATCCGCGTCAGCCGGTCGAGGCGCAGCACGGGTTGGCCACTCGTTTCCAAGTGACCCGGCGCGGTCGCCGTCGGTGTCAAATCCTGCATGCGCATTCCTCAACCGTATCGCAAGGCTTCGACGGGATCGAGCCGTGATGCACGCCAAGACGGATACAACGTCGCCAATATGGCCAAGAGCAAACCCATCGCTACGATCATTGCCGTCTCGACTGGATCCATGTCTGCGGGCATGCGGGTCAGATAATAAAAATTCGGATCGAACACGGTGCGTCCGCTCAGGCGCATGACGAACTGCCGGATGTCTTCGATGTTGCGTGTAAAAATGACGCCGATGACAAAACCCGCGAGCGTGCCGATCACGCCGATCGAAGCGCCAGTGATCAGAAATACACGCATGATGGCGCCCTTCGACGCGCCCATCGTTCTAAGAATGCCTATGTCGCGGCCTTTGTCTTTCACCAGCATCATCAACCCGGAGATGATGTTGAACGCGGCGACGACGATGATCAGCGACAAGATGATGAACATCATGGCGCGTTCGACGTCGAGCACACGAATGAAGGTTTCGTTGCGTTGTTTCCAGTCGGACAGGTGAATGCCGGGTATTTCCAGCGCGCGCATGCCGGTGATGGTTTCAGCAACGCCCTCGGGATTGTCGGTAATGACCTCGACAGCATCGACGGCGTTGTCGCGGTTGAAGAATTTCTGGCTTTCTTCGAGCGGCATGAAGATCATGATCTTGTCGTACTCGTTCATGCCCATTTCGAAGATTGCGCGCACCGGATACGCCTTGGTGCGCGGCAGACAGCCGAACGGCGTGCACGCACCGCGCGGACCGATCAGCGTAACGTTTTCGCCCACGCCCACACGCAGGTTCTCCGCCAACCTGATACCGATCGCGATGCCGACCTGATTGTCGAAGCCGTCGAGCGTACCCTCGCGAATGTTGTTCTGAACCAGCTTCAGCGATTTGATGCTGGCTTCGCTCATGCCGCGCACGTTACCGCCGAGCGCCTGTGCCTGCGTCGACGCCATGACCTGACCTTCGATCAGGGGAATGACGGCCTTGACGGTCTTCACGCCGCGCAGTTTTTGGGCGACATCGGCAAAGTCGTCGAAGGGCGCATTGATGCGATTGACGACGACGTGACCATTGAGGCCGAGTATTTTGCCGACTAGTTCTTTGCGAAAGCCGTTCATGACGGCCATGACGATGATCAGTGTCGCCACCCCCAGCATGATCCCGGCAAATGAAAAACCTGCGATGACGGAGATGAATCCTTCGCTTCGGCGGGCGCGCAGATAGCGCATCGCCAGCAGCCATTCGAACGGCGCAAACATCGGCGTCGTCGGAGACCGCCGCAAGGCACCCGTATCCGGCGCGGCCAGCGATACGTGTCCGGCTGTGATGTCAGTCATCGCTCACCCCAAGTCGATCCCCAGACCGCATTGCGGTCTCTTGATGCGGCTGCGTCCGCTCGATATCGCCGACCTTTTCGGCCACAAATGGGGCCACGATTTGGCTGGATCTCGCTCAGGCCAACGTTCGCCGCGCCGAAACGAGATCGGACAGACGCCGAAGCGCTGCATCGGTTGGCAACGTGACGCGCTCTCCGGTCTTGCGTTCCTTGATCTCGACCTCGCCCGCCTTGACGCCCTTCGGGCCGACAATGAGTTGGAAGGGCAAACCCATCAGATCCATCGTCGCGAATTTGCCACCGGCGCGCTCGTCGGTGTCATCGAGCAGCACGGACAAACCCGCGCGCTCGAGTTTGGCATAAAGGTCGTTGGCGACGAGATCGGTTTCCTTGTCGCCCGGCTTGAGGTTGATCAGTCCCACCTCGAACGGCGCCAGCGGAACCGGCCAGATGATGCCACTGGCATCGTGGCTGGCCTCGATGACGGCCGCGACCACGCGTGTGGGCCCGATGCCGTACGAGCCCATGTGCACGTCGACCGGCTTACCGTCGGGGCCCTGGACCTGCGCCTTCATCGGTTCGGAATATTTCGTGCCGAAATAGAAGATATGCCCGACTTCGATGCCCCGGGCGGAGACCTGCTTATCGGCTTCGATCTGGCCATAGGCTGCAGCGTCGTGCATCTCGCTGGTGGCGGCGTACAGCGACGTCCACTTTTCGACGGTTGACTGCAGACCCGCGACATCGTCGAAATTGGTGTTGGCAGGCGGCGTCGTGAAATCAAGATAATTCTTGTGGCAGAACACCTCGCTTTCGCCGGTATCGGCCAGGATGATGAATTCGTGGCTGAGGTCGCCGCCGATAGGACCGGTGTCGGCACGCATGGGAATGGCCTTGAGACCGAACCGCGCGAACGTGCGCAGATAGGCAACGAACATCTTGTTGTAGCTGTGCCGGGCGGCGGCGGCATCGATATCGAAGGAATAGGCATCCTTCATTAGGAATTCACGGCTGCGCATGACGCCGAACCGGGGGCGAACCTCGTCGCGGAACTTCCACTGGAGATGATAGAGGCTGAGCGGCAAGCTCCGATAGCTCTTCACGTAGGTGCGGAAGATGGCCGTAACCATTTCCTCGTTGGTGGGACCGAACAGCATTTCGCGATCATGCCGATCCTGAATGCGCAACATTTCCTTGCCGTAAGCATCGTAGCGGCCGCTCTCGCGCCAAAGATCGGCCGACTGTACCGTCGGCATCAACAATTCTTGCGCCCCGGCACGGTTTTGTTCCTCGCGCACCACCTGATTGACCTTGCCGAGCACCTTCAAACCCAGCGGCAGCCACGAATAGATCCCAGCGCTTTCCTGCCGGATCATGCCGGCCCGCAGCATCAGTTGATGCGAGACGATCTCCGCGTCTTTCGGCGTGTCGCGAAGAACCGGCAAGAAGGAACGAGAAAGGCGCATGGGCGATATCGGCTTTACGTTAAATGCGAAGTGACGGCGGACTTAGAGTGAGGGTCCGCATGGATCAGAGCGCCGACGTGAAATTCGGCTTCGACAGAAGCAGCGCAGAGAAAGGTCAAGCGAGCCCGCGTGATAGCCAGAATTAACCGTGGGGGCAATGGTATTGGGTTCGTGCTGCAAATTATGAACAGAATGCGGCCGTCGACTGGCCGGGAAAGAGCGCAGGAGGGGCTGAACTTCCGCACCTTTTTAATACAAAATCGCAAATGAGCCTGATGACAAGCCTGCACCCACAGGCTAGAGATGCGACGTTAAGAGGCAATGTGGGAGCGCGATTGCTGGTTTTGGAGGCAATCGCGTCGCTCAGGTCTGGGGAGAATTGGCGTCGTCGAGCGCAACAGCGCCGGTGACGAAGAGGCAGGTACGGACAACGTGACCGCCCAAATCTGTACGCAGGCGATCAGTTGATAGTGAGCGGGTTTGCAGGCATTGGCCGGCAAGCCCGTTTTTTTGCCGTAAGTCGTTTAGCGAACCGGCACGATGTTGAAGCGCAGGGCCAACAGCACCACGAAAAACGTTGCGGATGCGACGATCGTCGTGAGCGCGGCGATGCGGCCAGCCTTGGCGTTAACGGGCGCGCCAGCCGACGTGCCTTGTACGTATTCCCCCTCGTCACTTTGCGTGCGCACCCCAAACGGCAGAACGACAAATAGGCTGACGAACCAGACGATATAAAAAATTGCTGAGGCGAGCACGTTGCCGATCGGCGCGAGCTGCAGATATTGAGACATCACCACGGCCGCGAGGCTGCCGAAGGCAATGAGTGCGAGACGGCTGGGCCGAGCGACGCTCATACTTGCTCCAATTCCACCAGCGTACCGCAGAAGTCCTTGGGGCTGAGGAATAACACAGGTTTACCATGGGCGCCGATGCGCGGCGTGCCATCGCCGAGCACTTTCGCGCCCTTCGCCTTCAGACGATCGCGCGCGACAAGGATATCATCGACCTCGTAACAGACATGATGCATGCCGCCGGACGGGTTGCGTTCGAGGAACTTCGCGATCGGCGAACCGGCATCGATGGCCTGCAGCAACTCGATCTTCGTGTTCGGCAATTCGACGAACACCACGTGGACACCGTGCTCCGGCAACGTCATCGCGGCCGAAACCTTTGCGCCGAGCGTGTCGCGATACACTGCGGTGGCAGCCGTCAGATCCGGCACCACGATAGCTACGTGATTGAGGCGTCCGATCATTGGAAGATCCTAGAAAAAAGAGCGAATAGCGAATGGCGAGTAGCGAATAGGGAGGAGCAGACTGGGCTCAATTCTGACCGGTCACCGCCCCTATTCGCAATTCGTTACTCGCAATTCGCTGATCATTTTTACTTCGCCTCGACCATGGCCGTCATCACCTTGACGATGGGGCGCTTGCCCCAGGCGTGATCAATCGTGCTGCGGACTGTCTTTTTGACCATGTCCTCGATCTTGTCCTGATCGAGCCGACGCTTCGGCGGCACCGAGCGCAAAGTGTTGTCGATCGCATCGAGCACGAGATCGAGCATGTCTTGACCGTTGACGTCGGTTTCGGGAATGCCGTCGAGTACGACATCCGGGTCGGCGGCGATTTGGCCTTTGGTATCGAGCACAAGGGAGACGACGGCAATGCCGACCTGCGCCAGTTTACGGCGGTCGCGCACGGGACCCTCGGTACTTTCGACGAGCAGGCGGCCGTCACGGAACAATCGGCCTGTGGGCGCTTCGTCGATGACGGCGCCTGGGCCTGGTGCGAGCCGCACGATGTCGCCGTTGCGGACGATCATGACCTGCGGCACGCCGGCAGCTTTGGCGAGCGCCGCGTGGGCCGCCATATGGCGGGCTTCACCATGCATGGGAATTGCCAGTTTCGGCTTCACCCAGGCGTACATTTCCTTTAGTTCCTCGCGACGGGGGTGGCCGGTGACATGGACGAGCGCGTCGCTGTCGGTGATGATCTGAATGCCGCGCTCGACGAGCTTGTTCTGAATGCGGCCGACTGTCTTTTCATTGCCGGGAATGGTGCGCGACGAGAAAATCACCGTGTCGCGCGGTGTGAGCTTCACGACCGGGTGCTCGTTGTCCGCGATACGCGAGAGAGCGGCGCGCTGCTCGCCCTGACTGCCGGTGCACAACAACAGCACTTTTTCCGGCGACAGATGTTGAAAGTGGTCCTGGTCGTGGGACCGGAAATCCTTGCGCAGATGTCCGGTTTCGATAGCCACGGCGATCATACGGTGCATGGCGCGACCGGCGACGACGAGTTGGCGGCCGGTGGCGCGTGCGGCGTCGGCGAGTGCCTGGATGCGCGCGACGTTCGACGAAAAGATCGTGACCGCAACGGCACCGGAGCATTTTTCGATGATGCCAGCGAGGCTTTTAGCGACCTCGGTTTCCGACGGCGAGCGACCTTCGCGCATGGCATTGGTGCTGTCGCAGATGATGGCGTCGATGCCTTCGATGCCGAGTTGGGTCAGGCGGGCGGCATCTGTGTCGGTGCTGTTGCCGTAAGGCGTGGGTTCGATTTTCCAGTCGCCGGTATGGAGAACCTTGCCGTGGGCGGTCTTGATGACCAGCGCTTGCGGTTCGGGGACGGAGTGGGCGACGGCGACGAATTCCAGGTCGAAAGCGCCGACCTTGAATTTGCTGGAAACCGGAATTTCGCGGATCTGGATCTTGGTGCGGTTGCCGTTTTCGGCGAGCTTGGCCTTGATCAAGGTTGCCGTGAACGGAGTTGCATAAACCGGCACCTTGAGGCGCGGCCAAAGTTCGATCAGGGCACCGAAGTGGTCTTCGTGGGCATGCGTGATGACGATGCCGGAAAGGTTGACGTGCTCGTCTTCGATGAACCGAAGGTCGGGCAGGATCACGTCGACGCCCGGATCGAATTCGCCCTCCGGGAACGTGATGCCGATGTCGACCATCAGCCACTCGCGTTTCGATGCAGGCCCGGTGCCATAGAGATAGCAGTTCATACCAATCTCGCCGAGGCCGCCCAGGGCGAGGAAGACCAATTCAGACGCGCCGCCTGCCGCTCCGGGCTGCTTGCCCGCGCGTGTATTCGCTTGCTGATCCGCCATTAATTTTTTTGTCCTTGGCCGCCTTGGGCGGCGTTCACTGTCACGTCACCAAAACTCAGACGCTGGTCGTAGCCGGAATGGTCCCTCAAGATCAATGCCCCGTCGCCGTCCAAGCCGCCAAATGTGCCGGTAATGGTGTCGCGTCCGCGATTTGCCGCGCTGCCCGCATGAGCACTCATGCCCGTGTGGACGGTCATCGACGTGCCAATGGGGAGAGCGTCGACCAGCCAGCGGTCGCGGATGGTGGTGAAACCGGCACCGCAATTCCAGAGCGCGAGCATGGCGGCGAGCGATGTCGACAGGGCGTCGAGCATCGTCCAGGGCTGCACCGCGATGCCGTGGCTGGCGAGGCAGGTGGTGGGACGATCGGCAAGCGCCGGCGCGTGCGCCAGGTTGATGCCGATGCCGATGACGGCGAGCACGCCCTTGTCAGGCAGCAGAGTGCTTTCAGCGAGGATGCCGACCAGCTTGGCGCCGTCGAGCAGGATGTCGTTCGGCCATTTCAAACGCATGGGCAAGGCCGGTGCGGCCGGGACGTGGGCCGACGCGACGTCGCGAATGGCTGATACCACCGCAATTGCGGCAACGAACGACAGCTGGTGCAGAACCTTAGGATCGCACGTCAGCCTGACCAACAGAGTGGCTGCGTGGTTGCCGGGTTCGGACGTCCACACGCGCCCGGAACGGCCACGCCCACTGGTTTGGCGATCAGCGCGGACCCAAAGTGGCGTTGCAGATCCAGCCAGGCCGAGCCTGAAAGCTTCTGTGTTGGTCGAGCCGATGGCATCGAGTTCGACGACGGGGATGCCATTACTGGTGTACTTCATTTCCGGCCGTTTCGGGGGTGGACGCTACGCTGAGTGCGTCTCCTATCATAGGCGAAGGCAGCGCCCAACATGGGGCGCACTGCCGGTCTCCGCACTTTGCGCAAGGCTCAAATTCGTCTACGTTGCCGCCCGGCATCAACGGCAGGACACCTCATGCAGCAGCTCACAACGCGCGGCTTTTCGGTCTGTCCGCATGACTGTCCTTCGACGTGCGCGCTTGAAATCGAGTTGCCCGGCAACAACCGTATCGGGCGCGTGCACGGCGCAAAAGCCAACACCTATACGGACGGCGTCATCTGCGCAAAGGTCGCCCGCTATGCCGAGCGCGCCCATCACCCTGACAGGTTGATGCATCCGCTGCGCCGGGTGGGAGCGAAGGGCTCCAAGCGCTTCGAGCGCATTAGCTGGGACGACGCGCTCGACATCACGGCTGAAGCGTTTCTGAAGGCGGAACAAATCCACGGCGCAGAAGCGGTGTGGCCTTACTATTACGCCGGCACGATGGGGCTGGTGCAGCGCGACGGCATCAACCGGCTGCGCAACGTAAAAGGCTATTCACAGCAGTATTCGACGATCTGCACGACGCTCGCCTGGACGGGTTACATCGCGGGCACGGGCAAACTGGCCGGACCCGATCCACGCGAGATGGCCCTGTCGGATTGCGTGGTGATCTGGGGCACCAACGCGGTCAACACGCAGGTCAACGTGATGACGCACGCCATCAAGGCGCGTAAACAGCGCGGCGCCAAGATCGTGGCGATCGACATTTATCAAAACGGCACGATGGCACAGGCCGATCTGGCGCTGTGCCTGAAACCTGGCACCGATGGCGCGCTGGCCTGTGCGGTCATGCACGTGCTGTTCCGCGACGGCTATGCGAACTGGCCGTACCTTGACAAATACACCGATTGCCCGCGCGATCTGGAAGCGCATCTGAAAGCGAAAACACCCGAATGGGCGTCCGCGATCACCGGGCTGACAGTCGCTGAAATCGAAGAGTTCGCGAAGTTGGTCGGCACCACGCCGCGCACTTATTTCCGTCTGGGTTACGGCTTTTCACGGCAACGGAACGGCACGGCGAACATGCACGCTGCCGCCTGTATCGCCTCGGTGACGGGCGCGTGGCTCAACGAGGGCGGCGGCGCGTTCCACAACAACGGGGCGATCTTTCATTGGAACAAAGGCATGATCGAAGCGGGCGACCGCATCGATCCTGGCACGCGGACATTCGACATGAGCCGCATCGGCGACGTGTTGATCAACAACCCGCATGACATCGGCAGCGGCCCTCCCGTCACTGCGATGATTTTGCAGAACACCAATCCGGTGCAGGTGGCGCCCGAGCAGCGCAAGGTAAAGGCTGGTTTTGCGCGCAACGATCTGTTCGTTTGCGTGCACGAACAATTCATGACCGCCACGGCTGAACTCGCCGACGTCGTGTTGCCAGCGACCATGTTTACCGAGCACGATGACATTTATCAGGGTGGCGGGCATCAGCATATTCTGCTCGGCCCAAAGCTGGTCGAAGCTCCGGGCGAATGCTGGTCGAACAACGACGTCATCAATGCGTTGGCCAAACGAGTAGGCGCTGAGCACCCAGGCTTCGGCATGAGCGAGCGCGCAATGATCGATTGGACATTGCAAAATTCCGGGTGGGGGACGCTCGAAGCACTCGAGCAAACCAAATGGATCGACTGCCAGCCCGACTTCAAAACCGCCCATTATGTCGACGGGTTTGCGTACGCCGACGGCAAGTTCAAGTTCCGGCCCGACTGGGACAACGTGCCGTCGTCGCGGCGTATGGACCTGGGCCTCGGCAAGTTGATGCCTGCGCTGCCGGATCACTGGGACGTCAACGAGAATGTAGACGCGGCGCATCCGTTTCGCATGGCCACCAGTCCCTCGCGCGGTTACCTCAATTCGTCCTTCAACGAGACGCCCGGTAGCCGCAAGGTGGAGGGCAAGCCGCGCGCCAAAATCCACCCTGACGACATGGCGGCTTTGGGCCTTACGAACGATCAGAAGATCCGCATGGGCAACGAGCGCGGCGAAATTGGACTGTGGGCCGAGAACTTTGCCGGCGTGCAGCGCGGGGTGGTGATCGTGGAAGGCATCGCGCCCAACGATCAATTCGACGGCGGCGAAGGCATCAACACGCTCACGTCGGCAGTGCAAGGCGCGCCCTATGGCGGCGCACCATTCCATGACAACCACGTCTGGATCAGGGCTGAGTGAGGGTAAGGACTCCGACACGGACTGCCGCATATTTGAACCGCAGTTCAGGTCTCTTTCTGGTGAACGCCCCCAACTTGCGCAAATCACGCATGCGGCGAACAATGCTGTTGCACGGCCTCAGCGTTTAGGCTATCCGACTGCGACGGCGCTTAGGTGCCCGACCGATGTTACCGGCAGCCTCGCTGTTCCGGCCATCCAGTGTTCCGCGGTAGCTCAGTGGTAGAGCATCCGACTGTTAATCGGACGGTCGTAGGTTCGAGCCCTACCCGCGGAGCCAAATAGTTGCCAGATCAGGCGCGCGCAAAGCAAATCGAAACTGATCATCGGCCTTACCATCGCTGATGCGTACGTCTGCGGGCCGTGATATGCTGGCTTGATCGCTCACCTGCGCGAAGGGACGGCATCGTGAAGGTTCAGGACATTTTGAATTTCAAGGGCGGGAAAGCGATCTCCATCGCGCCCACGGCCAACATTGCGGCGCTTTGCAAGCTGCTGCGCGACAATAAAATCGGCGCCACCACCGTCAGCAGCAACGGCACCACCATCGAAGGTGTGATCTCCGAGCGCGACGTGGCTTATGGTCTGGTGACCCACGGCGCGAACCTGCACACGCTCCCGGTCGCCGACCTGATGACCCGCACAGTCATCACCTGCACCCCCGACGACCGCGTCGCCACGGTTGCGTCGACGATGCTGTCGCGCAAGATCCGCCATATCCCAGTCGAAGCGGGTGGTAAATTCGTGGGCATGGTCAGCATCCGAGATGTTTTGAGCCTGCGTGTGAACGACCTTCAACAGGAAACCGCACAACTGCGTATGTTCGTCAGCGAAATCGATCGCCCGCCACAAGATCGTGAATGACGCCGCGCACAACGTGAGCGCCATTTGTCTTGCTACACCGCGCTTTCCGCGGCCAGTTGGCACACGCCTGCATCGCCGGTTTCGATCTGCAGGGTGGTGTGGCCGATGTCGAATGCCGTCTTAAGCGCGGTCGCAGTGCGGGCGAGGAAGGCGTCACCGGGGTGGCCGGACGGCATCACCAGATGACAGGTGAGAGCAATCCCGGTGGTGCTCATGGGCCAGATGTGCAGGTCGTGAATTTCGGCGACGCCCGGCAACGCTTCTAGAAATCGGCGTACGTCCGCAGGCTCTATAGACGCCGGCACCGCATGCAGCGCGAGGCTTAGCGAGCCCCGCAGCAAGCCCCATGTGCCCCAGACGATGACACCAGCGATGACAAGGCTGACGAGCGGATCGAGCCACAGCCATCCCGATAACGACATGCCAAGACCCGCGAACACGACGCCGAGCGAGACGAGCGCGTCCGCCGCCATGTGCGT
>JANLYD010000077.1:0-7506 GCA_031365465.1 Hyphomicrobiaceae bacterium
GCTGAGAACCCGAAGCTGTACAAGTCGTTTCTCGACGCCTTGAACGAAGCCACGACGCTGGTCAACACCGACAAGCAGAAAGCCGCGGAGATCTATTTGAAGATTTCGAAAGACAAGTCGCCGCCGGATGAGATCGTTGCCCTGCTGAATGATCCGGAAAACCAATTCACGACCAAGATCGCACCGATCGACAATTTCATTCAGTTCATGGTGCGGACGGGCAATTTCAAAAACCGGCCGCAATCGACCAAAGACCTGACGTTTCCGGAAGCGCAATAGTGCGCATGAAGGCGCGCAGATAAGCGCTTCGTGCTCCATTCTGGTCTTCGAACGTACATATGAGTGGCCAGTTCGCTGCGGTCGATTGCGCCAAAACGCCCGGGGCGGATTTCAGGAACCGAGCTGTTTTTCGCGGGTTTCAAGCGTCCGGTCGTCGGGCGTAAGGAGAACTCGCAATGAAAGCCTTGAATCTTCTGACACTAATCCTGGTCATTATCGGTGGCATCAACTGGGGACTGGTCGGTTTATTTCAGTACGATCTGGTTGCTGGAATATTCGGCGGCGCGAATGCATCACTGTCGCGGTTGGTTTACGTGCTCGTCGGTGCGTCCGCGCTCTGGCAGTTCATACCACTGAGCCGCGCGATGTCTGTGGACGAACCGCTTGCCGAACGCGGCCGTTGATGTCGTCGCACACACGAAAAACCTCGGCAGGGAGCCCTGCCGAGGTGTTCATTTCAAAGGCGATTGGCGAGATGGCTTAGGATTTCCAGATCGCGCCCAGAACGAAGCCGATGACGGCAGCAGCAGCAAGCGTCGTCATCGGGTGATCCCGAAGCGACGTGTCGACAGCTTGTTTAGCGTTGCCCGCGGCATCCTGAACCTGATCGCCGACTTCCCGTCCGCGTTGCGCCAGATCACCAGCCATGTTTTCGACTTTGCGCGACGCATCACGCACCGTGTCGTTGACGGCGTCCGAAACCGCACCAAGTTGTTCGCTCGCTTTTGACTTCATGTCTTCGGTCCGGCCGCTCGGACCATTGTAATTCGGTGTTGTCGTCGCCATGTCAAAACTCCTGATATTAAATCCAAAAGCCGCCAGCTCAGTCGCAGAGACCGAGGGTAAATTTTGGGTCGGAAGCCAACCCTTCATCGCAGCGGTGGCTTTCAATTGGGTCTTAAAACTTATTCGGCAACCCGCTTCGGCTCTAAAAAATTTTTTCCGCTGCGTGGAACCTTTCATCTCGGGTAGGCAATCATGATCCCAGGCGTCACCACAATCGAACGCGCTTTCCAACTTGCGGCCTCAGGCAGCGTCGATTCGATCTCGGCATTGAAAAAAAAGCTCAATTCTGAAGGGTTCACGGCAGACCAGATCATGGGTCGCGAGCTGTCGCGACAACTGTCGAAGCTCATCCTCGAGAGCCGGCAGAAAATGGCGGCTTCCGAGACGATCAACTCAGATGTTGCTTAAATTTTGCGTAGGTGAGTGAAAGGTGCATGGGCGCCAAGAGGCGTAGCGTGGGCGACGGGCATCGGCTATGACGGGAAAAAATTCCGCGTAAGCAACGAGGCACGCGCCGCCGATGACTGTTTTTCCCGCATGCTGATGCCGACCTCGCGTGGCGGCGGCGTCAACGCTCAGGCTTTAGCCGGCGTATCGGTTGCCGTGTTGTTTCTGGCGCAGGTTCTTTCGGCTTGGCATCTCGAACTGATGTTCGACGAGGCGTATTACCGCCTGTGGGCCCGGCATCTGGATTGGGGCTATTACGATCACCCCCCGCTCATCGCGCTGTGGATTCGCATTTCGACCAGTTTGTTCGGCGGCTCGGAACTCGGCGTTCGCGTTCTCGGCATCATTGCCACGGCAGGCGGCGCAGCGGCTGTCTATTCGATGGCGCGCGATTTGTTCGGCGATCGCACCCAGGCTGCATTTGCGACGTTGGTGTGGACGGCATGTCCGCTCGTCGGCGTCGGCGGCATGCTGGTGACGCCCGATACACCGTTGCTGTTCGGGTGGACGATTGCGATTTGGGCACTGTGCCGGCTTTATCGCACGCAAGACTGGCGATTGTGGCCGTTGATCGGAGTTGGCGCCGGACTGGCGCTGCAAGCAAAGTACACGGCGTTGTTTCTAGGGCCGGGCATTTTGCTGGCGATGACGATCGTTCCTTCGCTACGGCGATGGTGGCGTCATCCCGCACCCTACGTTGGCGGGGCCATGGCGCTGGCGATTTTCCTGCCCAATATCGTGTGGAATGCCCGGCATGGCTGGCAGACATTCGCCAAGCAGTTCGGGCGTATCGGAGACACGGAATGGACGCTCCGATTTCTGTTCGAATTTTTCGGTAGCCAGATCGGATTGCTCAATCCGTTGACGTTCGTGCTTGTGGTCGCGGGGCTGATTTTTGCGGCTCGCCCAATGAAGGACCGCTCAGATGAAAGCCGGCGGTTGTTGCTGGCGCTGATGACGCCGCTACTGGTCTATTTCACATTCCACAGCCTGCATGATCGCGTGCAGGGCAATTGGCTGGCGCCGCTCTATCCGCTGTTTGCGCTCACGGCTGCCAATGCCGCGTTCGCGCAACCGCCACTCTCCGGCACGGCGCGTCGTATTCTTTCGTTCGCCAAGCGGTGGTGCGCGCCGCTGGGATGGGCGATGACGGCGGCTGTTTACGCTCAGGCCAATCTGGGCCTATTGCCGGTTCCACCGAAATCCGACCCGACTGCTTTGCTGGCCGGATGGCGTGATGTGGCGCGCGACCTCGATGCGCTGGCGTTGCGCGAAAATGCTGGATACGTGGCGACGCAAGGGTATGCTTTGACCGCGTTGCTCAAGGTCTATGGCAACGGCGCGATCCCCGTCCTGCAGTATAACGAGCGCAACCGTTGGGCCTATGACGCGACGGAGCCGTCGCCTGATCCGTCACGGACAGGGCTGTCGATCGTCGAGGAGCGACGTTCGGGTGACGACGGCTTGCGCAGCCGCTACGCGCGTGCAGGCGAAATTGCGCACCTCGAACGCCGACGCAACGGCCGCGTTCTCGAACGTTACGTCGTGTATAGGCTCGCAGATCCGAAACGCCCGATCTTAGACTGACGGATAATGCTGCTTATGCAGCGTGGCCGACTTTACGCGGAACCATGCGCACGCTCTTGAGGGCCTGCTCCGCGCCGGAGTTGCCGGCTTCGTGATATTCGGCATCTTCGTTGACGTTCCAGATGTCGAACACCTGCTTGCCGGCAACGATATTTTCGACCGTCAGCATGGCGGTCATCATGGCGTGGTCTTGATTGTTGTACTTGTGCATGCCGTTTCGGCCGACAAGATGCAGGCTGGGATAGGCCTCAGCCAACTCGGCACGGATCGTCTCGACGTTGGCCTTGTAGCTGTCGTCGTAGACCGGATAGGCCTTCTTTTGCCGCACCACGCAGCCGTCCATCACGTCGGCTTCGGCAGCAAGGCCGACAATCGCCAGCTCCTTTTTGGCGAGCGCGATCAGCTCGGTATCCGAGCTTTCCCACAGACCATCACCCTCAAAGCAGAAATATTCGAGGCCCAGGCACGACTGTGTCTCATTGGGGATCATCTCGGGCGACCATGACCGGAAGTTCTGGATGCGGCCGACGGTGACGCTGGGCTCGTGGATATAGATCCAGTTGTCGGGGAACAGATCCGGCTTTTCGACGACCAGCGCAACGGTCAGGAAATCGCGATAGCGCAGTTTCTTTGCAGCCGTGACGCACTTGGGTTGCACCGCGAACGATGCCACGAGTTCGGTAATCGGCGCGGAAGAAATGACGTTGTCGGCGGTGAAGCTTTTAATTTCGCCCTTGCCGGTCTTTGCAGTGATGGTCCAGAGCTTCGAAGCGGCGTCATAGGCGAGCGTATCGAGCTTGGTATCCATGAGAATGACGCCGCCCTGGGCGCGCGTTTTGGCGGCGGCTGCGTCCCACATCATGCCCGGACCCTTGCGCGGGTATTGGAAACTTTCGATCAGGGTTTTGATGACTTCGCCGTCGTGCGCCTTGGTGCCGTCTTTCTTGCCCTTGGGCGTCATCGAATTGCGCAGCGCGCTGGACATGGCCGTCCACAGGTCGAGGCCTTTGATGCGTTGGGCCGCCCAGTCGGCTGAGATTTCGTCGCAGCTCATGCCCCACACCTTCTCGGTGTAGGTTTTGAAAAAGATCGAGAACAAGCGCTCGCCGAATTGATTGGCGACCCAATCGTGGAACGTCACCGGCTTTTCGTTGGGGAATGCCTGCTTGTACATGAAGGACAGTACGCAGAGGCCGCTTTCGACGACGCCGAGATTGCCAAGCGCTTCGAAGGCTTTCAACGGATACGAATAGTATTTGCCGTCGTAGTAGATGCGCGAGAGGCGCGGGCGCTCGATGAAATCCTGCGGCAGGATTTCTTTCCACAGATCGACCACTTCCTTCGACTTCGAAAAGAAGCGATGGCCGCCGATATCGAAGAGAAAATTCTTGTAGTTGGCGGTGCGGCTGATGCCACCGACATAGACCGGATCGACCTCGATGACGGTCGTCGACAGGCCGCGTTTGCTCAACAGGTAGCTGGCGGTCAGACCGGCGGGCCCGGCACCAATGACGAAAACGTTGGAGTGCGCACTCTCGGCAACTGCCATGAAAACCCCTCGCATAGGTGGCGCGGCGAGCGGGAGTGCGCGCCTGTCGCGGCGAGCGGCGGCGACGCTTCGAGGTATAGTGCAGGAGTTGTAAAGATTGTGTTGCGGGGCGTGCCACGCAGTTGAGATCGCATCAGCAACGCGTGTTGGTCGCCGTCCGGTTAATCGGCCGTAAACGCGATCGGATTAGGGTCTGCCGCAACGTTGCGAAGAGGCGCCCGCATGGCGATGCCACAAACAGACGCGGGAGCTAGTAACAGGCTCGACGGCGCGCGGCTTTTGTCGTCGCGGTGGCTGTGGTGCGTGGCGGCGCTATTGTTCGTCGCGGCCGGGCAGATGGCCCATTCATTCGCGGATCTGGCGCTTTCGCTCGGCGATACAGATGACGCGACGCGGCTTTATCAGGTCCGGCAGTTGATCGCGAGCGGCGCATGGTTCGACATGACGTTGCCGAGACTGGGCGGGGCTGCGCCGCTCGTCTCCCACTGGTCACGGCTGATCGATGCCCCGCTTGTGATGCTGCTCGGGGGGCTGGGGCTGGTCATGTCGTCCGCCGACGCGGAACTTGCAACGCGCGTGCTGTGGCCGCTGATGGTGCTGTTCGTCTTTCTGTGCCTCCTGGTGCGCGCGGCAGACCAGCAAAGCGGCGCTGTCGCGGCTGCGGTTTTGTTGGCGTTGGCAGTGACCTCGATCGCGGGTCTGGGGCAGTTTCGGATCGGCCGCATCGACCATCACAACGTCATGATCGCCGGCTCGATCGGCGGCCTGCTGCTGATGGCGCACGCCCGCGTGTCGCCCGGTGAAGGTTATCTGGCGGGCGCTTTGATCGGGATCGCGCTCGCGGTCGGCTATGAGCCGTTGCCGTTCCTGGCACCGATACTGCTGGCGGCGGCGCTGTTGGCCATCGGCGATTTGGCGTGGTTGCGCTCTGTCCGCAACATGACACTCGCGCTGGCCGGCACGCTGACGCTGGTTTTTGCCGCAACCGTCGCGCCGACGCTTTGGCTTCATGCGCGTTGCGATGCACTCTCGCTGAACATGGTTGCCCTGGCGACCGCAGGCGCTGGCGGACTTGCCGTCATCGACTGCTGTGGCCGCAACTGGTCCGGCCAGCAGCGACTAGCGGCACTGGTTGCTGCCGGGGCGCTCGGAATAATTTCGTATGCAGCGATGGATGTGCGCTGTGTTGCCGGACCCTTCGGACAGGTCGACCCAGCACTCCATGCGGTCTGGCTCGATCACGTGCTCGAAGTCCGATCGGTTTTCGCCTTCTACAGAACCAGCCCAGACGAAGCATTGACGATCGCTGCAACGATTGCGCTCGGCCTGTGTGCGGCAGGCGAGCGTTGGCGCCGGCTGCCCAGCCCGCAGACGATGGCGCTGCTGGGGATGATGGTGATCATCGCGCCGGCGGGTCTGTGGATGTTGAAACTTGTGCCGTATGCCAATTGGGTCGCTACGTTCTGCATCGCGCTGTCGGTGGCGGATCTTGGGCAGTCGCTGCGGGCAACGGCACTGACGCGGCAACTGCTGGCGATAGCGCTCGTCTCGCAATACACGGTTGCGACGGTGGCCGGAGCGCTCGTGCGTCCGTCCGATGCGAAGGCCGCATTGGCACAGCCCGCGCTTGGCGACATCGACCCCACGTGCCTGTCGACGCCGGCCATCCGCGCGCTGGCAACACTGCCCACAGGACGCTTTGTCGGTTCGATCGATTTCGGCGCCTACATCGTCGCCTTGACGCAGCATGATGCGCTCGCCGCTCCCTATCACCGCATCGATCAGGCGATCCTCGCCAATCACGCCGTGTTGCATGCTGCGCCGGATACCGCGCGGCGCTTATTGAATGAGATGAAGGCGGATTATGTGATTCTCTGCGTGCCGCCGGTGGAGACCACAGTCGAACTGCCGAGCGATGGAACGTCTACGGCTGCAAGTCTGACCAGTGAGCTGAAAGCAGGCAGGCCAGTTGCTGGATTGGAGGCCGTGCAGTTCGGTAGCCCGGTGGCGCGGCTGCGGGTATGGCGCGTGCTGCGTTGAGACTGAAAGCGCCAAGTTTCGTTTATTTATGAGGCGTAACGCATCGTCACGCGTTCGTGACTGAAACGCTGAAACTTACGCTAAGCGGATCCGTAACTCGTTCAACTGGCCCGGTTCGACGGCCCTCAGTTGGAGCGATCGACATGCGTAACAATCAAACACGTAGCCTGTTTTCACTTGCCGCTGTCGCGCTGTCGGCAGGGTGCTTGGCAACCGTCGCGTTGCCGCAGTCGGCAATGTCGGCACCCCAAACCGTGACCGTCGGCGGCGCGCCTATGTATGCGACCAAGAACATCATCGAGAACGCGTCGAAGTCCAAGGATCACACCACGCTCGTCGCCGCCGTCAAGGCTGCCGGCCTTGTCGATACGCTGTCGGGCCCTGGACCGTTCATGGTTTTTGCGCCGACCAACGCGGCTTTCAAGAGATTGCCGGCAGGTACGGTCGAAACTCTGCTGAAACCTGAGAACAAAGCCAAGCTGGTGAAGATTTTGACATCGCATGTGGTCGGCAAGGCCGTCATGTCCGACGCCATCGGCAAGATGGTTTCCGACGACAAGGGCGCGCACCCCATCAAGACGCTGAGCGGCGCAATGCTGATCGCCAAAAATAAAAACGGCAAGCTCACGCTGACTGACGAAAATGGCGGGGTCGCTACGGTCACGATTGCCGACGTGCAGCAGTCCAACGGCGTGATCCATGTGATCGATCATTGGCGACGCCAGTCGAGGCGAGAACGGCGAGCAAACTGACTGTAGCGAGTGTAATCTTTTGCATCTGTCTTCTCTTTCAAATTGCTGCCGGGTAGAGCCGGCTCC
>JANLYD010000095.1:0-7184 GCA_031365465.1 Hyphomicrobiaceae bacterium
CAAAAATCTGCGCCCAGCCTGAAAACATCGCCCGTTGGCGCGACAGCATCACAGCACCACGTACAGTCGAGGCGGTCGTCGACGACATGACCGGTATCTACGACCAGTTGCTCTGCCGAGGAGATCAGAAGTTTGCTCCCGGCAGCCAAACAACTGGCGCTAAGGCCGGTGCTGTGCCGTCATGATCTGTGTTGCCAAGCTCGACAAATTGTATGCCCGGTCCTTCAGTGACATCTGACGTCAAATACAATTCGAACAACGAAACCGCAGCGGCGCGCGATGGGCAGACCAGTCAAAACGTGCGTATCGCCTACATCCAATATACCAATCCCGCCGGTTACCCACCGCTGGAGCATTCGTCTTTGATTCTTGCGCGGCAAGGTGCCGACATCCGCTTCTACGGCGCGGCAGCGCATGGGGCCGACGCACTTAAATTGCCCGATCACCCATCGATAAGCGTCAAGCGATTACCCAGCTTCGGTCCAGGCGTGTTGTTGAAATTGAATTATTTCGTTTTCGTCATTTGGACTATCGCTGCCTGTTTGCTTTGGCGGCCGAGCTGGATTTATGCGTCCGAAGCCATGGCCGCACCGCCGTCGCTCATGTTGGCTAAAATTCTTGGATGCAGAGTTATCTTCCATGAACACGATACGCCGGCGTATGGCGCAAATCTCGGTTTGTTTCAGCGCTGGTTGAAGGCTGCGCGGTTGCGGATCAGCAAGACCGCCGACATTTGTATCTTGCCGCAAGAAGGCCGATTGCAGTTTTTTGTGAGAGAGACGGGACGAACCCTGTGCACGATGCAAGTCTGGAACTGTCCGAGACGCGACGAGGTTGTCGCGCCGCGCACTGAAGCTCAGGCCGGAACACCGATGCGGTTCTATTATCATGGCTCTTTGAATGCAGAACGACTGCCCTTCACTGTTCTCGAAGCGCTAGCGGCATCGTCGTCGACAGCCACGTTGTCTATTGCGGGTTATGAGACGGTGGGGAGTGCGGGCTATCTTGACGCGTTGTCAGCGCGTGCCCGTGAGCTGGGGTTGGAAACGCGTGTCAGCTACCGTGGGGCGCTTGTATCGCGGAAGTCTCTGCTTGCTGCGGCCGAGAATGCGGACGTTGGACTGGCATTCATGCCAATCGGAAGTCGCGATATCAACATGGCGCAGATGACGGGGGCTTCGAACAAACCTTTCGACTATCTCGCAGTGGGAGCCGCGGTGATGGTGTCGGATCTGGCGGCATGGCGCGACATGTATGTAACCCCCGGTTATGGGCGCGCCTGCGATCCAGCCGATGTGGTCAGCCTGACGGCGGCGATGCGTTGGTGTGTAGAAAACCCTTCACAAATTCGCCAGATGGGAGAGTTCGGCCGGCAGCGCATTGAGCAAGACTGGAATTACGAACGCCAGTTCGAAAAGGTCGCTTTGAAAATCATGTCAGGACAATTCGTTTCAAGTTCGATATCCGGAAATGCGTGAGACGAGCGGGTTGGAACAAGTTCGCAACGAACCACAGGCTCAGTCAGGCGTGACGCGGCTGGTCATTTTTACGACCCATCCTATCCAGTACCAGGTGCCGTGGTTTCGGGCATTGGCCGCTGACCCGGCGATCGAACTCGATGTTGTTTTCTCCTACAATCCTCCTCCGCAGGCGCAAGGTGTCGGCTTTGGCACATCGTTCACTTGGGATATTCCGCTGTTCGACGGCTATCGGCATCGCGTCCTTGCGACGACCTCGCCACCGTTTGCTGTTCCAGCGTTTGCGCGGCGATGGGCGCGCGGGATCGGCGCGGCGCTCGATGAGATCAAGCCTGACGTTGCGCTGATCCTGGGGTGGCAGGAGCTCTCGCTGGTGCAAGCCACCGCAATATGCCGCCGACGGCGTATTCCTATGATCTTGCGGGGGGAGTCGAACGCGAAACGGCAACGGCCGCGCTCGGTCCGTAATCTTCACAAATTGTACTTCAAGCAGTTCGACGCATTCTTGGCGATCGGCCGTTCGAACGCCGACCTTTACACGTCGGCTGGCGTTGCAGTGCCGCGTATCTTCACCGCCGGCTACAGCGTGGACAATGCTCGCTTTCATGACGCTGCGGCGGCCTTGCGCGACAATCGTTTGGCACTCCGACAGAGCTGGTCCATCCCGCCAAGCAGCACATGTTTTGTATTCGTCGGCAAGCTCGTAGAAAAAAAGCATGTCATGCATTTTCTGTCCGCACTTGCGCTCGCGCGCAAAACTGATGCTTCGATCGTCGGGCTGGTTATTGGTAGCGGCGAGCAGGCCGTCGAGGCCGAACACTTTGTCGCCTCACACGCGCTTCCGGTAACTTTCGCGGGCTTCCTCAATCAAAGTAGGATCGCCGAAGCATACGTTGCCGCCGACGTACTTGTTCTTCCGTCAGATTACGGAGAAACCTGGGGGCTCGTCGTCAATGAGGCAATGGCCGTCGGGTTGCCGGTGATCTGCAGTGATCGCGTCGGCTGCGCGGATGATCTTGTCATCGAAGGTGTCACCGGACATGTCGTGTCGTTCGGTGACATCGGCGCGATCGCCAGATGCATGGTCGAGATGAGTACAGATCAGCGTGTTAGGGCGCGGATGGGTGAGGCAGCACGAACGCGCGTGAACGCGAAATTTTCGATCGGCGTCGCGGTCCAGCAGACCAAGGCTGCGCTGCAGTACTTGGCGCGGCTTCCACGGTGAATTCGAACGCGTCGAACAAAGTCGACGTAGTGTTCGTCGGAACGGTCGGCAATACACATGTGTGTGGCAGCTTCGTTCGGGCAGCAGCGCAGATAGGAATCACCTGCGTCGAGATTGATACAGCGATGGCCTACCGTGGGAATGCAGTTCTGAGGAGACTGATTTGGCATTTTGGTGGGCGGCGCCCACTCCATCTGCATGCTTTCTCGAACCACGTCAGGGATGTTGTAGGCAAGCACTCGCCACGACTGCTGTTGACGTTTGGGCAGGCACCTGTGACGGGTCAAACTATCCTCGATCTTCGCTCAGAAGGCGTTGTCTCCGCGAATTTCTCGACCGATGACCCCTTCAATTCTTCAGTTTGCGGGCGTTGGCATCGCGATGATCTTCGCTGCTATGATCATGTATTCACCCCGCGTCGCGCCAACATGCATGATCTCGAGCAGCTCGGCGGCGCAAAAGTTCACTACCTCCCTTTTGGCTTTGATGCCGATCTTTTCTATCGAAACCAAGTACCTGAGGAGGTTGGGCATGCCGATCCCAAGATCTTATTCGTCGGTGGCGCCGATCCTGATCGCGCTGCATTTTTCGAACAGTTCATGAAATCTGGCCTCAATCCGACTTTTGTCGGCGGGTACTGGGATCGCTATGCGCATACTCGTAAGCTGACGATAGGTCTGCAGGACGCTGACACGATCAGGAGATTGACCGAGACAGCATCGATAAATATTTGTTTGGTCCGCCGTGCGAATCGGGACGGGCACGTGATGCGGTCATTCGAAATTCCGGCCGTGGGTGGTGCGATGGTGGTCGAGGATACGGTGGAGCACCGGGCGTTTTTTGGTGAAGACGGGATGTATGTGACCTATTTTGCATCGCCTGAGGAGGCAGCCAATCAGTGCCAACGCCTCTTGGCAGACCCTGTCGAGACCAGGCGCATGGCGAACGCACTTCACCAGCACATTTCGGCGGCGGGCCACACCTATCGAGATCGCTTGCAAGATATCGTTGCAAAGTGCTTGCCGTGACACCTGACGACAAACGCGACATGTTCAATCAGCCGCCCGAGCGGGCGCTGAAGGTCGATATTGTGGTGCACGGTCGCTTTCACGGATTTGCATTGGCTCGAGCGCTCATCGGGCTTGGACAAGATGTGTTGGTTCACACGAATTACCCGGTCGTGGTGGTCGAGAAATTTGGCGTGCCGCGCAAAAATGTCAGATCGTTTGTGATGCATGGCTTGGCAAGTCGGATTGCCCATCGGGCGAGCGCATATCTTCCGCAACCCGGCCTGGAATCAGCTCTGCACCGCATGTTCGGTCGCTGGGCCGCGCGCAGCGTTCGGCCCGAAGCAGACGTCGTTTATGGATTCACCGGTGTCATGGAAGAGTTCTTGAGAACTCCGCGCTCGCATCCGCAGTTGCGAACGGTCGTCCGGGGATCGGCACACATCCGTCACCAATTCGACATTTTGGCAGCCGAAGCTGAGCGAGTGGGGGTGCCGTTGGAGCGACCCTCGCGCTGGATGTTGGAGCGCGAGGAGCGCGAGTATCATCTCGCTGACCGGATCTTTGTGCTTTCGGAATTCGCGAGGCGCAGCTTTATCGATTGCGGCGTGGCCTTGGGAAAGGTCCGAATTAATCCGTTGGGCGTGGACGTGACACATTTCAAAGGTAGCGATGCAGTCCGGACCGCGCGTCAAACGCGGATTCTCAGCGGTTCACCGCTGCGCGTGCTCAACGTAGGCACATTTTCTTACCGCAAAGGGGCGCGCGATTTCGTCGAGATTGCGGCCGCGTTGGCTGGCAAGATGGAGTTCAGGTTCGTCGGGGATACCCCGGCAGAAACGACCGATCTTGCGACCTCCGCCGAAAGATACGTGAAAATGATCCAGCGCGTGCCTGAACGCACCCTCGCCGATCAATACGCCTGGGCAGACATATTCATCTTTCCGACGATCGAGGACGGCTTTGCAGCGGTACTCCTGCAGGCATCGGCAGGCGGACTTCCGATCATTGCGACGCAGAATTGCTCCGCGCCGGATTTTTTGCTGGAAGGTAAAACCGGTTGGGTCGTCTCGATCCGAGATCCTTCAGCTTTTGTTCGGCAACTGACTTGGTGTGACGCCAATCGAAAGGCCTTAGCGCAAATGGCATTCGAGGCCGGCGAGCGGCAAACCCCGCGCGGATGGCTGGGTATGGCAGCCGAGTTCTTGACAGTCGTCAATGCGGAAGCCGAGCGAAATAACGCGAGGCCCGATGACCACTGAAGCTGTCGATGCCGAGTATTTGCTCTATCTCAGTCTCTGGCTGATCGTACCACTTTCGCTGTTTTGGTTGCACTCGAGCCGCAACAGGGCCGCAGGCATTTTTGTGTATTCGTATTTCCTCGGGATATTCATGGCGCACTGGCTTGGCGCGCTGGTGCATGCGTCGCCATGGAGTCAATTCCCAAGCTCGGGCGATACGATTTCGGGTTTCAGGCTATCGACATACGGCATTCTCGCTCTCGCGACCGGTGTGCTTCTCGTACCAAGCACGGCGTTTGGGCGTCAGGGGGCGCCGTCGTTGACCTCGCAAGTGAAAAGGTTGGTACCGGACCGTTTTGCCTACCAACTGGTCGCGATCGGGCTGGTAGCGAACGTTCTCAGTTTCACGTTTGTCGCGGCGTTGCCGAGCGCTGGCGCAGTTCTGAGCGCCGCAAGGCAGTGCCTGATGCTCGGCATGAGCATCATGTGTTGGAACGCTTGGCAAAGAAATGACACCCGAACGTTCTATTCATGGCTTGGACTGGCATTCTTGTTGCCAGTGTTTACTGTTGTCAAAATGGGTTTTATCGGCTTCGGCATCGTCATGCTTGGCTCGATATTGCTCTTCATTGCAATGTTTTACCGTCCGCGATGGCTAGTTCTATTGGGTTTGATCGGCGGCATTTACGGTGGAATGTGCGTCTGGGTGGCCTACGCCAACAATCGAAGCGAACTTCGGGCGCAAGTTTGGGGTGGGGAAGGTGCCGAAGCCAGCTTCGGTGTCGTTCAGAAGATGTACAACAATCTCGCGTTGTTCGACTTTTCTGATCAGAATCAGCTGCGGTTGATCGATATTCGGCTCAATCAGAATTGGCTTGTCGGAAAGGCCCTGGTAACGACGCCACACTTTGTGCCTTACGAGGATGGAAAAACGATATGGGAGGCGCTTTTTGCAATCGTGCCGCGGGTCATTTGGCCAGACAAGCCGGAAGTCGGTGGGAGCGGAAACTTCGTCTCCGACCACACCCTGATCCCGTTTGCAGTTGGCACGAGCGTAGGGATGGGGCAAGTTTTTGAGTTTTACATCAATTTTGGAATCTCAGGTGTGCTTTTCGGCTTTTTCATACTTGGCATATTCCTGAGGTACTTCGACATCCGGTTTACCCAGGCGCTTCAGCGAGGCGACCCAGGAGATATGGTATTCTTCTACTTGGTGGGTACGGCCGCCCTGCAACCAGGTGGTTCGTTGAGCGAAATCGCAGCCGCTGTCGCGAGCGCGGTGGTATTTGGTTATTTGATGATTCGTTATTTCGGGATAGGCGATCGCTCGGGTTCAAGAGTCTTGGAAACCGTCAGCACCGGCAGCGGCAATCGATATTGATGTTCAAGATCACATCGGCTGAAAGTTCGGAAATGCCGACGGTCGTTGCGCTGCTGCCGCCTGCTGGGATGCCCGATAAATTGTTCGTTCGCCAGCCGTGCCCAAGACTGACCCACGGATGAAACTGCGCATTCTGCACGTCGTGCCGACGTATTTGCCGGCAACCCGTTACGGTGGGCCAATCTATTCGGTGCATGGGCTTTGCAGAGGGTTGGCCGCGCGTGGACACGAGACTCACGTCTACACAACCGATGTCGACGGCTCCGGCGTTTCCGATGTTCCTCTCGCGGTTCCGGTCGAACGCGATGCGGTTCGCGTGACCTACTTTCCGACAGGTCGCGGCCGGCGTCTCTACAGATCGCCGACGATGGGCCAACGACTGAAAGCAGATGTTGCGACTTTCGATATCGTGCACGTCCACTCTGTTTTTTTGTGGCCAACATCGGCCGCAGCCCTTCAAGCCAGACGTGCGAACGTTCCATACGTCGTATCCCCCCGAGGCATGCTGGTCGCCGACTTGATCGCCAAGAAGAGTTCGCTTTTAAAGCGTGCATGGATCGAGGCCTTCGAACGGCGCAACATTGCCGAAGCGTCAGCGGTCCATGTCACAGCCGAAATTGAAGCCGAAGAAATCCGGCGGCTCGGCATGAAAGTTCGCCGCGTCGCGGTCATCCCTAACGGGACCGATTTTCCCGGGCCGAGCCAGTTTGAACGCGCACTCGAAACGCCTGATCCTGTCGTCGTGTTTCTCGGTCGTTTGAATTGGAAGAAGGGGCTCGACCGCCTCATACCTGCAATGGTCAAGGTACCAAACGCGAAACTGATCATCGCCGGGAATGACGAAGAGAACTA
>JANLYD010000177.1:0-3752 GCA_031365465.1 Hyphomicrobiaceae bacterium
TTTCTGTGCGGCGAGCGCGTCTCTGTCGTGTGCGGCGAGCGTCGCTATGGCTGAGCCCGCACCCTTATCCGGCAAGACGTTGAACGAGATCGTGCCGGGCGCTTCGGTGCACCTCGACACGCCGCTCGGCACCAAGTTGCCGGTGAAATACAGCTCCAACGGCTTGATCAGCGGCGAGGCTGGCGGCCTCGCGTGGTTTCTCGGGTCTGCTTCCGATCGCGGGCGGTGGTGGGTGTCCGACGACAAGCTGTGCCAGAAATTCTTCAAGTGGTTCGACGCCGAAGTTCAATGTCTCCGGCTGAAGCGCGATGGCGACAAGCTGTATTGGAGCCGCGACGACGGCAAGACGGGCACCGCAACGTTGATTGCAGCCGCGCCCATCGATCGGGCACCCTTTGGGCTCGGGCATCCGGCCTCCGCCGAGACCATGAATACGTTCGCGCCGGTGCCACACGCGACCGCTCAGGCCAATCCCGCAGAGCCGGTCGTGCGAGCGGCCGTGCCGGTGGCTCCGCACGCCTCGAAGCCGCCGCCGAAAGCACAGCCGGTGCAACAGGCAACGGCTAAGAAGGCCCCGGCACCGGTGCCGCTCGCTGTGGCTGCTGTGCCGGCGACAGTTGTGGCAACGACGGCCGCCAAGTCGGTGGCCGCAAAGGCGAGCGTTAGCGCTGCGGTGCCGGCTGCGGCAGCAAAGCCTGCAAGCGCGGGCGCCCTATTGATTGCAGCGGCACCTCCCAAGATGCCCCTGCGCGCAGCAACTGCGACCAGCATCCAAAATTCGCCCGTCGAGTCGGTGGCGTTCCGGGTTTCCGGCGTGCATCCGGGTGATGTGCTGAACGTGCGCCAGGGGCCATCATCTGAAACGGCACCCGTCGGCGTGATCCCGCCGTTCGCCGATGGCGTCATGCTGGCAGGTGTGTGTCAGTTGGACTGGTGCCCAGTGCGGCACGGTGCTGTCAGCGGTTGGGTCAACCGCTACTACTTGCGCGAGGAAGACTGACGTCACGCGCTGGCCGGCGCCGTTCAGGTGCCTGTCCCCGTCAGCCGGTTGCTTCCAGCTTGGCCTTCGATACCGGCACCAGATTGACGCTCTCGCCACAACCGCAGCTGCTTTGCTGATTGGGGTTGTTGAACACGAACTGAGCGGCCAGCTTTTCGACTTTGTAATCCATTTCGGTGCCGAGCAGATACAGCACGGCTTTCGGATCGATGATGACGCGGGCGCCGTCCTGCTCGATGACCTCGTCGAATTTCCCGGCGGTCTCGGCCCAGTCCATGGTGTATTCCATGCCGGCACAGCCGCCTTTTTTAATGCCGATCTTCAGGCCGGCAACACCGGGACCCTTGGCAGCCATGATCGACGTTACCCGCGCGACGGCAGCGGGTGTCAACGTCATGACCTTGGGGCGCAGGCGAGGCGTGCTCGTAGGCGTGCTCATGGGCGTTTCCTGCCGTTGTCCGTATGGCGTTGCCGGTATAAGCGGCATGTTGCGTCCGGTCTGAAGAACATATAGCGCATTTCAGCCAAAAATCGAGCCCGCACACAAACTTGAGCTGAGGATTGCCGGCATGCGCGACTGCTATGCACGGCGACGCACGCCCAACCTCACACGCGCCGGCGCCTGAAATCAGCGATGATCCGGCGAGCGGCGTTGTGGCCGGGAACCCCTGTCACGCCGCCACCGGGATGGCTGCCGGACCCGCAAAAATAGAGGCCCGGCAGGGGGCTGCGATAATTGGCATAGCCGAGCACCGGGCGGGCGCTGAACAGCTGGCCGAGGCCGAGTTGGCCGTGAAAGATGTCGCCATCAGGCAGGCCGAAGCGTTTTTCGAGGTCGAGCGGGGACAGCACCTGCCGCGCGATGACGCTGGCCGAGAAGTTCCGCGCGTGCCGGTCGACCGTGGCGATCACGAGATCGGCGAAGCGCGCAGCCTCAGCCGGGTCGGACCACGACCGGCCAGCCGGCAGATGCGGTTGCACGTGTTGCACAAACAGGCTGGCGACGTGTTGGCCGGACGGCGCGAGGCTGTCGTCGAGCGTCGAGGGGATCAGCATTTCCACCACGGGCTCTGACGACCAGCCTTCGCGGCGGGCATCGAGGTAGGCGCGGTCGAGATAGCCGAGGGTGGGACCGATGACGATGCCGGCGCCATGGTGGGCCGCAGCCGTTTTGCCGGGAAGGCAGGTGAAATCTGGCAACTCTCGCAGCGCGACGTTCATGCGGAAGGTGCCGGAACCGGTTTCAATGCGGGCAAAGGCGTGGCGTGTGCCGGCTGGGATCGGGGCGTTCGCGAGGAAGCCTCGCAACAGCACTTTTGGCGCAATGTTCGCCGCCACGACCCGGGCGCGGACGACTTCGCCGGAGGCGAGTTCGACGCCTGTGGCACGACGACCGTCATCGAGCACTTTAGACACTGCGGTGCCGGTTCTGATGACAGCACCAGCTTTCACGGCGGCCTTCGCCATGGCAGCAGTGATCGCGCCCATGCCGCCGATGGCGTGGCCCCAGACGCCGGGCTTGCCGTTCACTTCGCCGAAGCAGTGATGCAGCAGTACATAAGCGGTGCCCGGCGTGTAAGGACTGGCAAGCGTGCCGACGATGCCGTCGAAGGCGAACGCGGCTTTGACGTGATCGTTTTCGAACCAACCGTCCAAGAACGCGGCGGCGCTCTTGGTGAAGAGGTCGACGAGGGTGCGTTGATCGGCGATGGGCAAGCCGAGCACGCCGCGCCCGACTCCGGCACCGCGGACGAGTTCGAGCAGTCCGCCGCCAGCATTGGGAGGAGACTGCAGCAGCAGGCCTCGCAACACGTTGGCGGCGCGTTCGAGAGCCTCGTCGTAAGCGGGCAACTGGGCTGCGTCATGCTTCGAGAAGGCTGCGATGGCTGCCTGACGCGCCGCCAATCCATAGGGCATCAGCAGATAGCGTTTGGCGTCGATGGGCCAGAAGTTTGCGACCGGCCGCTCGACGACGCGGAGGCCATGGCTGGCAAGATCGAGATCGGCGATGATTTTCGGATTGAGCAGGCTGACGGTGTAGCTGGCGACCGAATTGCGAAAACCGGGATGGAATTCCTCGGTGATCGCTGCACCGCCGACGACGTCATTTTTTTCGAGCACGACGACCGACTTGCCGGCAGCCGCCAGGTACGCCGCAGCGACCAGTCCATTGTGTCCACCACCCAGCACGGCAACGTCGTAAAGCTGATCCGCCATCGATCTCGATTGCCTGTTTGTGTTGGCTGCTGCCTCTGCGGCGATCACGACTTTTCGTTGCTGTGCCGCGTGGCGCAATGGTACACGGCAAACAGCCACTTTCCTCCAGCTATCGACGAGACCTCGTATGACCAAGCCCGTCCTGCTCGAAACCGGCCCGATGATGGAGCTGATCAGCACGCAACTCGCGCAGGCGTTTACCGTGCATACGTTGCCCGCTGTGCCTGCCGAGCGCGACGCGTTGCTGGCCAAGATCGCCGCTGACGTGAGTGCGATCTGCACGGGTGGGCACACGGGCGTCAAGACGGACGCTGCGATGCTGGCGCGATTTCCAAAACTCAAAGTGATCGGCAATTTCGGCGTCGGTTACGATTCCATCGATGTGGTGACGGCTGCCAAGCGCGGCATCGTCGTGACCAATACCCCCGACGTGTTGTCGGAGGAGGTGGCCGATACCGCTCTCGGCTTGCTGCTCAACACGGTGCGCGAGTTCGCACGTGCCGAAGCCTACTTGCGCGCGGGCGATTGGGCGACC
>JANLYD010000188.1:0-6514 GCA_031365465.1 Hyphomicrobiaceae bacterium
GCCAAGCCGAGTTGCCGCCTTTGCCATCTGACATGATGTCGAACGCGACGGGCCCGTCGACCTTGACGCCGAGCGCGCCGACCGTGTTCAGAATGCCGTCGTTCGGCGGCGCTTGCTTGACCAGATTGCCGTTCGCCGCGTCGATGTTGAAGAGCGCGGTTTCTTTCGTGCCCGCCATGCTGTTCGTGTAGGCGCCGGCTGTCACCTTCGGTGTTGCGCCCTTGCTCTTGTCGGCTTCGGCATACTTGTGCGAGCCGTCGACAGTCGCCTTGCCGTCGTCGACATTGATGCGCAAGCTCATGCCGGTGCTGCTCATCAGACGCATGCGGTCAGCAACCGGGTTGAAATCGACAGTGAACATTGCGCCAGCTGGAAGCTTTTCCGAAATGTCGCTTTTCTTTTCCCATTTTCCGGTCATCGGATCCACGGTCACGATCGCTCCGGCAGCGGTGACACCGTAAAGTTTGCCGTCCGACGGACGCACGTCCATGCCGACCAGCGACGCGCCGCCATCGAGGTTGACTGATCCCGTGACAGCCTTCTTGTCGGTGTCGATCCACGCGATGGTCTTGCCATCTTGCAGCGCCGCGACCGTCACCGCGTGAGCGGGGAGCGCGAATGCAACCGCGGCCAAAGCAAGGGCCGACACTGCCGGCGCCATACGCAAATTCTTGATGAGCATCTTAATCTCCAACCTGGACCCGCTCGTTGTGAGCTGCAGTTTATACGGAGCGGTTACGGAAAAGTTTCGAAATGGTTGCCGGAAAAATCTCAGACGCACGGTTGGCATCCAACCGCACTCGACCTCACGCCTCGATCAAAGCGACAATGGTGTCGAGCGTGTCGGCCTCTGCCGCCGGTTTGTCCCAGCGGATGCGGTGAATGCGTGGAAACCGCATCGCCACGCCGGATTTGTGCCGCGACGATTTCTGCACCGCATCGAACGCGACCTCGAACACGAGTTCCGGCTTCACCGCACGAACCGGACCGAACGTCTCGACGGTGTTTTGACGAATGAAGCTGTCGAGTTGCTTCAGCTCCGCGTCCGTGAACCCTGAATAGGCTTTGCCCACCGGCACGAGTTCGGTGCTGCCGGCACTCCCCGCGCGCCAGACGCCGAACGTATAGTCCGAATAGAGCGACGACCGTTTGCCTGACCCGCGCTGCGCATACATCAGCACGCAATCGAGCGTCAGCGCCGTGCGCTTCCATTTGAACCAGTGCCCCTTTGGGCGACCCGCCAGATATGGACTGGCGCGGCGCTTCAGCATCAGACCTTCGATACTCGCCGCGCGCGCCTCCGAATGTAGCGTGCGCAACTCGTCGAAACTTTTGAATGTGATGATCTCACTGAGATCGGTACGGGCAGGCGGCGTCGCCGCGTACCACGCTTCGAGATGTTTGCGGCGCTCGACGAACGGCAGTGCGCGCAAATCCTGGCCGTCGAGCGTCAGCAGATCATACAGCCGCACGTGCGCCGGATGCTCGGCCATCAGCTTCGCCGACACGACTTTGCGATTGAGCCGCTGTTGCAGATCGTTGAACGGCCGCACCTCACCGTCGCGCATCACCAGCAACTCACCATCCGCCGTCACCTCGCGTCCGGTGAAGGCCGCGACGATTTCCGGAAACGTCGCCGACACGTCCTCGCCGGTGCGAGAAAACATCCGGACGCTTTGCGACGTGCTGGCGATCTGCACGCGGATGCCATCCCATTTCCATTCGGCGACGAAATCTGCGGCCTGCATCCCTGGCCAATCCGCTTCTTCGACCGGCGTCGCCAGCATCAACGGTCGAAACACCGGCACGCCAGCGGTTTCCGGACGCGCGCCGCGTCCCTCGAGCCAGGCAAAGAAATCGACATACGGCGGCCGCAGCGCATGCCAGACTTCCTCCACCTCGCCGACGCCGTGCGAACCGAGCTCGGCCACCGCTGTTTTGGCCAGCCGCGCCGACACGCCCACCCGCAGCGCGCCACCGAGGAACTTCAGAAACGCCCACCGCTCTGTCTGGTCCATGCGATCGAGTAGATCCGCCATGACAGGCTCGAGGTCGCGCGAGTGGCACACCTGCAAAATCGCGACGATCTCCGACAACGCCGGCGGCTCGGCCCGTGCGGCATCCGGCTGGTCGGGCCAGAGCAGCGCGACAGTCTCGGCGGTATCACCGACATAATCGCGCGACAGCTTGAAAAGAACCGGATCCACACGTGTGGCCATCAACGATCCGAGCACGCGCCGGAACGGCACTTTCAGCGGTACACCATCGGTCAGCGCCGCGAGTGCCCACCCGCGATCGGGGTCGGACGTCGTCTGAAAATACTCACGCATCAGCGCCAGCTTGTCCAAGCGGCCGGCATGCGTCGACAATCCATCCAACAGCAGAGCGAAACGGCGCATTCCCGGGTTTACTCCGCTTCTTCCTCGCGCCCGACGAGCGCGAGAGCGCGGGCACGGCGACCCATCTCTCCCAACTGATAGACCAAGGCATCGTCGCGGCCGTGCGTGACCCAGACGTCTTCCGCGCCGGTGGCGATGATGGTGTCGATCAGCTCGGGCCAGTCGGCGTGGTCGGAGATCACGAGTGGCAGTTCGACGCCACGTTGCCGAGCGCGCCCGCGCACCCGCATCCAGCCCGACGCAAACCCAGCTACCGGATCGTCGAAACGCCGCGACCAGCGATCGCCGATCGACGACGGCGGACACATCACAAGTGCGCCCTTGAGGTCGTCGGCGGAGGCTTCGCTGACGAGCCTCAGATCGCCGAAGTCCTGGCCCAGCCGCACATAAAGATTGGTCAGCGCCGCATGTGCGCCGTGCAGATAGATCGGCCGGTCGTAGCCAGCCAGCCGCACCAGCTTCAGGACGCGTTGCGACTTACCCAGCCCGTAGGCGCCGATCAAATGTGTCCGCTGGGGGTGACGCTGCATCGACTGTAACAGTTTCTGTACTTCGCCAACCACTGGACCATGGCGGAAGACCGGCAACGCAAACGTAGCCTCGGTCACGAACACGTCGCACTGCACCAGTTCGAACGGCGCACACGTCGGATCGGCTGCCCTTTTGTAATCGCCCGATACTACGATGCGCGATCCCTCCCATTCGAGCACGATCTGCGCCGATCCCAGGATGTGCCCGGCCGGCACGAACCGGACCCCGACGCCGTTCACGGTCCGAGCTTCGCCATAGGACGCGGCGTCGAACGTGCCGGCACAGGCGTCGCCATAGCGAACCTTCATGATCTCGATCGTTTCAGGCGTCGCCAAGACGTGATCGTGGCCCGCCCGCGCATGGTCGCTGTGCCCATGCGTGATCAACGCCCGCTGCACGGATGACGGCGGATCGACATAAAAACCGCCCGGCGCGCAATACAGGCCGGCCGCTGTCGGATGTAACCAAGTCTCGGGGCGCGCGATAACGAGTCTCCGTGGCGGCAGCAAAGCTTCGCACGAACGGTAGCTGCGCGCGCAGCATCGCGCTTTGCACAAAAATTTGCGGCGTCAGACCGGGGGGGATCTGACGCCGCTAAAACCGGATGGTCAGTGAGGGGGAACTGATCTCATCCGTTCGTCCAATCGGGGGGGCGATTGGAACTGCGGATATAACGAGCGTCCCGGTTGAAGGTTCCCGCCATAAATGTAAAAATCTGTGGCGGATGTAAGATGCCTCTCGCGCGGCGTTCGCGATGCATCGACGGGAACGCATATGGTAAACAAAGCGGCCGAAAATTGGGACGACATTGTGCTCGCGTCCCTTAAAAACAACGGCGTCAGTCTGGTAACGTACGTTCCTGACCGGGTGCTGACCCCGCTGATCGCCAAGATTCACGCAGATCCATTTTTCACAGCCTTCGCGACCACCCGCGAAGAGGAAGCGATCGGCATCCTTGCAGGTGCGTGGATGGGCGGTCTGCGCGGCACTTTGTTGATGCAGACCAGCGGGTTCGCAACCTTGGCAAATGTACTGGCCTCGCTCGTGGTTCCCAGTCAGATCCCGGCCATCCTCTTCATTTCTGAACGCGGGACGCTGGGCGAGTTCAACCTTGGCCAAGCTCTGGTGTGCCGCACCATGAGGCCGGTGCTCGACAGTCTGGCCATGGAACATCGGACACTGACGCGACTGGACGAAGCCGAATTCATCGTCGATCGCTCGATCAAGCAGGCGATCGCCACTCAGGCCCCGGTTGCGCTGATTTTGTCGCCGCTGCTGACCGGCGGCAAAGTTTTCCCAAGCCGATGAGCGACCCAACCATGACCACCCCAGCTCTGAACGCCAAGGCTGCCGGCACGCAAGCGCCCGCGCCGGCCAACACCAAGATCATGAATCGCTATGACCTCACCTGCCGGCTCACGGCCAGGCTCACCCACGGCGAGGCTGTCATCGGTGGCATCGGCAATACCAACTTCGACCTGTGGGCATCGGGCCAACGGCCGGAAAACTATTACATGCTCGGCAGTATGGGATTGGCCTGCCCGATCGCCTTGGGCGTCGCCATCGCGCAGCCGGCCCGCCGGGTCTTCGCCCTCGAAGGTGACGGATCACTCTTGATGCAGCTCGGTTGCCTGTCCACGATCGCAGCGCGCGCGCCTGCAAACCTGACCATCGTGGTATTCGACAACGGCGTCTATCAGATCACCGGTGCCCAACCGACCCCCGCCGCCGGCGTCGCCGACATCGTCGCGCTGGCACACGCATCCGGCATTTCCGCTGCCGCCTGGGCCGCCGACGAGGACGACTTCGAGCGCTTGGTCGATCGCGCCCTGATCCACACAGCCCCATCGCTGATCGCGGTCCGCATCGATACGCAACCAGCCGTCGGTGCCACCGATCGCGACCCCGTCCAGATCCGCGAACGCTTCATGCGCGGCCTCGGCGTGCGTTGACGCTGGACCATCGCCCACCGATCAGCGCGTCAGCCGGTAGAGCAACGCCGATTTCTCGATTACGCCGCCGATGAATTCCAGCGCCGGATACACCACGCCCCACGAAACGGCGGCGATCAACACTGTCACCCAGGCCGCACGAAACCAACTCATCATCCAGAAGCGCTTGTGCGCCGCCGTGACGAATGCCACGACGGCCACCGACCCGATCACCGCTTCGCACATCCCCACCACGCTGTTGTCGAACGGAACGCGCGCCAAAGTCGCCGCCAGCGCGAAGGCGAACGCGACGATGCCGAACGCCATGCGGATCATCGTGCCGTAGCTGACGCTCAACACGCACATCTTGAAATAGGCGCGCGGCGAGCGCGGCACATCGCTGAGGGCCCGGCAGAGATAGTATTGGGCCGGCGAGAGGATCAAGATCCCCGCGATCTGAAAGACCTCCAGCCGCAGCCGCGTAACGAACATCTGCACGTCGATCGGAACCGACACCGGATGCCCCGCTCGCTTGGCGATCCACGGCAGGATCAGCAGCACCAGAACGGGCAGCACGCCGATGCAGGCGAGCAGAAAGTTCCAATAGCCGCGATAGGCCGCATCGTTGCTCAGCCGCATGAGTGCCCGCAGCGGCGCGTGAGCAAACTGCATGGCGACGCTGACGACACCGTGACCATCGCGGGGAAACGCATCGCGGACGAGGCTGAGCCAGCCCTCGTCGCCAGTGCTGGGATTGGAAGTAAGCTCGCCCCCGACGCTCGTCGGCCCGACTGCTATCGTCCCACCAGCCGTGTCCCCGTCAGCCACCGTGCTCATCCCCGTCTTAACCGCGAGGGAAAAATTTAACGTGACGGCAGCGCAAGCGCCAGAGGCAGCACGGCAACTATCGGCATCTCAGCCGCGATGCCGCGCCAGGATCTTCTGCACTTCCATCACCATGTCGGCTTCCGGAACCGTCACCTGCGCCGGCCGCGCTTCCTTCCACGCCTTGTTGTCGGCGATGTTGGCTGCAGCCTTCGCACCCTCGATCAGATCCTTGATCTGGATCTCGCCTTTGTCGCGCTCGTTCGAGCCTTGAATGATCACGCACGGCGCGCCGCGACGATCGGCATATTTCATCTGCGGTTTCATGCCGGAGGTGCCGAGATACATTTCGGCAGCGATCCCGGCCTTCCGCAGCGTCTGCGTCAGCTTCTGATACGCCGGCACCTGATCCTTATCCATGACCAGCACGACAACGGGGCCGCTTGCTTTGGTGCTTTCCTTGTCCAGCGCCGTCAACGCCGCCAGCAATCGCGACACGCCGATGGAGAAGCCGGTCGCCGGCACCCGCTCACCCGTGAAGCGCGCGACCAGATCGTCGTAGCGCCCGCCGCCGCCCACCGAGCCGAATCGCACCGTCTGCCCGTCCTCGTTCTTGACCTCGAACGTCAACTCCGCCTCGAACACCGGCCCGGTGTAGTAGTCAAGCCCGCGCACGACTGATGGATCAATGCGTATTTCCACATCATCAGGCTTCTCGCGCTTCGACGCATAACCGGCGGCCGAGAACAGTCTGTGCATCTGCTCGATTTCGCTCAGCCCTTGCGACAGGGTATCGTTTTGACCAAGAAAGCCGAAACCATCTAATGC
>JANLYD010000199.1:0-1848 GCA_031365465.1 Hyphomicrobiaceae bacterium
CGAGCTTGTAGATCTTGCCGTCGATGACGAGGGTATGGCCGGCGTTGTGCCCGCCCTGGAAGCGGACCACAATGTCGGCACGCTCGGAGAGCCAGTCGACGATCTTGCCCTTGCCCTCGTCGCCCCACTGGGCGCCCATCACAACCACGTTCGCCATGACAGTCTCCAGCCAACGCGCATGGCTGCCGACTCCAAGCAGGGGAGCCGCCATGCGCCGCAAAAAAGGGCCCCCCGCGGAAGCGGAGCGCCCTTTTCGGCGGTTATAGATGAGTCCCGGTCAGGCGCAAGGCCGCCGTCACTCATCCCTTGCACCGGCTGTTCGCGGCTCCAGGTGGTGTGCGCATCTAGTGGCCTGAATCTCCTAAAGCGCCGGATACAGGCTTTTCAGCTTCACACGGGCGTCGGCTGAAGTGAAGTGCCAGTCGGCTTTGGCGTTGTGGGTGTTGCGGTGCGCCTGCCATGCGGCGACCTCGCTCGTCAGTTTCGCGGCGTCGGGGATGCGGCGGTCGAGGCACTGACCGGACAGGACGGCCAACTCGGACTCGGCCAGATTGAGCCAGCTGCCGTGCTTGGGCGTGTCGTGCCACTCGAACCGTTCGGCGATCCGGCGCGCCTCGGCGGGTTCGAATGCTTCGTACAGTGACGCCGGCGTGTGCGTGTTCAGATTGTCCTGAACCAGCACGATTTTCTCGGCCTCCGGGTAATGGACATCGGAGAGGTCGCGCAGGATCTTGGCGTAGTCGATGGCCGTGCGCCGCTGCATGACCTCGGCGTGTCGCCAGCCGTCCAGCGGCGCAAACAGCATGAAGATGTTGCGCACGCCGTTGCGCTTGTATTCGTAGTCGTGGCGCGCGGGCTGTCCGGGCTGCATCGGTTGCGGCGTACGCGTCTCCTCGACGAGCTGCTTCGACGTTTCGTCGAGACAGACCAGCGGGCGCGCCGGATCGTGCGGCCGCTTGTAGACGTCGAGCACGTTCTCCATCGCCGCGACGAACGCGGCATTGGCCTTTGGCGGGATCACCCAATAGTCGGTCAGGTGCGGCTTGAGTTGGTTTTTTTTAGAGCACGGGCAACCGTGTTGAAGTGCGCCGCCGCAACGATTCTGCGCTCGACGACGTGCTCAGCCAACAGACGGATTGTCCAGCGGGCAAAGCCCGGCGGTGGCTCCGAGCAGGCCAGCGCGGTCAGCTTGGCGTCACGCGGGACGCGTGCTTTCAGCACGACGGCTTCGCCATCGAAAATCGCCGGAACAGGCGGTGTTTCGCGCTTTTTGCGCGTCAGCACGGCGTCGAGTCCTTTGAGCACAAACGTCTCGCGCACGCGCGAAACCATGGTCAGATTGGTATCCAGCGCCTCGAGGATCTGATCGTCCAGCCAACCCGGCGCGCCCTCGGCCGTATCCGCCTTCAGCAGGATGCGCGCCTTGAGGATCAACTTCGCCGGCGCTTTGCCCTTGGAGATCAAAGCGTTCAGCCGTTCGCGCTCGTGTGTGTCGAGTTCGACAATGAACTTTTTTGCTGACATACCGTTGCTGCCCCCTCGGTTGAGCCCGACAAGGCAGGAATCAGTGTTCGCGACAGGTGACCATGAGTCACTTTGTCGGATACAGGCCGGTAGAGTCCTTTGTTTGTCGCATTTTCTGCGCCAAACCGGTGTCCACTTTGGTGGAAATGCTCTATAAGCGTTCGCCCGACGGGGGGCGGGATCATGCCGACACGCCGTATCGTCATCGCCGGCCTCGCCACCACGGCTCTCGCCCCGCGCGCCCGGGGCGCTGAGCCGGTGCGCATCGCCGCCGCGACGGATCTCCAGGTTGTGTTGCCGCTGATCGCCACGGCATTCGGCGAT
>JANLYD010000388.1:0-12485 GCA_031365465.1 Hyphomicrobiaceae bacterium
GTCGAGCAGTATTTCCGCGCCAGCCCCAAGGTCGGCCGCAACGACCCTTGCCCCTGCGGGTCCGGCAAAAAGCATAAAAAGTGCTGTATAGCGGCGTGAGTTGATAAGGGTTGCAGATTGATCGGCGCGGCGCGCCACGCGGAGTTTCAAACGCGCACTAACCTGTAAGGCCTCGCCGCCTTGGGCGGGGTCTCACCTGCGAGACGTTATTCGCTATCCCGTCACATAGCGCACGTTGAAATACGTCACAGCGGCTTGATCAAACGATAATGTCCGACCTGGACGGTGCCGCGTTCGAACCCGACCTGACAGTACACCAAGTAGTAATCCCACAGACGCCGGAATTGTTCATCGAAGCCGAGCTGTTGGATCTGCGGCCAAGCCGCGTGAAAATTCTCCCGCCACGTCGACAAAGTCCGGGCATAAGACGCACCGAACATCTGCAGCGGTTCGAAACTAAGCGACGCAGCCTCCGCGTGGCGATGCATCGCGCCGTCTGTTGGCAGCATGCCGCCGGGAAACACGTAGCGCTGAATGAAATCCGGATTGCGCCGGTAGTTTTCATAAAGGTCGCTGCGGATGGTAATTGCTTGAATGACAGCTACGCCGCCAGGTTTCAATCGATCGGCCATGACCTTGAAGTATTGTGCCCAGTTTTCTTCGCCGACCGCCTCGATCATTTCAATAGACGCGATACGATCGTATTGCCCCTTTGTGTCGCGATAATCCTGCAACCGGATATTGACTTTATCGGTCAACCCGGCTGCCGATATGCGCTCAACCGATGCCTCGTACTGTTGGCCGGAGATTGTAATACCGTCTACGAAAGCGCCGAGTTTTGCAGCGGCCTCGGCAAAACCGCCCCAACCACAGCCGATTTCAAGCACGCGGTGGCCCGAAACAAGCTGCAGCCCGTCCATCACGGCGTCGTATTTTGCGCTTTGTCCTTGATCGAGGGTCGAAAAGGGGGCCGGAAAGATCGCGCTGGAATATGTGAGCCCGTCATCGAGCCAAAGTTTATAGAATTCATTTCCGAGATCATAGTGTGCTGCGATGTTGCGGCGACTGCCGGAGCGCGTATTTGCGCGTAAGCGATGGTAAGCGCGATCGAACCATCCCGACTCGACAAACTCGACGGACGCTTTTGCCAACGATTGCTCGTTGTCGGCACAAAAATTAAGCACTGCGGACAGGTCATCGGTGGCGACGTCACCCGCGATAAAGCTCTCGGCGAACCCGAGTGGGCCGCGCACAGCCAATTTCCAGAACATATTATAATTCTTGAGAAGCAGCCGGGGTGAAAACTGATGAGGCCCCGCGCCAAACAATATCTGTCGCCCAGAAGGCAGGGCGACCGTCAGCGTTCCGACGCAAGCGGACTCAAGTCGTTTGGCCAGCAGATCAACTACCATGCGGTCGGTTATTCGAGTTGCAAAATGCTTCCAGCCCGCTGAAGGCAAAGATATGTGTCGTGCCGCGGTCGGGTCATTCATTTGCATGTCGTGTGTCTCGGTTCACTGACGGGGCGACGGAATACGAAAAGCGCGGCGAGGTGTGGCGCGCCACGATCGGCACGCCCTTGAGCCAGAGACGGAAAGCTTCGAGGTGAATGCCGCCGATGATTTTTACGATCATCAGGGGGTGCCGCGCGAGCAAACGCGCGATAGTTCGTCGTGTCAGGGCCAACTTTCGAGCGCTAAACGACGTCTTGAGCGTAAGACCGTCGGCATCACTGAAATCGACGCCGACTACGACGCGTTCGGATGGAGGACGGATGCGAAAGTCGTAACGTCCATTGGGGCTGGTGAATGGAGAAACATACATTTCCTTATTGCATGTCTGCAAAACCACGTCGCCACCGCCGGCCTCTACCGGAATGATGTAACTTTTGCGTTCGCCGACCGTATTGCTGACCTCGTATATTATGACCGTCAGGTCGTGTGCGTCGTGACAGAAGTAAACGCTCAACGGGTTGAACACAAATCCGAGAATGCGAGGGTAACACAGCAGTTCGATGCGCATACCTGCCAGTCCGAAACCCGCTTCGCCCAACAGTTCTCTGATATGAGCCGCGACAGACAATCCGTTTCTCGCACCGTGATCGCGATCATAGAAACCAAGAAGGTTGAATCGATTGCGCGAAAAAAATCCCAACGACTTATGGAGTTGGTCGATTTCATCGACGTCGAGGAGAAGGGCGAAAACCTTATAAGTGAACGAATGCGTCGCCGGCCGCAAGCGCGTATGGGAAACGCACCCATCGTAAGCCGATGACGTATATGGGGACCCGGGAATTTGGGTCATTCGGCAGGCTCCAATTCAGGCTTGGGCGCAAAATGGCCGGCCTGCACATAAATGCGCCCATTGGCATTTTCCACGGACCAGGGACGATGCGGACTGCCTATCGCCTCCGCAGCGACAAGACCGGCCTGCAGACCATCTTCGTGGAAACCGTAGCCAAAGTAACTACCGCAGAACCACGTGCGCCGTTGGCCCTGCAGTTTCCATAACTGGCTCTGCGCAGCCATAGCAGCCAAATCGAACGTCGGGTGCCGATAATCAAAACTTGCGACGACCGACGCCGCAGCCAATTCCTTGTGCGGATTTATCGTCACAAATATATTGCTTGAAGTTTTCAGGGGTTGCAGCTTATTCATCCAGTATGTGAGTGAAAGTGGCTCGTTCTGCGTTGCAGTTCCGAGATAATTCCAACTCGACCACAGCCGTCGACGTTTCGGCATCAGAGCTGCATCGGTATGGAGCACGGCGCGGTTGGCCGAGTAGGAAAACGCCTGCAAAATCGATTGCTCGTTTTCGTCGGGATCACCGAGCAATGCCAACGCATCGTCGGCATGCGTAGCGACGACGCAACCGTCGAAGTGTTCCCTGCCCGTGAAGTGATTGACGATTACTCCGTCTGTCTTGCGGATGATGGATGTGACAGCAGATTTTTGTTCAACGCGTACATTCATCGTCGCGCACATGCGGCTTACGTAGCTCCGGCTCCCTCCAACGACGGTGCGCCATTGCGGTCTGTTGTTGACTTGTAGCAAGCCGTGATTGTCGAAAAACCGCACAAATGACACAACCGGAAACCGGAGCACGTCGTGTGATGGGGTTGACCAAATCGCGGCGGCCATTGGAAGGATGTGGTGATTTATGAATGCTGTGGAATATTGGTTAGACGTCAGATAGTCCCCTAGCGTTTGTCCGGCGGCTGCGGGGTTATTCAGTACGTCGCGCGCGTCGCGAAAAAATCGCCTGATGTCGGCAATCATGCGCCAATGGCCGGGATTGGCAATGTTGGAAATTTGCCCGAACAGACCGCTCAGTCCCTCACCGGAGTATTCGTAACCACCATCGGACAGGGACACTGCGAAGCCCATGTCGGTTGCAACCGTTGGGACGTCCAGATGCTCGAACAGCGCGATCAGGTTTGGGTAGCTCGCCATGTTATAGACGATAAAGCCGGTATCCACAGCTACGCTGCCGTCCGGCGTCATGACATCGACCGTGTTGGAATGACCGCCCAATCGACCGTCACATTCAAATAGCGTAACCGCGTGGTTCTTGGACAGTAACCAAGCAGCGGCGAGACCCGAGATCCCGCTGCCAACGACCGCGATGGATGGAAAGCGCGTCATGCGAGCGTTGGCCGAATGTTGTGGCGGCAAAGTGCGTGCAGGGGTATTTTCATGGTCGGATAACGCCGCTCGCTGTGGGTCGGATCACTCAGGCGAGGTGATCTGTTCGACGTCGGCTGACGTTTGCGTTCCATGATCGATACGTTCTCACAGGCTAAGCTGACTTGCGCCGACGTGCGGGTACTCACCGCCGTTGGGGCTGCATTCGGTCACACGGGGCTGGGACATATCGTGTCGAAAGGCGTGGTAGATATTCGAATGCAAGACCGAAGGCAGCACTTTGCCGACCTGATTATTGCCGTGGCGCGTCAGGATAAGGCCGCTTTCGCGGAACTGTTCACCTATTTCGCCCCCCGCATAAAGGCGATGATGTTGAGAGTGGGCGCAACCGAACAGCGGGCAGAAGATGTCGCGCAGGACGCCATGCTGTTGGTTTGGCGCAAAGCACCCTTGTTCGACGCCGCGCGTGCAGGGCCGTCGGCCTGGATCTTCACGATCGCGAAAAACGCTCGGATCGATATGTTGAGGCGCGAGCGACGAACCGAACGTATGGCCGCTGAGTTCGGCCGGGAACCAGAACCAGATGCGACGCTTTCCGACGCCGACATCATCACGGCCGAGTCGGAACAGTTGGCCCGTCAGTGCCTGTCTCGTTTGAGCCCAGAGCAACAACGCGTTGTGACGCTTTCTTTCTTCGAGGGAAAGGCACATCCGGAGATCGCTGAAGCGTTGGGTATTCCGCTCGGAACGGTGAAGTCTCGACTGCGGCTAGCCCTGAAACATCTCAAAACCATGCTTGAAGACACGCAATGACAATCACACAACATCCGACCGACGAGACACTCGCGGATTATGCGGCCGGGCACCTCGACGAGGGGCGCTGCATGGTGATTGCTGCGCATGTCGACGTCTGTGCGAAGTGCCGGCGATGGGAGGCGCACCTGCGAACCCTCGGCGGCCTTTTACTCGCTGATGCAGAGCCGGCCGCACTGTCCGCTGGCGCGTTGCAAAAAGCACTGGCCATGCTGGCGACGGATGGCACTGCCATGCAGCAGGAGCTGATGCCAAGCGAAACCAACCAGCGTTTCTCATCTCGGAACTACGCGGACGGAAGATGGAAATGGATGGGACCGGGTGTCAGGTGGCAGCCGATAAGTGCGCCGAATGACGACAGCGCTCGGGTGTTTTTGCTCAAAGCAGCACCGGGAACGCGGATGCCCCATCACACTCATACCGGCACCGAACTTACCCTGGTTTTGTCTGGAGCGTTTTCGCATGTGGGCGGACGTTATGGGCCCGGCGACCTGGATGAAGCAGACGGAAGCATCGAACATCAGCCCATTGTCGAGTTGGGTGAGGATTGCATTTGCTTGGTGGCAATGGATGGCAACTTGCGGCTGCTCGGGTTTGTTGGTCGCATGCTGCAGCCGTTCGTTCGATTGTGAGTTGAAGGCATGACGCTACGCCTTCTGGTCGAAGCGATGATGCTGCAGTGGCTTGCGCTGGCGTTTGTCATGTTGGTGGCGTGGTTTGCGTGGCGACATACGAACAAGTCTGGCTGGATCGATACGGGATGGACGCTGGCGGTCGGACTCGTCGGGGTGCCGTCGGCATTAATATCGGTCAGCCCCGGCGAAAATAGCAACAGACGATTTCTGGTGGCGGCACTTGTCGCGTGTTGGTCGCTGCGGCTGGGTTGGCATCTTGCGCGGCGGACGTGGCATGGCGCGGATGACGCAAGATACGCGGCCCTGATCAGCGGCTGGGGTGCGCAAGCGCCGATGCAGATGTTGCGGTTCGCGGAAATTCAGGCGCTGGCAGCGATCCCGCTAACTGTGACGATTTTTGTCGCGGCACATATTCCAGTCCCTGGACTCACGTTGTTTGATTGGCTGGGTGTCTCGACTTTGGTGTGTGCGATTGCAGGAGAGGCGATAGCCGATGAGCAGCTCCGCAGATGCAGCGCAGATCCGAGCATGAAGGGTCAAGTGTGTGATCGCGGCCTTTGGGCGTGGTCGCGACATCCGAATTATTTCTTCCAGTGGCTCGGATGGTTGTCTTATCCGGTGATCGCGCTTCCCTCGATTGTGATCTTTCCGTGGGCGTTGGCGACGCTGTCGGCGGCGTTGTGGATGTACTGGCTGCTGGTTCATGTCTCAGGAGTGCCGCCGCTGGAACAGCACATGGTGAGGTCGCGTGGCGAAGCCTTCCGCGACTATCAGCGCCGCACAAATGCATTCTTTCCGGGCCCAACACGTCGTGAGCCACACATCAATTCAAGTTCAGCCACAGGAAGGAAACTGCGATGAAATATTTTGTGCCCTACGTTGCCTCGCTGATCTTGTTCGTCGGGATCGATCTCATCTGGCTCGGCTTCATCGCCAAGGATACCTATCGCGCGGAGATGGGATCGCTGATAACCGACAATTTCAACGGTTGGGCTGCTGGGGCGTTTTACCTGTTGTATCCGGTGGGCATGGTGTTGTTTGCGGTCGCGCCGTCGTTGGAAACGGGAACCTGGAAGGACGCGCTGTTGTGGGGCGGGCTATTCGGTTTTTTCGCATATGCAACCTACGACCTGAGCAATCTAGCGGTTTTGCGGGGATGGCCGGTGCGGCTGACTTTCATCGATCTGGCGTGGGGTACGTGTTTGACGGGCGTGGCGGCTGCATTGGCACACGTGGCCACGCGATTGGTTCGATAGCAGCCGACGGGGAAACGCGACTTCCAGGCTTCGCTCATGATGCTTTGCGACACTTATCGGCAATTCAGATGACGCGTTTTCGGATGGCGGCTGTGACGATCTCTGTGAGAATGACCACGGCGAAAATGACCGCCAGGATCAGACCGACTTGGTCCCAGTAAAGGTTGTTCATGGCCGTATCGAGCGACATCCCGATGCCGCCGCCACCGACCAACCCGAGCACTGCGCTCTCGCGAATGTTGATATCCCAGCGAAGCAGGGCGAGGCCCCAAAAGCTTGGTTCCACAGACGGCCAATAGCCTTTCGAAAATATGCTTGCGGCTGGCGCGCCTGTCGCTCGCAGTGCTTCGATGGGCGCGGGTGGCGTATCTTCCAATGCCTCAGCCAGCATTTTGCCGACGAAGCCGATGGAGTGAAAGCCGATCGCCAGCATGCCAGCCAGTGCGCCCGGGCCGAAGATGGCCACGAACAACAGCGCCCACAACAACGTGTTGATCGAGCGGGTGGCGACCAGGATGAAAGTGGCGATCAGATTGAGCGGCTTTGAAGGCGTTATGTTGCGTGCCGCCAACAGTGCGATCGGCACGGCGAACGCGATCGACAAAAGCGTGCCGAGCGTCGCGATGTGAAACGTCTCGATCAGCGTCGCATGCACTTCCTTGGCGTAGTGCGCCCAGTCGAACGGCCACATACGGCGAAAAAGGTCGGCCGTCTGCGCTGGCGCGTCGGCCAGAAATTCGGGGATGATCTCTACCGAGCGCGCCGCCCACACGACTGCCGCAACCGTTGCGAAATAGGTCGCAAACCGCGCCCCGCGTTGCAGCGGAGTGAACCTCTCCCAGTGCTGTGTGGCGAGCGCACCGGTCATTGGAAAATTTTCCGTATTTGCGCCGAGACCAGTTCGCTGAGCATTACAATGGCAATGATGGCAAGCAGAATGGTGAATACGTAGTCGTAATCGAAACGCTGATATGCGGTGAACAGAGCCGCGCCGATGCCGCCACCGCCGACGATGCCGACCATCGTCGAGTTCCTGAGATTGCTGTCGAGTTGATAGGCAGTGAAACCTGCAAAGCGCGCCATCACTTGCGGCAGCACGCCCATGATCAACACGTTAGCGAATGATGCGCCGGTCGCGCGCACCGCCTCAACTTGCTTCAGGTTGACCTCTTCGATCGCCTCGGCGAACAACTTGGAGACAAACCCCATCGTGCCGACGATCAGCGCAAGGATGCCGGCCAGCCCGCCGAAGCCGATAGCTTTCACGAATAAAATGGCGACGATTACCGAATTGAAAGACCGCAGCAACGCGGTAATGCCTCGCGTCGTCCAGGATATCCACGCCGGCATCAGGTTGCGCGCCGCAAGCAGGCCGAGAGGTAACGACAACAACACGCCGAAGAATGTCGCCAGCACCGCGATTTCGACTGATTCTATCAGTCCCTGACGCATCAGGTCCATCTTCAACGGCTCGAAATTAGGCGGCCACATGCGGGACAGGAAATGCGCGCCCTGCGGAATGCCGCGAAGAATGCGCGCCCACGATACGTCCAGCGTCGAGGCGGCATAGACGGTGTAGAGTGCGAGACCGCCATACGCCGCGCGACGTGTCCAATTGACCGGCAGGGACAGCGGCCGTTCTGGCGTTCCCGAAATCGGCTGGGCTTGCTCGCTCATTCGATCCAGCTCTGTCCGCCGTAGATCTCGGCCAGATGTTTGTCGTGGAGTGCCGACGGCGGACCGTCGAACACGATTGAGCCTTTTGCCATGCCGATTATGCGCGACGCGAACCGCCGCGCGAGATCGACGTTGTGGATGTTGATGATCACGGGGATGGCTCGGGCAGCAGCCAACGTGTCCATCAGCCCGATAATTTCGACCGATGTCTTCGGATCGAGTGACGAGGTTGGTTCATCCGCCAGCAACAGATCGGGTTGCTGCATCAGAGCGCGGGCGATGCCGACGCGCTGGCGCTGTCCGCCAGACAACTGATCGGCACGGCGATTTGCGAATTCGCCGAGACCTATCGCATCGAGCAACTCGTAGGCATGCGCGATGTCCTCGGTGGGAAACCGCCTCAGCCACGCGCGCCACGCCGGGACGTAACCAAGTCGGCCGGTCAACAGGTTTTCCATCACGGACAGGCGTTCGACGAGACTGTATTCCTGATGCACCATGCCGATGCGTCGCCGCATCTCGCGCAGGCGCCGCCCGCTCAGCCGGGTGATGTCCTGGCCCTGGAAGATAATCTGGCCGCTGGTTGCTGCAACGAGCCCATTCACGCAGCGAATTAGCGTCGACTTGCCCGCGCCGGACGGACCGATCACAGCGGTGATGCCGCGCCCGCCGATTTCGAGATTGATGTCCCGGAGGATGGGCTTGTCGGCGGTGTAAGATTTTTCGAGGTGCCGTATGATCAGCGACCGGTTGGTTGCGGCCGCTTCGGCTTGCATCGCAATTGTCATGGCTTTGCTGGCGCTGTGACCGGGGCCGCTGGTTGCTTCGCCTGTTCAGCTGCCTTTTTGGCAGCCGCCTCGGCTTCCCTTTTCTGGGTCGCTTCGTAGGCAACCTTGTTGTACGGCGTGCCGGATTTCTCGGCGACCTCGCGGATCGGCTTCCAGGTTTCCTTGTAGTTCATGCGCACAAAGCGATCGAACCCTGGATATTCTTTCTTGAGACCGTCGGGAAAGCGGTAGTCTTCGAAGCATTTACGGATGGTTGCCTGCAGCTCCGGCTTGAGATCATGCGCGAACGCCACGCCGAGCGTCGGGAAGGTCTCGCTTTTCCAGATGATGCGAAACGCGTCGGACTTGATGTCGCCGCGCGCCACCATGCGTTCGATGATGTCGGATGCGACCGGCGCCATATCGTAGTCACCCGACAGCACGCCGAGCATCGACTTGTCGTGACCGCCGGACATGAGCGGCTTGTAGTCGGTGTCTGGCTTCAGGCCGAGTTCGGGAAAGAACACGCGCGGCGCGAGGTTGCCGGAGTTCGAAGACGGCGCCACGTGCGCGACGCGCTTGCCCTTGAGGTCTGCCATCGATCGATAGGAACTGTCGGCCTTCACGACGGCCCAGAGCTGATATCCCGCGATCTCCTTCTCGTTGCCTACGGAGACGAATGGAACCGCACCCGCCAGATTGACGGCGAAGCCAACCGCGCCGGTCGACAGGCTGGAGACGTGCAAGCGGCCGGAGCGCATTGCCTCGATCTGTGCGCTCGACGATTGTGCCGTGTAATAGACGACTTTCTTGCGGGTGCATTCCGCCAACCGATCGATAACCGGCTGGTAGACAATTGCGTAAACCGCCGGGTTTTCGACCGGTGCGTAGGAGAACACGAGGGTCGAGGGGTCTTTCCACTTGGCCGGATCGGTTGGCGTGTCAGCGACCAGATCGTTGTCCGCATCGCAATACTGAGTGTCAAGTTGACCGCGATTGGAACAATTGTCCTGTGCCACAGCCGCGCTTGCCACGCCCAAAAGTGCTGCAGCGAGCGCCAGCGAGAAAATGTGCATCTCAGATCTCCGTCACTGTTTGGGCGCTGCAGGCGCCGCAGGCGGACTTGCCGATTTTGCAGCAGCTTTCTTTGCAGCTTCGGCTGCTTCACGCTTATTCTCGTTGTCGTAGGCAGTCTTATTATAGGGCGTACCGGATTTCTCTGCCACGTCGCGGACGACGGCCCAATCATTCAGGTAGGTGATCGGGACAAAACCGTCGTCGCCGTTGAATTCCTTCATCATCTCGGGCGGAAACTTGAAGTCGAAAAAGCATGACTTCAGCTTCGCTGCCAGTTCCGGCTTCAGATCGTGCGCGTGGGCGAACGACGATGTGGGGAACACCGGGCTTTTGAAGATGATCCGAAAATCGTCACCCTTGACCGTGCCGCGCGATACCATGCGGTCGAAGACATCAGATGCGACGGCGGCCAGGTCATAGTCGCCGGCGGCGACCCCGAGAGTCGATTTGTCGTGCCCGCCTGACATCAGCGGCTTGTAATCCTGCTCCGGCGTCAGTCCTTCGGCTGGGAATAAAACCCGGGGTGCCAGATTGCCCGAGTTGGAGGAGGCAGCAGTATGGGCGACGCGTTTGCCCTTGAGGTCCGCCAACTTCTGATAGGGGCTGGATGCCTTGACGATGGCGAGCAAATTGTAGCCTTGCACCTTGCCGCCCTGACCCTTGGTGGCGAACGGCACTGCGCCCGCCAAGTTGACCGCGAAACCGGTCGGGCCGGTCGAGAAGCCGGCGAAGTGCAGGCGGCCCGATCGCATGGCCTCGATCTCGGCCGAGTTCGACTGCACGGGGTAGTAGACGATCGCCTTTCCCACGCACGCCTTCAAATGCTCGGTGAACGGCTTGAAGACGTTGGCGTAGACGGCAGGATCTTCGACGGGCGTGTACGCCCAGACCAGCGTCGCGGGATCTTTCCACTTGGCCGCATCGGTCGGTGCGTCGGCAACCAGATCATTGTCCGCGTCGCAGTATTGAGTATCGAGTTGGCCCCGGTTGGCGCAGGGGCTTTGGGCGTGTGACGTGCCAGAGACAAAAGTCTCAAATACCAGGCCCAGCCCGATCCAGATCGCTCGGTGTCGTCGCATCTATTCCCCCCGACAGGCGTTGGCCGTAATCGCTTTTTTTTGCGGCTTCTCGCCGAGCGGCAGCATAGGGCGAAGCTGAGAACGAAAGCAATCCGAGGTGTGCGCTGACGGCCTGACGTGGCCAGACATCAATCGCACCCGCTTAAGCTGTCAGGTCGAGCGTTTTCTGGGATTGCGCCAGGAATGCGCCGATCATGCCGTTTTCCACCACGCTCATTGTTTCGAACGACGCCGGCACCTGGAAAGTGCGGCCAGCCAAAGCCCGTACGTGCTTCCGGCGTCAGTTTGGTGACGTCAAGACCATCGAGAAAGACCGCGCCGCGGGTCGGCTGCAAATCGCCGGTCAGGCAATTGACTGCTCAGGTCAGTTCGTTGGTGCGATCTCGCGCGATCAGTTTTGGGGAACGGGCGCCGGGAAGGCCGAGGCCGCCGCCGCCCGGCGTCATGATCAGCAGGCGTTCACCGGGCTTTATCACTTGCGTACCCTTGCCCTTCATCGTGCGGCCGCCCTTGATGGCGACGACACCCGGCGCACCGGGCGCGCCGCCATCCCGGCCTCGCGGCGGATGGTCAATGCGATCATACGCGGCGAGCAGTTCGAACGGCATGTCGATGGCGCTCTCGATCTCGATGACTTGACCCAGACCGCCACGCGTGCGGCCATCGCCGCCCGAGCCACTGCGCAGTTCCTTGCGCCAGAAGATCAGCGGCGTCATGCTTTCGGCAATTTCAATGGGCGTCCCCTTGACGCCTGACGGATAGGCGGTGGCAGAAAGGCCGTCTGACTGATGGCGTGCGCCAGTGCCGCCGTTCGATGTGACTGTCATGGTGAAGCCGTAGTTGCCATCGCCGCCGCCACGGACAGCGCCGCGCACGTTGAGGTTCCAAAGACAGGAGGTGCCTTCCGCCGGCACACGATCGGGCACGGCCTGCGCGAGACAGCCAAACACCACGTCAGGCAACATCTGGCCTACGACATGACGTGAGCAGACGGCGGCGGGTTTGGGTGCGTTCAAAATGGAGCCGGGCGGTGCAAAGACTGTCAGCGGTGCAAGCGAGCCGGCGTTGTTGGGGATCGACGCGGCGACGATGCAGCCTAAACCAAACACGGTATAGGCTGTGGTGTAGGCCATGGGCACGTTGATGCCGCGGTTGGCTGCGGGACTGGTGCCGGTATAGTCGACGTGAATGCCGGTTTCGCTGACGGTTGTCGTAGCGGTCAAAGTGATAGGGTTGTCATAGCCGTCAGTGACCATGGTGTTGGTCCACTGACCTTTCGGCAGTTTGGCAATTTCGGCCAGGACGGCTGAGCGCGAGCGCACATAGATGTGCTCCGCCAGCACGGTGAGTTCATCGAGCGCGAATTCTTCGAGCATTTCGACGAGGCGGCGGCAGCCCACATCGTTGCACGCAGTGAGAGAGTAGACGTCGCCGACGGTGTCGATCGGCAGCCGAGTGTTCGCCTTGATGATGGCCATCAGCGTTTCGTTGACGCGGCCCTGGTCGAGGATCTTGAGGAAGGGAATGTAGAGACCTT
>JANLYD010000322.1:0-18428 GCA_031365465.1 Hyphomicrobiaceae bacterium
CCTCGTCGTCCACGCAACACTCTCAATCATCACGAATTCGAAAGCCCATCATGCTCGATCCAAAGTTGCTTCAAACCCTCGCCACCTTCGACACACCCACCATCTGCAACGCTCTGGAAATCGTTGCGCCCGAGCGCCGCGCCACCGGCTTTACCGTCCGTCCGCTCGTGGCCCCGTTCCCCGATTTGCCGCCCATGGTCGGCTACGCCAAAACCGCAACCATCCGCTCGACCCACGGCAACGAGCTCTCCGGCAAGCCCGCCCGCGATCAACGCGTCGCCTATTACGAGTACATGGCCGCAGCACCCACCCCCAGCATCTGCGTCATCCAGGATCTCGATGGTCACGAGACCGGCTTCGGTGCGTTCTGGGGCGAAGTGCAGTCGACCGTCCACAAGGCGCTCGGCCTCGCAGGCGTCGTCACCGACGGCTGCATCCGCGATATTCCGCAATGGGCACCGGGCTTCAACGTGCTCGCCGGCTCCATCGCGCCCAGTCATGCCCACGTCCATCTCGCCGGCTTCGGCGCGCAGGTGCGTATCCACGGCATGCTCGTCAAATCTGGCGATCTCATCCACGCCGACCGCCATGGCGCCGTGGTGATCCCCGAAGCGGTCGCCGCCAAAATTCCTGCGGCCTGCGATCTGCTTGCCCGCAAGGAAGCCGTCATTCTCGGTCTGGCGCGCAAACCCGGCTTCACCGTCGCAGCATTGCGGGAAGCGCTGCAGAAACAAGACGAGATTCACTGATCGCGCCGCGACACCAACTGCCAATACTTTTCAGGAGCAAATGAATGCGCAAGAACGAACTCAAGAAGCGCCTTGCCGGCGGCGTCAAAGGGGTCAACGGCTGGATCGCCGTGCCCAACAGCTATCAGGCTGAAGTGTTTGCCTCCTGCGGCTGGGACAGCGTCACCATCGACATGCAGCACGGCGCACCCGACGTGAACGACCTCGTGTCGTTGTTGCAGGCCATCCAGATCAACGACGTGACGGCCATGGTCCGCGTTCCCTGGAATGAACCCAGCGTCATCATGCGTGCGCTCGACGCCGGCGCCTACGGCATCATCTGCCCGATGATCAACACCAAGGCCGAGGCGGAAGCCTTCGTTTCTGCCGGCCGCTATCCTCCCCACGGCGCGCGCTCGAATGGTCCCTTCCGCGCCTCGCAATATGCCGGCAGCGACTATCAGTCAAACGCCAACGACGAGATCCTGCTTTTTGCAATGATCGAAACAAAAGAAGCGCTCGCCAACCTCGACTCCATTCTGGCCGTCAAAGGGCTCGACGGCGTTTATGTCGGCCCCACCGATCTCGCCTTGAGCCTCGGCAAGCCGGCGACCCTCGACCCCACCGACGCCGAAGTCCTCGCCGCCATGAAAACGATCGTCGACAAAACCCGCAAGGCCGGAAAGATTGCCGGTGCGCATACCGACAGCGCCAAGACAGCCCTCAAGCGCTATGCCGACGGCTATCACTACGCGACGCTGATCAACGATGTACGCCTGCTGGCGACGGCTGCCACCAACGCCGTCAACGAAGCGCGCGGCAAGGGCGCGAAGGAAGGCTCGAAATCGTATTGAGCTTCTTGAAATCGTACTGAGGTCTTTGACATGTGATCGCGCGCCGCTCGTGCTTGAGCGGCGCGCTTTTTTTTTGATACAATTACTAAGAATTTAATGCCCGCCTGTGTCGAGGCGACGACTCGATTCAAACAAAAACCACGTCCGGCGTTCGGTTTCGTCGGTCCACACCTCGAGTAGCGACGCGGTGGCGATGTCATGCGCTTCTTCGCAGATGCCGTGTGCCTCACGCAAATGATGCGCCAAACCCTTGTTGTCTTCACACAGCTCTGCCAGCATTTCGGTCGGCTCGACGTACTCCGCATCATTGTCCTTGATGCGCTGCGTCCGGCCGACATGACCAGTGGAACGCAATGTGGTGCCACCCAGTTTGCGGATGCGCTCGGCCATCGGATCGGTCATCGCAAAAAGTTGGTCGGCCTGTTCGTCCAGCAGCAGATGATAATCCCGGAAATGCGGGCCGCTCATGTGCCAGTGAAAATTTTTGGTCTTCATATAAATCGCAAACACGTCGGCGAGCGCCGCATTCAAAGCCGCAGAAATTTTCTTCGTCGCATCCGGCTTGAGGTCGGTCGGCGTCTGCAGTTGCGCCGCCATCGAGGTTTTGACGTCCGTCTTGTTTTCGCTTTTAGCCATGGCGATACCCGCTCCACTTGCTCGCTGGTGTGCGCTCGTTAAACGGATGCTGATGAAATTCGTTCCGCATTCGGCTTAACGTGCCTGAACGGCACGACGCCTTAATCTGCGCAAATTTGGCTGTTGTATCCGCATTGGCACTCGGGGGAGGAGCCATGGCATGCCCGTTCGCGGTCGCATGCGCTTTCATGGCCGTGGGGCGTGCGCCACCCAGAGCCGCAGCTCGACAACTGGTACCAACTTTCGGCAGTCCGCTCGCATTTGCGGCACCGAACGTCTGCGCCCGCTCGTCATCGAGCGCTCCGGCAGTCAGCATGATAAAAGGAACTCTGTCGAATGGCTCGGAAGCGACGACCAACGACTGATTCAGGAACCGTCGTTCTTCATTTCGCGCTCTTGGGCTCGTTCGTCGTCGTTCTGTTGACGGGGCTGCGGATCGCCTCCGATGACCCCATCGCGCCTTGGCTCGCAATTCTCGACCCGATCCTTCCCGTCGAGAATCTGTGGTTCCGGCATCTCGTTGCAGCCCTCGTGCTCACCGCAACCCTGTGCGGCTATGTGGTCTATATCATCCGTGCACGTCTGACAGCGCGCGTGCGTCTCGACAGGCCGCGTCTCGCAGGCCTTCGCCGTCGCGGCCAGACCCGCTTTGCAGCCCTGCATTCGCTTGCCTACTGGGGCTTGATGCTGTCGTTGATATTGGAAATCGTCACCGGCACTGCGCTGTTTTTCGGCGCCGGCGAACCGCACCTCGCGCTGCATTTTTGGGCCATGTGGGGCTGTGTCGCCTGCGTCGGGCTGCACGTCGGCCTGCAGGCGGCGATGGGTGGTTTGGCGCAAATTTCTCGCATCTTCCGGCCCGCGCCGCTGGTCGTCGCGCCACCGCCACCCGACCTCGCAGAATTGCTTGCCGATCAGTTGAGTCGCAACGCGCAGGAGCGGGTCAGAAGCCGGCATCCCCAACAAATCAATGCGCATCCGATCGCCACCGCGCTCGGCGCCATGGTCGCCATTTCAGCGCTTGCCGTCGGCGCCGAACAAACCACGCGACCGGAACTTCGCGTTGGTCTGATCGCACAATCCGAAGCGCCGCTTCTCGACGGCGATTCGTCCGATCCCGTGTGGACTCGTGCCAAGCCGGTTTCGGTCTTGACGACCCAGGGCGGTGATTTTGGTGGCCAGGGGCAATCCCTCGTCGACATCCGCGCCGTGCACGATGGCGAATTCATCTACTTCGCATTCACCTGGTCAGACCCGACCCGGTCCTTGAAGCATTTGCCGCTCGTCAAGGCCAGCGACGGCTGGCACGTCGCCAAAACCGACCACGACAAAGGCGATGAAACCCGCTTTCACGAAGACAAGTTCGCCGTCCTGTTCGCTCCCGCATCGCTGCCCTTGATCGGCGCGGCAATTCATCTCGCCGTCGCACCGGATGCGCAGAAGCCATCCAGCGGCACCGGTCGTGGCTTGCATTACACCGATGGACCTATTGCCGATGTCTGGCAGTGGCGGGCATCCCATCAAGGTTACATCGGCCACATCGACAACTGTCATTTCGGCAGCCTGGCCGAACCGACCTCCGAACAGATCGAAGGCCGCGCGCGCTACACCGGCGGCTTCGCGCTTGATCCGGGCACGGCCGCCTACCACGCCAACGTCGCCGCTGCGGTCGGCAAGACGTCGACCGATCACGTCACGCCGTTGCGTCTCCCGCGCGATATCGCCGCCACCACCCGTGCGCTCGGCCGCGTCAACGACACCACCACTCAGAGCGAAAGCGAAGGCGCGCGCTGGTGGATGACGGAAGCTGAAACCGTGCCCTACACGCCGGCGGCTGACGCGTCGCTGCCCGTCGGCACAGTCATCCCCGGCACCGTCATGCTCGATGCTCAGCGCAACGATCGCGCCAGTGTCCGTGGCATGGCGCGATGGGCTGCGGGGCGTTGGACGCTCGAAGTTGCGCGCCGTCTCTACACCGGCAGCACCTACGATATCCCCATCAAAACCGGCATTTTGATGTGGGTCGCAGCCTTCGACCATTCCGAAACCCGACACACGCGTCATCTCAGGCCGTTCCGACTGGAGATCGAATAACGATGGCGAAGTCACACACCGTCACCCTCGGCGACGAGTCGTTTAACGTTCAGTCCGGCCAAGTGCTGCTCGACGGTGCCACTGCCGGCGGCGTCGACATTCCCCACGACTGTCGCGCCGGACGCTGCGGCAGTTGCATGACCGAAGTCAAAGCCGGCATCACACTCGGCGGCGAGACGCGTCAGCGCGGTACGATCTACGCCTGTCAGGCCCGCGTCTTCTCGGACCTCAAGATCGAGATCGAGCACGTGCCGTCGGTAGATACGGTGCGCGCAACGCTGACCGCCGCGCACGATCTGACGGCCGACGTTGTGGAACTCACGATCACGCCCAACACGCCGCTCTCCTATCTTCCCGGCCAATATTGTCGTTTCACGTTCGCAGGTTTTCCAACGCGCTGTTTCAGCCCGACTGCGAGTATCGACGGACGCACGACATCGGGTACATTCAACCTGCATATCAAACGCGTGCGCAACGGCCGCGTCTCCTCCGTCATCGGCGACAGAATTAATGCGGGACATTCTCTCACGATCGAAGGTCCATTCGGTCACGGGTTTCTGCGCCCCGCCTTGAAAAACCGGTTGGTGGTGGTCGCCGGCGGAACCGGATTTGCGCCGATCTGGTCGGTGATCGAGGCAGCGCTGAAAGAAAATCCAGAACGCGCAATCGTCATCGTCGTCGGCGTGCGCAAACTAGCGTCATTCTACATGGGCGCCGCGCTCGACTTCGCCAGCCGCCATTCGAACGTTCAAATCATCGCGACCGCCGAAGAACAGCAGGACGTTTTCCATAGCGTGCTGCATGGGGCACCAGCAGATCATGTACCAGCTCTTGCTGCAGACGATATCGTCTATGCCGCCGGCTCCCCGGCCATGGTCGAACTGGTCGGAGATATGGCGCAATCTGCAGGCGCTGTATTTTACAGCGATCCCTTCGAAAGCGCTGCAATCGAACACGACGATTGGCTCACGCGCGCAATGACCTGGTTGCGTACCGGATGAGTTTTTGAGCGACTTTGGAAACGCGTGAAAGTGATAATATCTACAAATTCGCGCGGTTTATCTTAAACGCCGCCCAATCGCCCGATTTGGCATTCACAATCGACCTCGGGGATCCACAATCGAGAGCCGTACCAACTTTACCGGTTTGACGCCGTTGGGGGATCATGACTGCTGTTTCAAAACGAGCGACGTCACGGGGCTATCTTCTGGCATTTGAGCGCGTGACGATTGCCGGCTTTTGCATCGCTGCCGTCGTGGCATCGGCACGCGCCGAGACGATCAACGATGCGCTCCGTGACGCGTTCGAGAATAGTCCCGTGCTCAAAGCCGAGCGCGAACGTCTGCTCGCAACCAATCAGTCGATCCCAGCCGCACAGGCAGGTTATTTGCCCAACATCAATGCCGGTGCGAACGCCGGCTGGCAGGAAAGCCGCTTCGCCGGCGCACCCGATCAGGCACTTCAGCGAAAGCCCTACGGATGGTCGGTGACGTTGACACAGCCCATCTTCGATGGTGGCGCAACGATTGCCGCAGTACAGCGGGCAAACGAGAACGTCCGCGCCGGCCGTGAATTCGTCGCCCTGACCGAAAGCGATCTCCTGCTGGCCACCGCATCTGCGTATGCCGACGTCGTGCAGGCACGCGCCATACTGGTCCATCAACTCGACAGTCTGAAAGCGCTGGAAGCCTTGCAACGCATGACGCGCGAGCGACGCGGCGTGGGTGACGTTGCCGCATCCGACCTCGCACAAAACGATGCGGCAGTGGCGGGCGCACAAATTCAAGCCGGCATGGCGCGCAGCGCAGTTGCCGGTGCAGAAAGCCAGTTCGGCCAGATCGTACGTCGCGGCCCCGGCAAGCTCACACCATTCGCCGCATCGAGTATTCGCCTGCCCGGCCACCTCGACACTGCACTCGACCGCGCCGATAAGCAGCATCCCGCCATCCGAGCAGCGCGTCATCGCGAAGCAGCGGCACGTCACGCCGTCGATGTCGCCACCGCCAAGCATCTGCCGACGTTGTCGCTGCAGGCCAGCTACAACAGCAACCGCGACTATGACGGCCTGCCTGCCCCGGGCGATTTGCGCGCCGGCGCCACCATCCAAGCCGTGGCGCGCATCCCCATCTACAGTGGCGGTAGCATCGAGGCAGAAGTTCAGGCCGCCCGCCACACGCAGATCAGCCTCGTTCACGAACTCGCGCAACAGCGCGCCGCCATTCGTCACGCCGTTACGCAGGCATGGGTCGCCTGGCAGCAAGCCGGCACACAACGAAAATACCTGGACCAGCAGATCGACGCCAACGCCCGCGTCCTATCGGGGGTTCGCAAGGAACAAGCCGTCGGGCAACGTACGCTCGCCGACGTTCTCAATGCCGAACGAGATCTCCTCGGCGCCCGCGTCGCGCTCGAGCAGACCAAGCGGCAGGCAACGGTTGCCGCATTCGCGCTCGTCGCCAGCGTCGGCGAACTCACCCTACAGTCCACCACGCCGGACACGCCAACTCCCAAGGCTTCGGCGGCAACCTCACCGAATATCGCACGCGCATCGATCGAGCCGACGGTTTCCGAAACTGTATCGAAGCTCCCGCCTCGCGCAGGTTGGACAACGACCCTCGACACCGCGTCTGCCGTCTCCGCTCAGCGTCCGTGACGCGACGCAATCTGCAACGTCTTCCGGATCGCCAGCCACACATGCAGCACAAGCCCAAAGTCACCCGCACATCGCGCCTCCGACGCGGCCTGCAGATGCTCGACATCTTCCTGCCGTTACAGCGCTATTTTGGTACCGCGCTCGCGTTCAGCCTTGCCATCAACCTGCTCTATCTCGCAGCGCCGCTTTATATGATGCAGGTTTACGATCGCGTCCTCTCGTCGAACAGCGAAGCGACGTTGGCGATGTTGACCTTGCTGGTGATGATTGCGTTTTCGACGTTGGCGGCCCTCGATTGCCTTCGGTCACGCATTCTCGCGCGCAGCGCCACGCGGTTCGACAAGCTGTTTGCCGCTCGTGTCTTCAGAATGGTGATGGTTCCACAGTTGCGCAATTCGGCACCCGGAAGCCAGCCTATCCGCGATCTCGAAACCGTGCGCAATTTCATCGCCGGCAACGGCATGCACGCGATCTTCGATTTTCCGTGGACGCCGATTTATGTGCTGATCATCTATCGACTGCACCCCACGCTCGGAGCTTTCGCGTTCCTGAGTGCCGTTGCACTCGTCGTGATGGCGTTGATAAACGAAGTGTGGGTGCGCGACATGTCTACGCGCGCCAACGAACTTGGATCGCGCGCGCACGCACTCGGTGACCAAAGTCAACGCAACGCCGACGTCGTGCACGCTATGGGAATGCTCGGTGACCTCACCACGAAATGGGCCGGCGAGCGCCAGACGGTGCTGACCGCACAACAGACGGCCGGCGAACGCGCGGCCATTGTTTCCGCAATCATTCGCTTTCTCCGCTTGGCGATGCAATCCGCCATCCTCGGCCTCGGCGCATGGCTGGTGATCGAACGATCCACCAGCGCCGGTGCGATTTTCGCGGCATCCATCCTGCTCGGCCGTGCGCTGCAGCCGGTCGAGCAGGCCGCAGGATCGTGGAAGGCGATGATCACCACCCACGACGCCTTGCAGCGCTTGCGTCAGTTGGTTGCGGCCCAGTCAGCGCCGCCATCGACCGCACGAGTAGCGCGACCGGCCGGTTTGCTGCGCGTCGACAAACTTTGCTTCGCCGCGCCGCGCACCGAAACGCCAATCCTGACCGACGTGAGCTTTGTCGTCGAGCCCGGCGAAATCATCGGGATCATCGGGGCTTCCGGCGCCGGCAAGTCGACGCTCGCACGCCTGCTCGTCGGTGTTGCCAAGGCATCCAGCGGGGCTGTGCGGATCGACGGACGCGACCTTGACGATCAACACGGCGAAGCCCTCCGTAAACACATCGGATATCTGCCGCAAGAGACGGAATTATTCGCCGACACTGTCGCAGCCAACATCGCCCGCTTCAGCGACGCCGATGCAGGATACGTCACCCGCGCAGCCGAGATGGCAGGCGTGCACGAGATGATCCAGCGCCTGCCGGACGGGTACCGCACTTTGCTTGGCGCCGGCGGCGCAACTTTGTCAGGCGGCTGGCAGCAACGCGTCGGCTTGGCGCGTGCCGCCTACGGACATCCGAGCATCGTCGTGCTCGATGAGCCCAACGCCAATCTCGACACCGTGGGGGAGGCGTCTCTCGCCGCCTGCATCAAAGCGCTCCAGCAACAGGCGACAACGGTCGTCGTTATTTCGCATCGGCCGGCCATGCTGCGTATCGTCGACAAAATACTGATCCTCAATGCCGGACGTGTAGAATGGTTCGGCCCGCGCGATGAAATGTTGCGGCGCTTCACCAGCAACGTCGCTTCACACAAGGAGGCAGCCCATGCACGCGGCTAACTCGACGGTGCAATTGCAGCCAGCGCTCCCGCGCGAAACACAGGCGAAACCCTCGTTGCGCAAACGCCGGCGTCCTCGCGGCATCGTGGAGGCCGAAGACGATATCAGTCGTCTCGCCTCGATCGGCTGGGCGGTCATCATGCTTTTCTTCGGCGTGCTCGGAAGCTGGTCGCTGCTCGCCCCGCTCAACGGCGCCGTCGTCGCCAGCGGCTTCGTCAAAGTCGAAGGCAATCGCAAAAGCCTGCAACATCACGATGGCGGCACCGTCAAAAAGATCTCGGTGCGCGAAGGCGACAAGGTCGACGCCGGCCAGGTTCTTATCCATATCGACGATACGCACGTGCGTGCCGAATTCGATATTCTCGATCAGCAATACATCGAATTGCGCGCAGCCGACGCCCGCATGCAGGCAGAACTCGCGGGCGATACAAAAGTCACGTACGCTCCCGATCTGGTCGTGGCAGCACAAGCCCACCCGAGCATACTCGCCAGTCAAATCCAGCAATTCGACTTCCGCCGTCAGGCACTCGACGGTCAGCGCCGCATCATCGCGGAAAAAATCGCGCAACTCGAAGCGCAGATCGTGGGCGCCGATGCGCAAGTGTCGGGTCAACGCGCTCAGCGCGATTCCGTCAAAGGCGAAGCCACGTCGCTCGGGCCATTGGTCGAACGCGGCGTCATCGCCAAACCCCGGCTGTTGCAGCTCGAACGCAGCGCCGCGGCTTTCGACGGACAGATCGGCGAACTCACCAGCAGCATCGCGCGCACTCGCCAAGCCATCGCCGAACAACGGCAACTGATCGCCCAGCTCGACAAAGACCGCTCGGCTGAAACTTCGAAGGATCAGCGCGCGACGCAAGCCCGGCTATCGGAAATCATCGCTCGCCTGACCAACGCCAAGCAACAGCTCGCACGGATGGAAGTCCGCGCGCCCTATGCCGGTAAGGTCGTTGGCCTGACCGTGTTTTCGACCGGCGGTGTCATCGCGCCGGGGGAAAAGATTCTTGACATCGTGCCCGACCAGGAAAACCTGATCGTGGAAGCGCAGATCGCCGTCGAGGACATTGCCGACATACGGCCCGGCGCCCGCGCCGAGGTGCGCCTGCTCGCCTATAAGCAGCGCACCACGCCCGCACTCGGCGGCGAAGTCACGGTCGTGTCCGCAGATCGCCTGATGGACAATCGCAACGGCAGCCCCTTCTACCTCGCCCAGATCCGCATCCACGACGGCGAACTCGAAGGTGTCCCAGGCATGAAACTGTATCCCGGCATGCCCGCCTCGATCATGATCCCGACCATCGAGCGCAGCGCGTTCGATTATCTGGTCGGCCCGCTCATCACCTCGTTCGACAAATCGTTTCGGCAGAAATGATCGCCGCAGCGCCGAAGCACTGCGGCGAAAGTCTTACTTGCGGTGCGGAAGGCCCTGCGGCTCCGCTCCGACCTTGATTTGCAGTTTGCCGAAATTGTCACCGCGCAGCAGACCGATGAAAGCGCGCGGCGCGTTTTCCAGGCCCTCGACGATATCTTCGCGAAACTTGAGCTTTCCGCTCCGCACCATCTCACCCATCAGCGCGCGTGCCGGGTCATATTTCTGCGCGAAGTCGGAAACGATGAACCCGCGCATCGTCACGCGCTTGCCCACGAACAAACCGGGCAAACGCGGCGCCATCTCCGGCTTCTCCGCGTTGTATTGCGATATCGCGCCACACAGCGCCACCCGCGACCACGTATTCAATTGCAGCATCACCGCGTCGGAAACGGCGCCGCCCACGTTTTCGAAATAGACGTCGATGCCTTTCGGGCAAGCCGCTTTGAGCGCCGCGCCGAGATCGCCTGCGGATTTGTAGTCGACGCAGTCGTCAAAGCCCATGTCGTCGCGAACGAACGCGCACTTCTTCGCGCCGCCTGCGATGCCAACCACGCGACACCCCGCCATCTTGGCGAGTTGCCCCACCACTTGGCCCACCGCTCCCGAGGCCGCCGACACCACGACCGTTTCGCCAGCCTTGGGTTGGCCCACATCGAACAGACCGAAATAGGCCGTCATCCCCGGCATGCCGAGAACGCCGTTGGCCGTCGATATGGGGGCGATCGCCGGATCGATGCGGCGCAACGTCGGACTGCCGCTGACGGCATATTCCTGCCAGCCCATGCGATCCTCGACGATGTCGCCGACCTTCAAATGCGGATGCTTGGACGCCACGACCTCGCCGACGCTGCCGCCACCGAACACTTCGCCGATCTTGATGGGGGCTGCGTACGACGCGCCGTCACGCATGCGCCCGCGCATGTAGGGGTCGGCCGAAAGATACAGCAGGCGCACCAGCACTTCCCCGTGCTGCGGCTCGACGACAGCCGCTTCCTCGAGCCTGAAATTCGCTTCCGAGGGTTCACCTGCCGGGCGGCTTGCGAGGACGATGCGGCGTTGGGTTTTCGGGATCATGATAGTCTGTCCTTTTGTTTATCCAAGTTCTCATTTTCAGCCTATCGACTTTTTGCCCTTGGTCGCCATCGTTTTCGCTCGATATGCGCGCCGCCGCTAGGCCTCTTTCATTCCGTTCCCGGAAAGGTCGCTTGCTTGACCGGAAGCCACCGTTATAGGCTGATCGAAAGACCTGCCCACCAGCGGCATGGAATAAGCAGCGGATCACGTTGCAATCGGGACGGCCGAGGGACAGATGAAGTACACGGAATGCAAGAGCAGCGTAGCATCGGCGTTCGCCTGCACCGCGCCGGCGATTGTCGTTACGTCCAACTCCGGCCACGCTTCGAGCGTCTGAACAGCGAGACGTGGCCATGTCTATTGTCGATCGTCCGCAATCCATTCCCTCTGAAGCGACGCTGGGTGCCCACCTCGCTGGCGGGCCGGGATCGCTCGTCATCGACAACGTCTCGATCGAGTTCAAGGCCGCTGGCGTACTTGCGGTCAGCAACACGTCCCTCAACGTAGCACCCGGCGAATTCGTTTCGATCGTCGGACCCAGCGGTTGCGGGAAAACAACGTTGTTGAACTTGGCCGCTGGTCTGTTGCCGCCCGAGGTGGCAACCGGTCGTATTCTCGTCGGGGGCAAGCCGCCCGAGCGCGGCAACCGCGACATTGCCTACATGTTGGCCCGCGATGCGCTTTGTCCGTGGCGCACCGCACTGGGCAACGCCGAACTCGGCGCCGAAATACGTGGCGTGCCCGCCGAAGCCCGCCGCGCACGCGCGCTCGACCTGCTCGATAAAGTCAGCCTGAAGGGATTTGAAAACGCCTATCCCAAGGCACTCTCGCAGGGCATGCGGCAGCGTGTTGCATTGGCCCGGACGTTCGGCCTCGACTCGCCGATCCTGCTGATGGACGAACCTTTCGGAGCCCTCGACGCACAAACTAAGTTGCAGCTTGAAGACGTGTTGCTGACCCTGTGGCAGCGCGAGCGGCGCACCATCGTTTTCATCACTCACGATCTGTCGGAAGCCGTGTCCATGTCCGATCGCGTGATCGTCATGAGTGCGCGCCCCGGCCGCATCATCGCCGACGTGCCCATCAATCTCGGTCGCCCCCGCTCGGTTCGGGCATTGCAGAAAGACCCCGCCTACCACGAGCTTTACGCCCATGTCTGGACCAAGCTCGAGGAAGGTTTGACCTCCAGCGAGAAATTATCGAGCGAGAAGACCAGATGAATGAAAAAACCTGGAGCCCTGCAAAGATCTGGATCGCGCGGCTGATCGTCGTCGCTGCGGTGTTCGGACTTTGGGAGTTGACCGCGACGCGGCGTTGGATCGATCCGATCCTGATCGGCAAGCCAAGCGGCATCCTGGAGTTCATGTACCAGGAGATTTTCGTCACCCACAGCATGCTCAAGGATTTCGGCTACACCATTGCCGCCACCCTGTCTGCCTTCGTGCTCGGCAGCATCTGTGGTGTGCTGACGGGCATGCTGTTCGTGATGCGGCCCAACCTCGAAGCCGTGCTCAGTCCCTTGCTGATGGCCCTCAACTCCATGCCGCGCATCGCTTTGGCGCCGCTGTTCCTCATCTGGTTCGGCCTCGGCATCGGCTCCAAAATCGCCCTCGGTTTCAGCCTCACCTATTTCATTGTGCTGACCAACACCGTTGCCGGCGGACGCGGCGTCAATCCCGATCACATCACCTTGGCGCAGACGCTTGGCGCCAGCGGCGGTCAAATCTTTCGCAAATTTACGTTGCCCAGCGCTGTTCCGGTGATCTTCAACGGCCTGCGCCTCGGCTTGGTGTTCGCGCTGCTGGGTGTCATCGGCGGCGAGATTCTCGCGTCCGAACACGGCCTCGGCGGAGCCTTGCAATTGCTCGCCGCCAGCTTCAAGACCAATGGCGTCTTCGGCGTCATCATTTTCTTGGCCATGGTCGGCGTCACCATCACCTGGGGCATGACGTGGCTCGAAAACCGCCTGCTGAAATGGCGTTGACGCGTGTGCGCATCAGCCGAACGGTGACTTGAAAACGCAATACGCGCCGGCCGCGATCAGCACGAACCCGACCGCGTAGCTCAACGTGAACTTTTCGCCGAAGTAGAGCACTGAGAAGCCCGCGAACACGATCAGCGTGATCACTTCTTGAATCGTCTTCAATTGTGCCGTGGTGTAAACTGCACTGCCGAGGCGGTTGGCCGGCACCGCCATCCAGTACTCGAAAAATGCGATCCCCCAACTCACCATCACCACCACCCACAGCGGCGATGTTTTGTATTTGAGATGGCCGTACCAGGCAAAGGTCATGAATACATTCGAGCCGAGCAGCAGTAGGATCGGCAGCATTTTGTCGGTCATTGTGGTTGCATATCCTGATGCCCGCGAAGCGCCGGCACGTTCCCAGTCTCGCCTAAGCCTCGGCGCGGCTCGTCGCCTGGCTTACAGAACACATTTGCAGCACACGGCGTTCCCTTGCGCGATCCGTCATAGCGCCTCGCGCAGGCCACGCTCGACCTTGGCACTTTGCTGCCCGTATGACTTGAACCGTTCCAGCGCAGCCGCGATCTGCGTCTCGTCGAGCACCGGCGGTTCACCGAGCGGCAGACAAAGCAGATATTGCTCGGCCAGTTCTTCAACCGTCACAGCCAACGCCAACGCGCGTGCGATCGAGCCATGCGCCGCGATCACGCCGTGATGGGCCAGCAGGCACGCGCGCCTGCCGTCCATTGCCGCCACAGCGCGATCGGCCAGCGCCTGCGATCCGAACAACTCATAGGGTGCGCACCTGATCGAAGCGCCGCCCGCCGCCGCGATCACATAATGGATCGCCGGAATATCCTTGCCTAGAATGGCCACCGCCGTCGCCTTCGTCGAATGCGTATGCACGATCGCATTCAGATCCGGCCGCGCCCGCAGAATGTCCCGATGAAACCGCCACTCGCTCGACGGCAGAACATCCCCCGCAAACGTGGCGTCCCAGTTCATCGCCACGATGTGCTCAGGCTTCATCTTGTCATACGCGATGCCGGTCGGCGAAATGAGAAACCCGTCGCCGCAGCGCACGCTGATATTGCCCGCCGTGCCCTTGTTGAGCCCGAGACGGCTCAGATCGAGGCACGAGTCGACGATCTGTTGGCGCAGTTGGACTTGATCGTTCATTGCATCACTCATTCTACTGGATCAGATGACGCGCACGGCTCAGCCATCGCGTCTTGGCAAGGCTACCATGTCAGACGCCGTTCACCCGTTTGTTCTCGTCACGTCACCGATATAACACTGCTATGGGACGTCGAAAACGACGTCAATCCGACACCGCCCCACGCGATCCGAGTTCAAAGAGCGCATCCCATGAGCACCACGTTATTGGACACCATGCCGAACGGGGCGACCCGGCTCTACGTCATCGTGGGCGATCCGATCGCACAGGTGAAATCGCCGGCCGGCATGACGCGCGGATTTGTCAGCCGTGGCCATGACGCGATCATGGTTCCCATTCACGTCGCACCGCAGCATCTCCCACAGGTGCTCGCTGGTGTGTGCTTTGCCCAAAACCTTGACGGCATCATCGTCACCATACCCCACAAATTTGCTGGCGCCGCTCATTGCACCAGCCTCACCGAACGTGCGCGCATCCTCGGCGCGGTCAATGTCATCCGCCGCACTGCCGATGGCGGCTGGCACGGCGACATGCTTGATGGATTGGGCTTCGTCGCAGCGATCCGCGCCAAGGGCGGCGAACCCAAGGACAAACGCGCCCTGCTCGTGGGTGCGGGTGGCGCAGGATCGGCCATCGCGCTGGCACTGGTCGATGCGGGCGTCACCTCACTCGCCATCCACGATGCCGATCTGGAGCGGCGCGACGCCTTGATCGAATGCATCGCCGCCGTTGCGAAAGTTCCAGTCGTAGCGGGCTCGCCTGACACGTCAGGATTCGAACTCGTGTGCAATGCCACGCCCATGGGCATGCGGTCCGGCGATCCGTTTCCGGTCGACGTCTCCAACCTGTCGCCAACCGCGTTCGCTGCCTGCGTGATTACCCAGCCCGTGCCCGCGCCGTGGTTGTCCGCTGCAGCAGCGCGAGGCAACGCGACGTCGCACGGCGTCGACATGTATCACGCACAACGAGCCATGCTGCTCGATTTTCTGCTTGCGTCTCCGGTCGAAGGTACTCACCAGCCATGACCCGCTCCTACTCCCTGGCTTACCTTACGGCACCCGATCTGCCGCCGCCCGATGCCATGTCGCTGGCCGCCGATTTCGGCTACAGCCACATTGGCCTGCGCATGCTCCCAGCCATGAGCGGCGGTCACTACTGGCCGCTGATGACGGATACCGCGCTGCTCGCCGCAACGATTGCACGCAGCAAGGCGCTTGCTGTCGGCGTCTACGATGTCGAGATCATCTGGCTGACGCCAGAGTTCGACATCGAGGCATATCGCAGATTTTTCGAAGTCGCAGCCGCCCTCGGCGCCAAGGCTATGCTCGTCGGCGGCGCAGACCCGGATGCGACGCGGCTCACAAACTCTTTTGCGAATTTATGCGCGGCAGCCCGGCCGTACGGTCTGACGGCAGACCTCGAATTCATGCCCTGGTCGACCGTTCCGGACGCTCGGGCGGCGTCCAAAATCGTCGCCGCCGCCGCCCAACCGAACGCCGGCCTGCTGGTCGACGCCCTGCACTTCGCCCGTTCCGGATCGACACTCGCCGACATCGGCGCGATGCCGCTCGAGTGGCTCCACTACGTCCAGATCTGCGACGCACCTGCCGCAGCACCAGCTACGACAGACGGCCTCATTCACGCAGCGCGCCGCGAGCGCCTTCTCCCCGGCGAGGGTGGACTACCGCTCTCGGCGGTGTTCGCAGCACTGCCCCAACACGTGCCGGTCAGCATCGAACTGCCGAACGAACGCTCGTTTGCCGCGCTCGGCAGTCGCGAATGGGCGCGCCGCGCTCTGGCCGCGACCAAGGCCGTTCTCGAAAGCGCGCAGACCTGACGGCACTTACCGCTCCTCCGGCGGTCGCACGTTGCGGAAGGTCCAAAGCAACGCGAAGTCGTAAAGTATCTTGAGCACGCCGCAGATCACGAACGGCCATGCATCGTATCCGCCCGCAAACAGCGCACCCGCAATCGCCGGACTGGCGGCCGAGGCCAGACTGCGCGGCACCGAAGTGAAGCTTGCGGCGGCCGGCCGCTCCGCTGGCGTCACCACAGCCATCACGTAGGACGACCGCGTCGGCACGTCCATTTGCGACAGCGCCGCCCGCACCAACAGCAGCACCAGCACGACGTCTAGATTTGGCACCAACGCCGCAGCAATCAAACAAAGGCTCGACGGCATGTGCGTGAAAACCATCGTATTCACGAGCCCGATCCGGCGCGACAGCCACGCAGCCACGGGATACGAAAAGGCGCTCAGCACCCCCGCCCAGAAGAAAAATATTCCCGCCGCCGGCACCGACATCCCGAACTTGTTGAACAACCACAATGCCGTCAACGATTGCACCGCAAAGCCGCCCGCAAACGAGTCGACGCTGAACAGCGCGGCCAGCTTGTAGACGATGGCGCGAGAAGGGCCGAGCGCACCCGCAGGCCGCGCGTCGCCCTGCGCCGGGTCCGGCGGAATGCTCGCATACATCAGCCCGCCCAGGACCCCGAGCGCCGCGTAAACCACGAACATCGAACGCAGGGCGGCAAGCTGTGTCATCCCCAGCGCGCCGAGCAGATCGGCACTGCCCGAAGCCAGTGCACCGATCGCAGCCGCCATCGACCCGATCAAACCGTACTTGGCAAACATCCGCGTTCGCTGTGTATCGGTCCCTGTGTGCGACAGCACGGTATGCTCGAGCGGCACGAAGATACTGGCATTCCCCGACGACGGATTTATCGTTCCCATGAACGCAATCAGCATGATCAGCGCCGGAGTACTGAATGCCGCGAACGCCAGCCCGGTTGACACCATGATCGCGGACGCACCCATCAGCAGGCGGCGATTGTCGAACCGCGCGCCGATTGCACCGATCACTAACGTCGTCAGGGCCGAGCCGAGCAGCGCCAACGTGGCCACGACACCGATCTCGAACGCCCCCATACCGATCGCCGACAGATAAACCGGCAACAGGACCGCGACGAACCCATCTCCGCAATCGCGAAGCGCACGCGCAACGTAGATCTTGGTTGTCGTCTCGATCCGCTGCGAACTGATGGCGGTCACTTTCCCCAACGCGATGCCTCCGAACTTGATGCCCATCTCGCTTTTGGCAGCTCCGGCTGTTGACGTCTCGAAAGAAAACACGTGAGAGATTGGTCGAACCTGTCCTCAGTCGCCGTTTACGTCATGCGAGCCCCGCCTTGGAAGCCTCGAGCGCCTTGTCCTTGATCCTGTCCGGCGATCCGACGCTGTTCGCAATCGTGCGCCTGTCGCTTTTCGTCACGCTGTCGGCGACGCTGTTGGCAGGCTTGATCGGCCTGCCGTTGGGCGCCGTCATTGCCCTGACGCGTTTTCCCGGCCGCGACATCGTCACCGTAGTGCTGAACGGCCTGATGGGCCTGCCCCCGGTCGTCGTCGGATTGCTGGTTTATCTCGCCCTGTCGCGCTCAGGTCCTCTCGGCCTCTTCGGACTGCTGTTCACGCCACAGGCCATGATCATCGCACAAGCCATCCTGATCACGCCGATCATCGCCGCCCTCACGCGTCAGGCGATCGAGGATTTGTGGGTCGAGTATCGCGACGAGTTTACCGCCATGGACGTATCGCCCATCATGCGCGTGCAGGCCCTGATCTGGGACGGCAGGTTTTCGCTCGTCACGATTTTGCTCGCGGGCTTCGGCCGCGCGGCAGCCGAAGTCGGCGCGGTCATGATCGTCGGTGGCAATATCGACGGCTTCACCCGCGTCATGACGACCACGATTGCGCTTGAAACGTCGAAGGGCAACCTGCCCCTGGCTCTTGGTTTGGGCATGGCGTTGATTGGCATCATCTTGGCAGTCAATGCACTGGCCTGGTGGATACGGGATTGGTCGGCACGCCACGCGGGCTGACCAATCCCGGGATGCAGTTGTGGCACGGCTTACCGTTACCGTTTTGCCGGCGGCGAATGCCGTGTATGGTCCCCGCCTGGCACAGTTATGCGGCGCGGGGGCTATGGAGTGACGACGAACCACTGGGCGGGATCGGCGACGACGGTTCGGGCATCGATCCTCACGATCATCGCGGCTCTGACAGGGTGCGGAGAACGCAATACCTTTCAGC
>JANLYD010000341.1:0-6264 GCA_031365465.1 Hyphomicrobiaceae bacterium
CAATCCTCAAGCCAGGATGCTTCCCATCCCGTTATCGCCGCCGCGTTATCTGCACACCATCCGAGGCTCGATAACGCCCCACCATGCCTGCCAAGCCCGCCGGCCATCGTTCAGCACCCTCCCGCGTGAGCGGGTTCGTTCAATGGCCCATAGCGTTGGCAGGCCCATGGCAGCTATTGGACAAACTCGTTCTGCATGTCCATTCCGCATCTCAGCGCTTAATCCCATTAGAAGACATCGAGCCAACCGATGTTGGTAACGCGGCGAGCGCCGCTGATGACGTCCGGTTTGTGGTACGTCGCGTTGTCCGCGCGCACTTTCAATTTTCGAAGGCGCTGGATTACAGCAATCAGTCAGTTCATGCGCTGACGGCCGTCACGGCAGCAGCAGCAGAAATGGCAGCCTGGATCTCAGCATAGAGATCGGCGTCATGTTCGACGCAGCTCAGCGTCATCACCAGAGCGTACCGCGTTTTCTCATTGTAGCGGTGCTGCGGCACGCGGTATTTCCACCAACCGGCAACGGGATAAATCGCCACCATGTGGCGGTCTGCAAGATCGACCGCGTTGCCGTCCCAGACATCGCAGTGAAGCGAACCGGCTTTGTCAGCGGACCGGCTCCTTGCCCCGAGCATCCAGCCCGTATCCGCCTCAGGTGCGACCCCGATGTCTTCCAGATCGCCGGCCGCCTTAACCATCAGTTCGTCGGAATCAACCTCTGCATCGTGGTCGTCGTCGTCGACGACGTCGGACGCCGCCGCGAGATCATTGATCCGCGCCTTGAAGGCATCGTCGCTCTCATTCCGGCGCTGCATGTCGAACCTCAGTCCGTGCGACCGATAGCGGGCCGGCGTCACGGGCTTCAGCTGCCCAGGGCTCGGCTCGATGAAATAAGACAACGTGATCTTTAGCGCGACCCGCTTCTCGCCGAGCTCCCGCAAGGCCTCCTTCGGCCACGGCAGTGTATAGAGATGGATGTCGTTAAAGCGAGGATCGCCATCCCCGATCATGCGTCCCTTCTTGCCCACCTTCATCTTGCGCTTGAAGGGCTGGATCGCCGCTTGCGCGACAAGGGCAAGGTCGGCGGATGCCGACGCTATCGCCCGCTCCAGTCTTGGTACACCGAAGCCAAACTGCCGAACCAATTCGAGATGAGTCGATTTCTTTTTGCGGGCACCGGCGATCCGTTGCAGCATGTGCGGCGTCCATTGCGCGCTATGCACGGTAAGCGCGCGGATCGTCTCTGGCCAGTACATGGGATGTGCGGCCTGCAGCATAGCGGTAAAGCGTGCCGCCTCGCCAGTGGCCGCGCTCGTCGCAAAGAACGGAGTGAGCGGTTCGCTGACAAAATCTCTGTTCGCCGTCAGAACGGACAGCGATTCCAGACCTGAGAGAATGTTAGTGCCTGCCCCGCTCGCCGCACGGTTGCCCGCCTCGAATACGACCTCGGGCTTCAACGGCATCGCATCTGACCACAGCACTGACGTGCGGCTGTATGGGCTCCGGTCACCAACCTTGGCAACCGGCACATGCGATTTGAAGAGGCTGTCGATGACCGTGTCGCGATCGGTGAACCCGCCGATTCCGAGCGCGTTCCACGCCTGCACCGGATCTTCCATGGCCGGCGTCGCCGCGGCCGTCATGGTCTCGTAATCAGCCTCGTCGCCGATGTTGCCACCCGAAATCAAGATTAAACGGCGCGGCGTCGTCTCATCGTCACGTTCACCTGGCATCTTGCCAGCTGCCGCCTGGTCGATGGCTGCGCTCCAGCTCGTCGGCCTGTCTCCGGGAACATTTTTGTTCGTCACTGCCATGCAGAAGATCCGAGCGCGCTCGGGGGCTGCGATCTCGGGTAGGTTGATCGCCTGCTGCGTGACGTAACCGTAGTTCGCGGGCTCCGTCTCGTCGAAGCCATCCGGCGGCAGCAGCGTCACCGTCTCCAGGCGATGTTTGAGCTCGATGATGCGCTGATCGCCGACCGCATGGGTTAAATCGCCCAAAAGCGCCATGCCTGCCATCTGAGTGCCGTGACCACCGTCATAGTGGTCGTCGACGCCCCAGTTAGCATCGACGGCATGTTGATCGCTTGCGTCGAGCGAGCCAGACAGCAGCGGATGCGCGCGATTAGTGCCGCTGTCGAGAACGCAAGCGGCGGGAGCCGTTGCTGGCGCATGCTTGATCCGTTTGGCCAAGTCACGGATCAGCGGAACCTGGTAGTCGCGAAGCTCGCGCAGGAATACATGCGGTGTATCCGAGGCATGCCGCAACCTCTCGATCGCATCTGTGTGAAGGAGCAGCTTTTCGATCTCGGCACTCGTGCCGTAAATCGGCAACACCACGCACTCCGGAAAATACAGCCGGTGCTCGCTCACCCGCAGCCCAAGACGTTGCGCCGGGCCGGGGACGTGCCCGGCGCGATCCTTCCAGCACCAGCACTCCCACCATATCGCCTTGGCCTCCGGCGGCAATGGACGCCGGTCGAACCACAGCGTCGCCACGCTCGATAGACCAATACGCTCGATCCTCTCGAAGCGGGCTTTCGCCGCTGCGGTACCAACTCCAGCGGTATAATCGCCGAGCGCCTTGGTCAGGAACGCTTGCGATTTTTGCGGAACGAACAGCCCCCCGACCTGCTCGCCGTTCTCCTCGGTCCGTACTGCGGCTATACGAATGCCCTTCTGCTGCCAGCCACTATCCGGCAATAACGTCTCGGCAGGCGATGCAATCTCCACATAGACGCCCGCTTCCCCGGCCGCGATGTCGGGATTGCGCTCCGACAGCAACCGGTGCGCGGTCGCGAGCGCCTGGGCAAGCTCGCCGCCGAGTTTCGTGCCGTGGGAGAAGCATTCGATGCCGCTGTCCCTTGACGAAATGGCGCGCCCGGGCGGCCGGTAGTCGGCGCGCTCTTGAAACCGTTCGATGCTCAAGTGAGGTTTGGAGTAGGTCCGCAACGGTCCTTTTGACTCGTCAGCCATGGCATATTATCTCTGAATGGAACTTCGGGTAAGTTTAGCGACACAGGCACTCGATAGAGCCAGCGTTGCTAAGCCTCGCGCTTTCCAAACATGGCAGCCTTGGCGATCGCTCGGGCGGCGAGTGCGGTCTGCAAGTCGCCGGAGGTAACCTTCGTCGCCTCCCTCAAAATGGCGCGCTTGATCACGTCGTCGACACCACGCGCTATCTCGCCGTGGCTAAGACCGTTGGCGGCATCAAGAAGCTTAGACCATTGCAACAGCCGCGGCCGGAACAGACCCAGATGCCGCTCGATGATTTTGCGCGCCGCCTTCTCATCCGGCATCCCGTAGACGATGACGTCGTCGAACCGACGTGCGAGTGCCGTATCTAGCAGCTCCGCGTGATTGGTCGCCGCCACGATCATGCTATCGGTACTGTTGGCCTCCTCCATAAACTGCAGGAAGCTGTTCAACACACGCCGCATCTCGCCGACATCGTTGTCGGCGCCGCGGTTGCCGCCGATCGCGTCGAACTCGTCGAACAGGAAGACGCCGCGCGTCGAAGCCACGTGATCGAAGATAAGCCGCATCTTGCTCGCGGTCTCGCCGAGATAGCGCGTGATGAGGGCGTCGAGCCGCACGGCAAAAAGAGGAACGTGCAACTCCGCCGCCAGCACCGAAGCCGTCATGGTCTTGCCCGACCCTGGCGGCCCCGCTAGCAACAGCCGGCTCGCCGGCACCTTGCCGAACGACCGCAATCGCTCGCGATGCGCCTGCTGCTCAAGTATGTTACGAAGACTGCCGATCGTGTCGCCGGCCAGCGCCATATCTTCAAGCTGCGTCTTCGGATAGTGTACCGACAGAACCGTCTGCAGCTCGCCTTTGGGTCGCGCGATCGGGATAGCCGAAATATCCGAGGAAGGAACCTGGCGGCTTTTAGCGTTGCGCGCGACCTGTACCAGCTTGCGTAACTGTTCGGCCGTCTCCTTACGGCCCGAACGCGCCTCGACGGCAGCCACTTGCAGCGCGATGGAAAGCACTTGCTCCTGATCGCCCTTCACGTGGCTGCTGAGCAGCGCGATGATCTGTTGTGCGGTCGCCATGTTGATGCCGGGGTTATTCCGATTCTCGATTGGGCATCATACCGTGTTAACCGGGTGTGAACGAGCCCTATTTGCGCCCCTGTGGGCGGCGTATCCGCATGGAACCTTTGCCCGATCGTTTGAAAGTCGGTCCAGGATCGCCTCCCGTACGTCAAAGGTGTATGATTCCAGGTCCGCCGTCGGATGGGGCGCAGGCGTCTTGTTTTCGCTGCAGCGGCGCCGCCAACTTCTGCTTTCTCTGCCGACCGACGATCCGGATTGTTCCATGGTCGATGGCTTGAGACGCAGCAGTGTCAGCGCGGCGGCGAGCGTACTGAAGGTGCCATACAATCGGCGTTTGCGGTATCATTCAGCACTGCTGAGGACATCCTTCGATCCATCGCCGCACCACATCGGGCGTTGCGAGTTCTCCGTAGACGAAAATGCTGTTCGAGCTTTGACCGGCTCCGCCCTCATAAATGATGCCGAGCAGCCCATAGGAGTCAGCGGTCGTCCAAAAGATCGGTCCGCCACTCATGCCCGAATAGTCGATATCGTGAGGCGCCGACGGAAGCTCGGAGAAAAGCGCGAAACGGTGCCTCGGTCGTCCCATTCGCTCGGCAATGATGGTGACGTTCGGCATCGATACGCGGTAGCCAACCGCGCCATCGGGCTTGTGATACTTGAGCGGCTCTGGGAAGCCAACCGCGTAGCCATGATTGATAGTGTCAGACGCCTGCGCGTGGTCGTCGATATCTATCGGCAACTTGCCGATGTGGGTCACGTGCTCTGGATTGATCTCCCGGATGGCGATGTCGGGCGCCGGATCGCCGAACTGTCCGGCAGGCTGAATGAATCGATCTTGCACCACGAGGAAGCCGTTGAGCATGGTTCGCATCGAGTGGCTTTTGTCGTCGCCGCTATCTTGGAGCACTTTCCGGTAGTGCTCGACGACGTGCTGGCAAGTAATTGCGTATGTCCGGCCGTTGCACTTGACGAAGGTCAGTGTGCCGTTACGCAGCGCTTTATCAGGTTTGGCAAACCGCGGCCAGCCTGCCCCTGTGATGACATCCTGGGTAATGGCAAGCGTAGCGCAGTGCTGAACCGGGTTGTTGTGGAGATGTTGGGGACGGGGTACTCAACCATTACCATACAGTAGCTGGAGCGACGAGGCCGTTCATCATATCATGTATGGTGCCGGAAATGCGCCCTGTGTTCGGTTCGGTGGCCGAGATTCCCGCCAAATTAAATCGCGGCCGTCATCCCATAACCCTCATGGCCACCGATCCGAAGATTTTCGCAAGCTTGACCCAGGACCAGCCGTTCTGGATGCTCGACGCTTTCGAGCTCGTCGCATGCACGACACCATTTCGGCGTTCCGCCTCGGCCCCGAATTTGCAGCTTTCGATAACATTATCCATTAACGGAACCAGATCCTGCACAACGGTTGCGACAACGCGATCGGAGTTCGCGACCTGCTTCTGGTCTCAACCTGTTCTAGACGGTCGAAGACAAAAGGTAACCGGTCATCACTCGGGTATTCGTCGTTATTTCTTGAGCGCTTTTCTCAACTGGCGCAGAAATTCAAGCTGAAGGGCATGCCGGTGTCCGCTCATCGGAGCGAAGCGTTCATGCCGCCTTCCGAATCTCTGCACTGAGTATCAGTAGGTGCCGACTTCCGGAAACTCTGCAAAACCACGTTAGCCGTGGTTGCATCGTTGCCACTGCCTGGCTCTTTGCCTGGAAATATCGACGACGAATTGTTCCAAGCGGCAACGATCCGGAATTTCCAGATGGTTCGAACCGGCGGCTCATCGCAGGTTGAACGCGATGGGATCGCGATGCAATCATTTGGCGTCAGTTGCCGGTCAGAAATGAGGCGCCGCTGATCACCAATCTTGGAACGGTGCAGCGCAGCTCAGAGCAGCTTTGTATTGATCGCGTCTTCGAGTTTCGCGATTTCGTCGAGCACCCATTCAAAATCTGGGGCCTTGCCAAACATCATGCCCGACATTGCGGCGTAATCTTTCGTCAGTTCTTTTTTGATTTCGCTTTGCGGCGTGAGACGCAGAGTGCCCGGCCGTGCTTCTTCGAGCTTCTCCCAGCTGCGTTTAAAGAGCGTCAACTTGTGTTCACGCACTTGGGCAAGAAGCGACGTGTTGCGGATAGCTTTCAAGCCTTCTGGCCGGTCGCGCATCATGGCGACATCGTAATAGTGGCGCGAGATGA
>JANLYD010000360.1:0-5922 GCA_031365465.1 Hyphomicrobiaceae bacterium
CCCTGCGCCAGGAGATACAGACAACGAAACGGGGACGGGCATAAGCTGTGGCCTGTCGCTGAGGCAGCTCCGTTGCTGCTGCATTGTTGTCGTTAGGTGATGTCCGAAGCTGGTCGAAGCAGACGGTATTGGCTACAGATCTCACTGCCATTCGCGACGGCTTCCGGCCCTTCGCACAAATTCGAACTTGGACACCGCCGCCCGCCGCAACCTTGCCCCGCTGCGCCGTAGCTGATTTAACCGTTGGCAAAACGCCCTCGAACGCCAGCGGATCAGATGCAGAAATCGACGCCCTCGCCTGACAAGCCCAAGACGGCCAAGCCCACGCCTACCCCCACCACCGTGCCTGCCGCCGCACCGCCCGCGCTCGCCTCGATCGCAGCGATTACGGCGGCGCTCGAGACGGTCGGCTACATCTCGACCCAGCCCATTTCGACCGCGATCTACCTGGCCCATCACCTGCGCAAGCCGGTTTTGATCGAAGGGCCGGCGGGCGTCGGCAAAACAGACCTCGCCATATCTGCAGCCAAGGCGCTGCAGTTCGCGCTGCTGCGGCTGCAGTGCTACGAGGGCCTCGACGACGGCAAGGCGCTGTATGAGTGGAAGTACGGCAAGCAACTGCTTTATACGCAAATCCTCAAGGACAAGATCGGCCAGATCGTCAGTTCCGCCGACACGCTGGATCAGTCGCTGCGCAAACTCAGCGGCTTTCAGGACGTGTTCTTTTCGCGCGAGTTTCTCGAGGCGCGTCCGCTGCTGCAGGCGATGGAGCAGGGCGGCGGCAGCGTGCTTCTGATCGACGAGGTCGACAAATCCGACGAGGCGTTCGAGGCGCTGCTGCTGGAAGTGCTGGCCGATTATCAGGTGACCATCCCCGAGATCGGCACCATCCGCGCGGACGTGCCGCCGCTGGTTATTCTGACGTCGAACAACACCCGTGAGCTCGGCGACGCGTTGAAACGGCGCTGTCTGCATCTGCATATCGGTTTCCCCGATGCGAACCTTGAAACGCGAGTGGTGCGCGCGCGCGTCCCCGATATATCCGAAACCCTTCTTGCTCAGATGGTCGACTTCGTGCAGGCGCTCCGGCACGAGAATATCCGCAAGCCGCCGTCGATTGCCGAGAGCGTGGATTGGGCCCGCACGCTGATTTTGATGCACGCGAGTAAGCTCGACGAAACGCTGGTCCGCGACACGCTCAACGTGCTGCTCAAGCGGCAGAGCGACATCCTCTCGGTGCAGGATCGCTTGCCTGAGCTGACACGCGCCGCGCGCGATCGCCCAATGCACTGACGGAGGACGCTGATGAAGCGCATTGCGATCGCACGAGCGGACCCGCGACACACGCCACCCGACGTCATGGCCGCGCAGGCGGCCATCCACGACTGGGTGCGGCGGTCTGACGTTCGAGGAAAGTTTTGCGCACTTCCAAATACGATTTTGATGAAGTCGTTTCCGGAGGGTTGTTGTGGGTGGCCACCTGCGCGGCCATGACGAAAGGTATTCGAACTTTGGCACTTTCAGGATTCAGCGTATTCAGGCGCGCTTCGGTAGAAAAACACTGATGGACACCACGCTTTCCAGTTTCATTCGCGCGCTGCGCGTGGCTGGCGCCGAAGTCTCGACGGGCGAAGCGATCGATGCAGCGCGCGCGGTGGCGTTCGTCGGGTATGACGACAGAGCGGACCTGAAGGCGTCGCTCGGCTTGGTGCTGGCAAAGTCGGTAACTGAAAAGGCGATCCACGACCGGGTTTTCGATCTTTTCTTCGCAGCTCCCGCAGCACCCGATAAAGTCGCGACCGACGCAAGCGATACGGCGCGCACCGGCGCCGAAGCCGAGGGTGGTGCGCGGGACGACGGAGCCGGCAACGATGCCGACTCCATCGACACGCTCATGTCGCAGATCCGCAACGCCGGCGGCAGCGGCAGTGGGAGTGATCGGTTGGCAGCCCGGATTGCCGAAGCCGCGCAGGCCGCCAGCGTCGACGACATTCGCTTTCCCTCGCAAATTCCCTACTTTGTGCGCCAGACCATGGAGCGGATGGGCATTGCACCACTGGAAGCGCGTCTGCGCGAGCATCTTCTGGTACCCACGCTCACGCCTGCGGCACGCGATGAAGCGGCAGCGCTCGCCGCCGCCCGCGACAGCCTGCAGCGTTTTGTGCGTGCGCTCGTCGATCAACGCTTCGCTCTGTTCGGAAAGCCAGCAACTGAAAACTTTCTAGCCGAGATAGCGGTCAACAGACAGCTGGGCCGCCTCGCCAGTTCCGATCTCGAGCGCATGAAAACCGCGGTCGCGCGCATGGCAAAGCGCCTCGCCGTCAAACATTCGCGGCGGCGGCGGATCGCATCGCGTGGCAAGCTGGATTTGAGACGCACGTTGCGCGCCAATGCCGGTCACGACGGCGTCCCGTTCGAGTTGCGGTTCAAGTTCAAGCGGCGCGACAAGCCGCGCATCGTGGCGATCTGCGACGTGTCGGCGTCGGTGGCCCCGCAGGTTCATTTTCTGCTGCTGTTTCTCTACGCTTTGCGCGGCACGGTCACTGATCTCTCCACGTTCGCCTTCTCCAACAGCCTGCACGACATCGCCGTGCCCCTAGACACGCTGCCGTTCGACGACGCGATGGCTTTCGTCGTGAATGAATACGGCAGCGGCTCGACTGACTACGGGCAGGCGTTGACCGATTTTGCCGAGCGGCACTGGGACCTCGTCGACCGCCGTACCACCGTGTTGATCCTGGGCGACGGCCGCTCCAACAATACCGATCCGCGGCTGGATATCTTCCGGGAGCTGAGCGAGCGTGCCAAGCGCGTCGTCTGGTTGTGCCCCGAGCCTGTCGGACGCTGGGGCACCGGCGACAGTTGCATGTTGCAGTATCGCACCTTCGCCAACCACGTCGGTCACTGCACCAGCGCCGCCGACATCGAACGCGCCATCGACGAGGCCCTGGCAGCCTACGCGTGAACGTCCTAACATGCATATCGGAGCCGCGCGTTTCGGGTAAATTTGAGGGGCCGCCATGAAGGCAAATTTCAACGACCTTTTCTCCGTCAAGGGTAAGGTGGCGCTGGTGACCGGCGGTTCGCGCGGGATCGGCGAAATGATCGCAGCGGGCTTTCTCGCCAACGGCGCCAAGGTCTACATATCCGCGCGCAAACAGGTGACGTGCAACGAAACCGCAGCCCGGCTCAGCAAGGAATATGGCGGGACGTGCATCGCATTGCCGGCCGACCTGTCGAACATGGCGGGTGTGGAGAAACTGGCGGCGGATCTGGCCCGGCACGAGCCGAAACTGGATATCCTCATCAATAATGCCGGGGCCGCCTGGGGCGCGCCGATCGACAGTTTTCCCGAAGCTGGCTGGGACAAGGTGATGGACACCAACGTCAAGGCGGTGTTTTTCCTGACACAGAAGTTGCTGCCGCTGTTGCGCAAGGCTGCCTCGCCCGCCAGCCCTGCGCGCGTCGTCAATATCGGCTCGATCGACGGCCTGAAGACGGCGGCGTTCGACACGCCCTCATATGGGCCGTCGAAGGCTGCGGTTCACCATCTGACGCGCTTTCTGGCAGCCCAACTCGCCAAAGAGCGCATTCTCTGTAACGCCATCGCCCCCGGTCCTTATCCGACTTGGATGCTCAGCACCGGCGTCGGCTTCGGCGGCGCGACCGAGAATGTGGACTGGGCGAGCATCGGCGCACGCAATCCAAGCGGCCGCGTCGGCACGCCCGAAGACATAGCAGGCCTTGCCATCTTCCTTTGCTCGCGTGCGGGGGAGTATGTTGTCGGCCAAGTCGTCGCCAGCGACGGCGGCATCGTCGCCGCGTCCTGATTTTCGTTCGAACTCAAAGTTTCTTCAACCAACCCGACAGGATCTTTTCATGGCCAAAAAACCCGCCGCGTCCAGTGCGCCGAAATCTATTTTCGGCTTCAACCCGACAGACGAGCTGAACGATCTGCGCATGAGCGAAAAGGCGTTGCCGCTCTATGAGCAGGTAAAGGCCTTCATCAAAGACACGGTCGAACCGATGTCGAAGGAGTTCCACAAACTCGGCGAGAACCGCAAGGAGCGCTTCAGCTACGCGCCGGGTCAGTTGGAGTGCCTGCAGAAAGCCAAGGACAAAGCCAAGAAAGAGGGCTTGTGGAATTTCTTCCTGCCGGATGCGCACACCGGCGAAGGGTTGAAGAATCTCGATTACGCCTACATCGCGGCGGAGCTCGGCAAGAACTCGCTGGCGTCGGAAACGATGAATTGCTCGGCGCCCGACACCGGCAACATGGAAGTGATCGAGCGGGTCGGCACGCCCGCGCAGAAGGAGAAATGGCTGAAGCCGCTGCTCGCCGGTGAAATCCGCTCGGCCTTCGCCATGACGGAGCCGGGCATGGCCTCGTCGGATGCCAAGAACGTGTCGATGTCGGCCAAGCTCGAGGGCGACGAGTGGGTGATCAATGGCGAGAAGTTCTACATCTCCGGCGCCGGCGATCCCCGCTGCAAAATCATGATCACCATGGTCAAGACCAGTCCCAACGCCGCACCCAACAAGCAGCAGTCGCAGATTTTGGTGCCGGTCGAAACCAAGGGCGTCAAGATCGTCGGCCCGATGAGCGTGTTCGGCGATGACGACGCGCCGCATGGCCACATGCACATCAAGTTCGACGATGTGCGCGTGCCCAAGGAAAACATCCTGCTCGGCGAAGGTCGCGGCTTCGAGATCTCGCAGCTGCGTCTCGGCCCCGGCCGTATCCATCACTGCATGCGTTCGATCGGTCAGGCCGAAAAAGCGCTGGATTTGATGGTGCGTCGCGGACTGTCGCGCGAAGCCTTCGGCCGGCCGTTGGTCAAGCTCGGCGGCAACATGGAAATCATCTCGCGCGCCCGCATCGACATCGAAGCGATGCGCCTGATGGTGCTGAAAGCCGCCAAGGCGATGGATGTGATGGGCAACCGCGAAGCTCGCATCTGGGTGCACATGGTCAAAGCACAGGTGCCAGAACGTGTGTGCCAGATCATCGATCAGGCCATGCAGATGCACGGCGCGACGGGCGTGTCGCAATGGTCGCCGCTGTCGCGCATGTACGCCAAGCAACGCACGTTGCGGCTGGCCGATGGTCCTGATGAAGTCCACCACATGGTGGTCGGCCGGCACGAGTGCCAAGCCTACGACGGCAGCGAAGATGATCCATCCGCAGCCGCCGTCTGGCGCAGCTGACGGTTGATTAAGCAACGGCGACGGATGACCCTCCGTCGCCGTTGGCTTTTGCACACTCGGCACAACGCAAGTAGCGGCAATCGCTGCTTGGCACGGTTATCTAGAGGCCGTTCTGTCAGGCTTTTTGCCTGAAAGTAATGCTTACGTTCGGCACCATCGAAACGCCCGCTCGACATGCAGCAGCGCTTGAAAGCGTTTGGTCGAGCCGCAAGGGCAGGGATCGTTGCGCCCGAGTTTCTCGATTAACTCCACGTCGCCATGGACGACACGGTCGCCGCGCTTGACGTGTGTTTCGGACGGGAAGGACCTGCGGCGTTTGCTCGATGTTTCAAAAGCTCGGCAGGCTGTCGGGATTGTGGATGAGTTTGGGCATGGTAGGCCTCCTTCGGTAGTGGGATGCGCATCTACTCAAACCGATGAAAAAAGGCAATAATCTCGTTTGAAGTCAGTTTAGCAATCAGTAACCCTATGGCCTCGCGAAAACATGCTTGTCGCTCCCGCGTCATCGTTCACCTGCCCGCACGATGGGGCTGCTGTGGTGGTGCGTGGCAACAGTCTGGTCTGTCCGCGTGGACACAGTTTTGATCGCGCCAAGGAAGGTTACGTCAATCTGTTGCCGGTGGCGGACAAGGCGTCACGCGATCCCGGCGACAGCAAGGAGATGGTGGCCGCCCGGCATCGATTCTTGGAGACCGGGGCCTATGCGCCGATCGC
>JANLYD010000370.1:0-22357 GCA_031365465.1 Hyphomicrobiaceae bacterium
AGTACGGCGATCAATGGTGTGCGTCCGCACGGCGCACTTGCAGCAGGCGGGGTCGATTCACTCTACGGCGCCGAGCCCGCGCTCTGGTTGTAGGCTGGATTATTCCTGGTCTCGTGCGTCTTTCTCTTTCTGTCCCCCGCCGCTCGCCTGAGCACGATGCCTAAGGCAGCCTGAGCCGCGACTCGAGACCTGCCGCGAGCCGACACCATGTAGCACCGCCAGCAACTCACTAAGTGTCATCCCGTGCGCGGTGCAGCATACTTGTGCTGCTCCGCAGACACGGGACCGTAAAACCCAAAATAAAAGCGGTAGTCTTGAGATTTGGGCGGTCCCGTGTCTGCAGCGCAAAAATTTGCTGAAGTGCAAATTTCTGCACCGCGCACGGGATGACAGCGAGAGTTCGCTGGCTGGCCGGCTTACGCGTCTGAAACTACGTCTTCAACGCTTCCAAATCGGCCGACAACCGTTTGCGCTGCAATTTGCCGTTGGCGGTGCGCGGCAGCGCGGCGAGCAGAATGATTTCGCGCGGGACTTTGTAGGCGGCGAGCTTTTCCCGCGCGACGGCGAGCACGGCATCCCGATCGATCGTCGCTCCCGGCATCGGCACGATGAATGCCCCGATCACCGACACGTCGGGCCGCACCTGGATCTCCGCGCACGCGACTTCGGCGACACCAGCGCACGTGCTCAACACCGCTTCGATTTCCTGCGGCGCGACGCGATACCCGAGTGCCTTCATGATGTCGTTGGCACGCCCACGATGGGCGATATAGCCGTCCGCATCCATGACGCCGAGATCGCCACCGATGAACCATTCGCCACGGCGCACCTCTGCATCTTCCTCCGGCCGTTGCCAGTAGCCCAGCATCAGTCCGGGGTCCGAGCGGTGCACACCGATGAGGCCTTCCACCCCAACATCCAATGGTGTTTCCCCACCGTCCACCGGCAATATCGCGATTGCCCGCCCCGGCTGCGCCCGTCCGATGCACCCGGGCCTGCGGGCGACCGTCGGCGACGACGAGATATAGGTCGACATCTCGCTCATGCCGAACGCTTCGTGCAGACGGGTCCCGGTGGCCTCGATCCAAGCATCGAACAAATCCGGCGGCGGCGGTTCACCCGCGATCAATCCGTGCCGCAGCGAGGCGAGATCGGAGCGGGTCGGCGGCGCGTATTTCAAAATCTGACGGTAGAGGCTCGGCACCGCCGCAAAGATTGTCGCGCCGCTGGTGGCGATCAGCCGCGGCCACACTGCGGGCGATTTCTCTCCGGTAAATACGATCGCCGTCGCGCCGACCGCCCATGGATCTGTCAGGCCGACGCCGAGCGTGTACGTCCAGTTGAACGCACCTGCGTGCAGCATGCGATCGGCAGCCGAAATGCCATACCAACCGTCGTACATCGGGCGGCGTCCCCAGGCGGCGCGTTGCGCATGCAGAACGCCCTTCGGCAGCGATGTGGTGCCCGAGGTGTAGATCATGTAGGCGGGATCATCAGCCAGTGTCGGCGCATAACCGGCGGCGGCATCGGCGCCGCCAGCCACCATGGCATCGACATCACCAGCAAACAGCGTTATCGGCGACGACGCAGCGCCAGAGCGCCCGAGCCCGTCAGGCAACGCCACGCCACGCGCGCCGCTGTTCAGTGCCACGAAGTCCGCTTCGCTCGCGGTCAACTGGCTCGATGCGGGTATCGGCACCAGCCCGGCCGCGATGGCGCCGAAGAACAGCAGTGCATACGTGCTCGTGTTATCCAGACGGATCAGCAGGCGATCGCCACGTACGAATCCCAGCGCAACCAACCCACCCGCGATGCGCCGCACGGCGCAATCGAGATCGCGATATGTCCAGGTTTCCGCCGGCGTCCCGGTGCTGACGTCGTCCAGTACGACCAAGGCGACCTTGTCCGGCTTAGCCTTCGCTGCAACCCCGATCGCATACTCGGCCATGTTGAACTGACACGGCGGCAACGGTCCGGAAAAGCCTGTCGTGGGTGACTTCATTGCGGAACTCTCGCTGTGCCTTGATCACTTCTCGACTTTTGCCGACCACCACGTCTCCAAATCAAATCCAGAGTTGGGGGTGACTGCCGGCGACTTGAGGTGCGCCCAGTGCGCCACCCAGATCTTCGGCGGATAAAACAGCGGGATCACGTAATCGCCGGAGCGCAGCACACGATCATAGGCACGCACGGCGCTGCGAAATTGTCCGGCGTCGCTGGCGGCAACGATGGCCGTGATCATGGCATCGACCGCCGCGCTTTTCACCCCCGCATAGTTGCGCGCCCCGGCGACATCGGCCGCAGCGCTCCCCCAGCGGTTCCACTGTTCGTTACCCGGCGACAGCGATGCCGACCAGAACGTCTGCACCATGTCGAACTCGTTGCTCTTCAACCGGGTCTCGTATTGCGCATCATCGACCTCGCGGATCGTCATCTTGATGCCGATGAGATCGAGCGCGCGCGAATATGACAACAGCAGCCGGGCCTGACGCTGCGACGTGATCAGAACTTCGAACGTGAATGGCGCGTCCGACTTGGCGTCGACCAGGCGCTGGCCGCGCAACTGATAGCCCGCCTCTCGTAACAGTGTCAGCGCCGCCGTCTGGTTCGCACGATTGTTGCCTGTGCCGGGGCTGCGCGGCAGCACATAGGTCCCGTCCGCAATGGCCGGCTTCACGGCGTCCGGGAAGGGTTGCAGCAGCCGTCGCTCTTCCTCGTCCATCGGAACGCCGGCAGATGACAACGCGCTGCGCTCGAAAAAACTTTGCGTGCGCTTGTAGAGGTTGCCGTAGAGGCCGGGGTTGATCCATTCCGCATCGAACACGAGAATGAGCGCTTCCCGCACGCGGCGATCGGCAAACAACGGCCGTCGCGTATTGAACACCAGCGCACTCATGCCGGCGGGCAGGCGCGTTGTGAATTCGCGCTTCACGATGCGCCCGTCGGCGACAGCGGGAAAATCGTAGCCGCGCGCCCACCGCGCCGAATCGTCCTCGGGCATCGCGTCGATCTCGCCCGCCTTGAAGGCCTCGAATAATCCCGTGTTGGCGCGAAAATACTCGACGCGGATCTCGTCGAAGTTGAAGCGTCCCCGCATGACTGGCAGATCCTTCGCCCACCAGTTCCGATTGCGCGTGTAAGTCAACGAACGGCCGGCGTCGACGTTGCCCACGACGTACGGCCCCGATCCGACCGGGATCGCCAGTGACGTCTGCTCGAACGTGTCGGGATTGGTGCCGGCCCTGGGAACGATCGGCATCAGCCCGATCAGCATTGCCAATTCGCGATCGCCGCCTGCCTCGAATTCGAACCGGATCCCCCGCTCGCCCACCTTCGCGACGTTGCGGACGCGGCTGTAGGTGGTGCGCATGAAATTCCAGCCGTGCTCTTTCAGCAGCGCATGGCTGAACAGCACATCGTCCGTCGTGATCGGCGATCCATCGGAAAAGCGCGCTTCCGAGCGCAAGACGAATGTGGCGGAGGCCCGGTCATCCGGCACGTCGATGCTTTCGGCGATCAATCCATACAGACTGAACGGCTCGTCGGAGGCCCGCGTCATCAGGCTTTCATAGACGTATTCGCGCACGCCCGAGGCGCTATCGCCTTTGTAAATCAACGGATTGAGACTGTTGTAGGTGCCGACCACGCCGATATTGAGCCGGCCGCCCTTCGGCGCATCCGGGTTGACATAAGGAAACGCCGTGAGGCCTGCGGCATATTTGGCGTCGCCATGAATGGCGATCGACGATTTCGGCACGGCATTCGCGTCGGCGGCCGGCAACAACACCAGCATAATCGTCAGCAATCGGCCGATCGCGCGAAACAATGAACGCGAAGCGATGCACAGGTGCTTGAACGATGCAGTCATCGGTACGGGCCATCAGCGTCTGTTGGCCCCATCGGCCAAAGCGTTGCTCTTGTGCGCGCGTGGTGCGGCGCATTCAAGGGTGACGGCCGCGCAGACGAGCTTTCTTCCCGTGGCATGCCGGACACGGCCATAAAAATATCCTGCACAACTCAAGTCTCGTTAACCTTGGCCACGCGATTGCCGCAATCCGCCACTTACTGCACGCCATCACGACGAGCAACTCACTGGACGTCGATCTACGTCGCGGCGGGCTGTGAAACGGCATCTTCGAACCTTGCGTACTGGCCGACCTCATTTTCGGGGCCCGCCGCACGCGAGATCAAGGCAGCAACTGGCATCCGGATCGACCTCAAGGGGGATTGATGCGCGATGCGGCTGCCCTCGACGATGCCGCACAGTGACGAGAGGGGTATGGCCACCGGGGTGGCCGGCAAACGAGAGGTCATGACGACATGAATAAATCGAATTCGGTGGCACGCGCACTGCGCGCCGGACTGGTTGCTCCAGTTGCACTTCTAGTGGCTTACAGCGGCGCGGCGATGGCGCAGACACCGGCGCCGAAGGCCGGCGCAGCACCCGCCGCAGCTGCACCCGCCGCAGCAGCCGCAGCCCCCTCACAATCGGCTTGGGTCAAGCTGTGCGAGAAGGGCACCGTCATGGCCAAGGACAAGGACGGCAAAGAGGTCAAGGAAGACCACACGATCTGCCTCACCCACCACGAGCGCATCGATGCCTCGTCCGGTATCGTGCTGGTTTCGGCCGCGATCCGTCAGGTCGATGAAGGCAAGAACCCGTTGTTGATGGTGATGGTGCCGCTCGGCATGGCCATCGCACCCGGCATGCAGGTCGGGGTCTATCCCAAGGATATGTGGGACAAGATTCAGAAGGGCGAAAAGGTCGACGACACCAAGCTCGTGCCGCTCAAAATGACCTACATCCTGTGCCATTCGGCTGGCTGCACCGGCGAACTTGAAGCCACGCCCCAGATGATCGGTGATCTCAAGACCAACGGCGGCATCATCGTCTATGCGATCAGCGGCAACGGCCAGCCGGTCGCATTCCCGATTCCCCTTACCGGATTTGAAGCCGCACTCGGTGGTGCGCCGGCAGATAACCAGGAATATTCCAAGCAACGCCGCGCACTGATGCAGCAAATCGCTGAAAATCAGCAGAAGCTGATAGAGGAATACCGCAAGCAGAACGACGAACTCCAGAAAACCCAGGGACAACTCGGCAAGAGCGGCGCGGCGCCTGCTGCACCCGCCGCAAAGGCCGCCCCTGCCGCACCGCCAGCCAAGAAATAGCATCGAACACCTGGCAACGAATCGAGAAAGGCCGGGCCGCAAGGCTCGGCTTTTTTCGTTTGCGACCGATTTTCTAGAGAATTGCAGCGGCAAGACTGCCGATGATCGGCAATGTTTAACGTTTATTAGCCATGCGGGCATAGCCTCGCACTCGGCGGCAAAAGCGGCGGCATCGCCGTCACCCGATAACCTTGATGTGACCTTCGTGCCGCCACTAAAATCGGGAAGATCAGACCGATGACAGTGCTCTCCTTCTGGTCGCCGTGATCTGCCGTCGGATGGCCGTGATGTTTTAGGTGTTGGATTCGCAGATGTCCCGTCCCAGTTCGCCCATGACGCGCCGTGAATTGATCAAATCCTTCGGCGTGTCGGCGCTGTTGCTGCACCCCGTGTTGCGCAGCATGGCCTACGCTGCTGAAACGCCGTTCGAGAAGGCGCCTCGTTACGTCCTGTTCTTCAAGGGCGGTGCCTTTTACCCGAGCAAAACCAATCCGACATCGCTGGACAACCTCGCCGGCACGCCCATCGCGCCTTTGCAGCCGCACGCCAAAGACCTCATCCTGTTCAAGAACATGAACATCCATGGCGGCAGTCCGAAGAGCGAAGGTTACAAAGAAGAGCACGCCGCCGGCGTCATCGGCTGCACTACCGGCAACAGCTACAAGTACACGCAGAACGATTCCTATTTCGCCTATACCGACAACGAATCGATCGATGTGCGCATCGCCAACCACTACAAGGCCCGGCCGGATCTGGCCGACGTGCCCCTCGCCAGCCTTCATATTGGAGGCGGCGCCCATTCCGATGCCGATCAGGTCGGCGTCGGCAATCGCTTCGTATCGTTCCGCAATCGCGTAAAAGGTGACACCCGCTACGGCAACGCCATCGAACCGATCCAGGACGCCGGACAGGTTTTCGATCTGTTGATGCGCACAGCCGTCAACGCGTGCTCGGCCCAATCCAATCAGCCGGGCAAGGAAGCAGCCAACCTTTCAGCAATAGCGGCACGACGCGACAGCGTGCTGAAATTCATCGTGGCCGACATCAAGGACGCGAAACTTCGCTTCGGCGTCGATACCGAGCATGCTCACAAGCTCGACGGCATGTTGGAGAACTGGAACCAGACCGAAAAGGCGGCGCGACAGCCCGCCCAAACCGCGACGCAAATTGCGAACGCCAAACCCTGCACGCCACTCGCCCGCCCCACCGGCAATGGGGCCAACAAATTCAATCTCGATCAGTTGTCGCCTGTGCACGACCAGATGATCAACTTGATCAAGTTCGCGTTCGAGGCCGACCTGACGCGTGTCGCAGCCTTTACGTTGTCGGGCGGTTCGAGCGGGCAGACGTGGCCGAGCCGTGGCGTCCACAGTGCGCACCATCAGCTCGAGCACAGCGGCAACGTCGAGCAACTCGTCAAGCTCGATACCTACTACAGTGAAAAGTTCGCCGCCTTGCTGGCAGCCATGAAGTCGATCGACGACGGCAAAGGCCGTAACGGATTGTACAACAGCTCTGTGTTTCTCGGCATGGAGTGCTGGTCCAACAGCTCCAGCGGGCACTACTTGACCAACATTCCCTTCATGCTGGCTGGGCAAGCCGGTGGCCGCTTCCAGACCGGCCGCATCGTCAACGCCAACGGGCGCAACAACAACGACATCCACGTGTCGTGCCTCAACGCCGCCGGTATCGACACCAAGTCATTCGGCTTGCCCAACCTTTGCCAGGGACCCATCGTTTGATCGTCGGCCGGCCAGCCCTGTCGTGCACACGCCGTCTCGAGATGGCGCGGCGTCTCCGCGCCTTGGCCTGCACGAGTGCTGCTCTGCTGGCGATCGCATGCTCGACGACAGCGATGGGCGCGGAAGGCACGGCCACGCCGCAGCTCAAACGAGTTCCCCCGCCCCGCCTGTATGTCGACGTACTCGCCGAGCGCTATTTTCCCAACACTGCGCAGAAAGCTCCGGAGCCGCGCATCTTCCGCCTCACCCGCGATCAGTTGGATGCGACGGTGCGCTCATTGCTGCCGTCGTATTTCGCGACGTCTGTAAAATCCGTAATGGCGCGCGACCCGTTGCAGACCAATTACGAGTATGCCGAACTGCTGTCGGTCAACGCCGCGAACTTCGGCGGATTGACCAACTGGATCGGCGACATTGCGAACCGCGTGCGCACCAAACCCTCGGGCGTGATCACCTGCGCGAAATCGGACAGCGCCTGCATCGACACTCAGGCACGCGCCTTCATCGTGCGCGCCTTTCGCGGCGATGTGACGGCCGAAAAACTCGCCCAGACGGCTGCGTTCTACCAGTCACGTATCAAGGAAACGACTTTCGAGCAGGCGACCGGCGACCTCGTCGAAGTCGTGCTGAACTCGCCCGCGTTTCTGTTCCGCAAGGAAATCGACAGCGAACCGGAGCGCAGCCTCGCTGAAGCCCGTCGCCTCCAAACCCTGACCTACACGCTTGCTGACGCGCCGCCGGAAGCCTTCGCGCTGCAGTCGGCCAACGCATCGCAATATTTCCGTTCGGGCCAGCAAGCAGCAATCACTCTCGACACGATCATCACCGCGCCCGCAGCCAAGGACAAGTTGAAGCGCTTCTTCAATGCTTGGCTGGAGATCAAGGAGCCGGCCGACTTCACGATCTCCACAAACTATTACGCCGATTTCAATCCGCAGCTCGCAGCAGCGATGCTGAGCGAAACCGATGCATTTCTGGCCTCAAGGCTCGCCAAGCCCGCGCCCAAATTGCGCGACATCACACAAACGACCCCTGCTGCACCCCAAGCGAACTTGTCGGCCATCTACGGCACACCAGGCGCCGACCCGATCGCCGCCATGATCGCCGCCGACGAAAGCCCGCAGCGCATGGGTATTTTCTCGTTGCCTGCGGTGTTGGCATCGCACTCTGGCCCGACAAATACGCGGCCGATCAAGCGGGGCGTGTTCTGGGCGAAGAAGCTCATGTGCATGGATATGCAGCCGCCGCCGCCCAGTCTGCACATCGAGATCTACGATCTCGAAGGCGCAACCGAGCGCGAGAAGATCCATCAGGCGACCCAGCGCAGCGCCTGCGTCGGCTGTCACAAGGTCATCAATCCGCTCGGGTTTTTTCAAGAGAATTACGACGCCATCGGCAAGTGGCGCACGCTCGACAACGGACAGCCGGTCGACGCCAGCGTACTCATCGATTTTCTCGGCGAGGGTTCGCCGAAAAAAACCCAGACACCGGTCGATGCCATGAAGGTGCTGACCAACTCGACGATGTTCAAGCAGTGTTTCGTCAGGCAGCTGTTCCGCTTTTACATGGGCCGCAACGAAGAACCGGCGGACGATACCGTTCTGCGACAGATGTTTCTGAAGTTCTCGGCCACCGATCAGGACATTCTCAACACCGTCTACGTGCTCACGTCGTCCGACCGCCTGGTCAAGCCGAAGTAACAACAAATTCGATTTCGATTTTTGAACTTCGCGACAAGCGCACCGCGATCCGCACCATCGCCGAGCGGACGCAACAACCACTTATTTCCGGATCGCGACGTCAGAAGAGCCGCCTTTGATGCGCGGACGCGGTGCGTCATACATATTGCACTTTTTTTCCGGCCGATAATATTCGATCATGACGCAGGACTTGGTCTGCAGACATCGGCGCGCACAGCCGTCGTAGTCGATGCCATATTTGATGTCGAAGCCAGGACCTTCAACCCAGACACCGCGCACCCGCTCCATCGTTCCACGCGCCGCAGCGGCCGCCGCGCCAGCTGACGATGCCGAATCCGTGACCGCCGTTTGCGCCACCGCCGACAGGCTCGTCGCAGCCGCTGCACACGCGACGATCATGGCACGGATCAACGTTCCGGCTGCACTCTGCACTGTCACTCGCATGTCATCTCCGTCCTCATTCCCGGATCAACTCACCCCACGACTTCGTCGTGTGGCAACTCGCGCACATTTGCCGTCGGCCACGGTGCACATCATCTTTCTTATGACAATTGACGCACGCGCGCGGGTTGTCGCTGGCCACGACCGGCTCCCCCACCATCGTCGTGTGACACGACGCACACTCTATTTTCGTATGCTGGCCGGTCAGCGCAAATCCGGTTTCTGCGGCACTGTGGGCGAACTGTTTGTTCTTCTGCTTGAGCTTGAGCGCAGCAATCTGCTCGACGAGGGTGCGTGGCTTGGCTCCGAGTGCCATCGAGGGGTCATCGAAACGCTTTTGCAAATCGGCGATCGCATCGCCAGCCTTGTCGGTCGCGGCAGCGCTTGTGGACGGCATCAAGGGTGACGGAATGTCGGCAGCGCGCGGCGTCTCGGCTTGACGCTCGGTGGTCTTGTCCGGAACCCGCACGGCAGCAGCGGGCGCAACCGACTGTGCTGCCGAAGCGGATGTCGCAGGGGGCCGTTTTGCAATCGTCGGCGGCGTGATCAAAATCGGCGACTGACTTGCCCCGACCTCGCCATTGTGCGGCACCGTCGTGATGCGGCGCACCGGCATCCCACGCACGGCTCGGGGCGCCGAAGCCGATGCGGTTCCCGCAGCACCCGCATCCGTCGCGTCTGGAAAGGTTGCGCCCTCGAATGCCACCCCCGTTGCTGCGGGGATGGCCGCCGCAGACATGCCGTCGAAGGTCCAGACCGTCTTGATGTGCAGCCCCATCGCGATCAGCATGATCAGGAACGCCGGCATATGAAACAGCCGCCAGCGCGCCCACACTTGCTCCCGCACCGAACGGCTGGCGCCGCGACGCGCTGACCGCATGTACGCACCGAAGTGCTGACCGACGAACGAACGCAACCGTGCACGCTCCGCGTCAGCCATTGTCAATTGCTCGCCGCACGACGAAAGATGCCACGCGATCTTTTTCGCAAGCTCGCTGCGCCGGCGTTCCATCCGCATCCGCGCCATCAGGCTCGCACGCAATCCGCTCCGCGGGGTCAACAACGCTGCATCGAACGCATCGAGATCGGCTTGCAGCGCCTCGCGCGACGAATGCATGGCATCGAGCCCGATCAGCGTCGACGAAATCGCATCCAGATGCGCGCGCGCGATCTGCTTGTTCGCATAAAAATCCGCACTCACGCTGGCGTAAATGAAATGCCCGATGATCCCGCTAGACGCCACCGCCAGCATCGCCCACAGCGCCACGTTCGCGTCAGGCGCGCCGTGACCGAAATTGCTGTGATACAAAATCAGCACCGGCCCCGCGATCCCGAAGATCATATGCAGGTGAAACCATCCGCCGACGCTACCGGCGAAACGTCGCCGCGCCAGGGCTTTTCGCAACGGATAGAGCAGCAGCAGCGCCATCATCGTGGCCCCGGTGATGCCCAACCAGAATCGGATGCCGCCGCCGAAATGGATATCGACGAGTATTCGCCGCAGCATGCCAAGCCAGCGATCGGCACTAGCATGGCCAGTTTCTATCTCCGGCATGAACGCCAGCAGAAGTCCGGGCACCAAAGCGATTGCCGCCAGCGCCAGATAAACCGACACGGTGGCCGTCCGCATGCCGTAGCGCAGACCGGGACCGGCAGCGGCGCTTGCAGCGGCGGCAACAGGCGACCGCTCGTTTGACGCAGCTTTCACCTGCGCCCCGAGCGTCGCCCCAGCCGTCCCCCTGTTCGCCGATGAGACCAAGCGTTGCCATGCTCCGATGACGGCCCTGTCGATGGGCCGGGTTGCCTCGCACGCATACGCAACGAAGTGTTCAATATTGTGATGTACCGCATTTTAATTAACGGCGCATTCAGGCGGCCCGCCGCCTCGCTCGTGCCGCAAGTCGACGGCACAACCGCGCCATGCTTCAGGGTCTACCCACAACCGGTCATCATTACGCAGACTATGCGCTGGCGCTGGTCGCGTTATGGCTGGTGTTCGGCGCCTATCGCATGTGGCGCGAGCGCGCCGCCACAAACCGGCTCGATCGCGCCACCGATGCCGGCGACGACGAACCACCCTCCCTGCATCCCATTATCAACGCCGAAAAATGCGTCGGCTGCGGCGCGTGCACGCATGCCTGCCCGGAGGGCGATATTCTCGGCATGATCGGCGGCAAGGCGCAGTTGCTCGAGCCTTCGTCGTGCATCGGACATGGGGCGTGCCGGGCGGCCTGCCCGGTCGGCGCCATCGATTTGGTGTTCGGCAGTGCGCGGCGCGGCGTCGACATTCCGGTGGTGTCCCCCCAGTTCGAATCCAATATTCCCGGCCTCTACATCGCCGGCGAACTGGGCGGCATGGGCCTCGTTGCCAACGCCATCGAGCAAGGCAAGCAGGCCATCGATTCGATCGCGCGCCGCAACGACGCCAAAACCGACGACGCCTACGACGTGGTCATCGTCGGCGGCGGCCCGGCCGGCATCAGCGCCACTTTGCAAGCAAAGCACAAAGGGCTCCGCCATTTGACGTTGGAGCAGGAGCAGCTCGGCGGCACTGTCGCCCATTATCCGCGCCGCAAGGTCGTCATGACACGCCATGCCGTGCTGCCGCTCTATGGCAAAGTCCGCTTCAAGCGCGTGCGCAAGGAGCGGCTGCTGGAGCTCTGGCACAGCGTGATCGCCAAAACCGGCATCGAAATCCTGCAAGGCGTTCGCGTCGAGCGTATCACACCGACAGCCGGCCGTTTCGAAATCACCACCTCGGCCGGACCCGCAACCGCGACAACTGTTTTGCTCGCGACCGGACGTCGTGGATCCCCGCGCAAACTGGGCGTCCCCGGTGAGGCATTGAGCAAAGTCGTCTACCGGTTGGATGCACCGTCGCAATATCGCGGCCAGAATGTCTTGATCGTCGGCGGCGGCGACAGTGCGCTTGAAACCGCCATCGCTCTTGCACGCATCCCCGTGAAGAGCATCATTCTATGCCATCGCGGCCCCGCCTTCGACCGTGCCCGCTCCCAGACGCGGCAGCGTTTCGCCGCCGCGCAGAAAAGCGGCACACTACAAGTCCTCTTCGGATCGTATGTGCGCGCAATCGAACCTGCCCGCGTTGCCGTCGAACAGGACGGCGTGATGCGCTCGTTTCCGAACGATGCCGTCATTATCTGCGCGGGTGGCGTTCTGCCGACGCTGTTGCTGGACGATATCGGCGTCAGCGTGGAGCGCAAATTCGGCACGGCGTAATCGCGCGGCCAGCGCGGATGCTGGTGGGCATCCGAAGCGCAACAAGAATGCGCGGATGCGGGTCGGCATCCACAGCGCAACAAGAATGCGCGGATGCGGGTAGGCATCCGAAGCGCAACCAACATGCGCGGATGCGGGTCGGCATCCGAAGCGCACTTGGCATGTGGACCGTCGCCGGACAGTAGCTGCCTCCCGCGTCGGGGAGGGAGGTGTGTGGCGGTGCGGAAAGCGACCACCATCCGGCGACGGAACTCCTGATCAGCAAAGCTTGCGCCGGCTGAGTTTTATTTGAATGATCCTGGGCATTGTCGCCGTTCTAAAATCGACCTGATATTCAGACTGACGCGCGAATAACCCAACATTCGAATTTCTGGGACGGCGGCGAAGCGGGGATCCACCACCGTCCCTCCCGGGAGTGCGCCTTGCGGCATGCTCCCGAACTCTAAAATAATCGAAATAGAACGCATAATGCGTAATTGTCGATTATTCCCCCATATGTACAAAACCGTTCGATTTGACGTGCACGCCCACGATCTCTTTCGCTTATGTCGTTCGTTGGTGTCGGGCACCGCGTCGTTTCGTTGATCTATTAACGACTTTGATCGTGACGACTTTTCGGCGGTGAGAAGGTTTTTTGACGAATTTTACCATTCGACCGGTTTCGACGCTTCGAAACTCCATTGAAGCAGCCATTTTTGCTCGTAAAAACAAACCGGACGAATAGCGGGTGCAATCGGCTCCGCCGTTTACACTCGTGGCAGCCATGTGTCAGACAACTGATCAAAATAACGCTTCGACGTCGATCATCCATCGCACGGCGGCCGCGTTGTATGTTCCCGCGCAGCTGTTACAGTTTCCGCAAGCCAAATCAGTTCGTTCAGCAGCAGAGGTCTTTCATGCTCACTTGCCTCATCACCGGCGCCAATCGCGGCATTGGCCTGGAACTTACGCGTCACTACGCCGGCACCGGCGCGACGGTCCTTGCGTGTGCCCGCGACCCCGGGCACGCAACCGAATTGCTCGCTTTGAAGGCCGCCCATCCCAGCCTCGAGATCCACCCGGCCGACGTCACCGATCAAGCCAGTCTCGCGCAGTTGGCGGCTCGCCTCGAAGGCCGCACCATCGATCGCCTGATCGCCAATGCCGGCGTCATCGGGCCACGTGGCGGCCTTGCCGATTCCGCCAACACCGCGAAGATCTGGGCAGACGTCATGGCGGTCAACGTAACGGGCGTTTTCCTCACCGTCGCCGCGCTCGCCGGCCGCCTATCCGCATCGGGAAAAATCGCGATCGTCTCCTCGCGCATGGGCTCGTCGACGGCCGCAGCCGGCTCCAGCTACCTCTACCGCTCGTCGAAGGCCGCAGCCGCCAATCTCGGCGCAAATTTTGCCGTCGAGCTGAAGCCGAAAGGGATCGCCGTCGGCGTCTACCATCCCGGCTGGGTCAAGACCGACATGGGCGGCGCGGGTGCCGACATCGCCCCGGCCGTCAGTGCCAAAGGCTTGGCGGCCCGCATCGAGCATCTGAGCCTCGCGACGACCGGTGTGTTCGAAGACTATGCCGGCGCCGCCATCGCCTATTGAGCAGCGGCGCGAACACCCTCGTCGCTGCAAACGCGCAGAGTCCTCGCTAAACGGGGATAACTCGGCCTTTTCGAGCCATTTCGGCTTTGCGCGTGCCATTTGAAGCGCCAAAAGACCCTGGATACGGGTGTAGTCACTAATCTATCCCCGCTGTCGTTTTCTGCGGTATTCTAAGCGCTGCGCCTTACACTCAGAGATCGTCATGTCACCCAGCCAACTTCCCCTGCTCATCGGCCTGCTCGCGGCTCTGCTCGTTGTGCTGGTGCTGATCCTGCGGCAGCTCCGCTCTGGTGCCATAGTGATCGCATCCGAACCTGAAACCGCACCCGTGTCGGCCACCGCCGATGACACAATGCCGGCATCTCAGCCAACCATGACCAGATCCCAGTCAAAACCGCTGTCCTTCCCGTCGTCCAGCCGCGCCCGCGCGGCCCCGCCCGCTGCTGCACCCGCCGGCGCAATCACTTCGTGGGGCTATCAGCTGCAGAACCTCGACCTCGATGTCGCGGCCCACGCGCCCTTCGACGCCCTCGTCATCGACACCACCCGTGACGGCTCCGACGAAACGGCTTTGACACCGGCAGACCTCGCCCGCCTCCAGCGCAAGTCCGACGGCAGTCGCCGGCACGTGTTCGCCTATCTCTCCATCGGCGAAGCCGAAAGCTATCGCGCCTACTGGGATAAAAGTTGGAAGCGGTCAAAACCCGCATGGCTGCTGGGCGAAAACCCAGACTGGAAGGAGAACTATGCCGTCTGCTTCTGGGACGACGGTTGGCAGAACATCATGTGCGGCTCGCCCGAGGCCCGTCTCGATCGCGTTTTGGCCGCCGGATTCGACGGCGTCTATCTCGACAAATGCGACGTCTTCGACGATCTCAAGCGCCGGTACAAATCCACCGCCGCAACCCGCTCCGACATCGAAGGCGACATGGTGCAATTCATCGCCAACCTGTCGGCGTACGCCAAGGCGCGCAATCCCGCGTTCAAGGTCATCATGCAGAATGCTGAGGATTTGCTGGAGCGTCCGGACCTGCGCGCCTGCCTCGACGGCGTCGCGAAGGAAGAACTGGTTTACGGCGCCGACAAGCCTGAGAAGCTCAATTCGACCGACGACTTCGAGCATTCGCGCGCCATGCTCGACCTGATGCGCACCGACGGCAAACTGGTACTGGTCGTGGAGTATCTGAACGACAAAAACAAAATCAACCACGCCGACGAGGTGCTTCGCCCGCTCGGATTCGTGCTCTACATCGCACCCAAAAATCGTGAGCTCGATCGCCTGAACTTCGAGACGATGAGCGCTTAGAACAGGCCCATCGAGGAACGCGCAGTCGCTCTCACCGACCGCCTCCAGCTAAGCTGCCGGATGCGCCTTGAGCCACGCCAGCACGTCCGCTGCATTACTGTCGGGCGGAAACACCGGATAGAACACGTGAGTGATGATGCCGTCGTCGATGATGGCGGCCAGGCGCTTCAGCAGAAGCATGTCGGCGACCTGCAAGGTCGGCAGAGTCATGGCGCGGGCAAGGGCCAAGCCGGCGTCGGAGAGAACCGCGAACGGCAGATGCAGCCGCTGCACCATTTCGCTCTGATAGTGGGTCGATTGCGTCGAGAGCCCGAATACGTGCTGCGCCCCAGCGCCTGTCAGTTCGGCGAAGTGGTCGCGAAAGGCACAGCTTTGCGGCGTGCACCCACGTGCGCCGGGTATCATGTCCCAATCGTCGACCGGACTGATTTCGCCGGGTACGCCGGTGCGCGGATAGGCATAGAGCACCGTCCGGCCCTTCAGCCCGGCAAGCGCCACAGGCCCGCCGGTGGTGGACGGCAACGCGATGTCAGGCACCCGCATGCCAACCAAATGCCGGGCGGCGCCATCATCCGGAGGCGCTGGAATTTTTGACCAGTCGACGTCCAGTAGATTAGGTTGAGAGGCATTGACCATGTGCAAATCCATTCGAGGCCGTCAGTTGCGGTAGCGCACTAAAATTCGAAATCTGCGGTCTGCATGGCAGCTCATTTTGAGCATCGGTCAAGCACCTTCACTGGCGACCACAAACGTTTTGCTGCGGGTATGATAATGACCGGCTGTCGTGAAGCCCATACGCGTGTACAGCGATATCGCACCCTCGTTGGTGGCGCTGGTCTGCAGATAGAGGATGTGTTGGCCGCCACGTTCAGCCACATGCTCGATCGCCTGCAGCAGGCGCTGCGCCCAGCCCTGACGCCGTGCCTGCGCCGCCGTCGCCATGCACTGAACCGAAGCGAATTGCCCATCAGGAATGGTCAGCCCACTCGCGACCGTCACGCCATCCGCAACTGCCGACAGATACGTGGCGCTGGTGGGTAGGTTGGCGAGCAGCGCCGGTGCAGCCGCACGGTAGTCGATGGCAAGGCCAGCGAGATAAACGTCCATCCAACCCGGCGTCGTTGCCTTGCACAGCACGATCCCATCAGGCATCGCCGTGCCCAGCGCGACTTGCTTCGCCATCGTGACGTGGTGTCCGCCGATGGCATAACCGCGCTCGGCCAACTTCGCATCGAGCCCAGCCGGCTGAGACAGATCAGATACCGTGAAACACGCAGCCGTTGCGCGCGATTGCGCTAAATCCTCGACTGCATCGATGGCACGGCCCACATCGCCCCCGTGAAACGACAACGTCGCAACCGAGTTGCCGCGCGTCGACCCGCCCGACGAATAGCGCCACAGCCAGCCGTCGATGGGTGCCGTTTCCAGTGCCGGCCATCCCCGCACGGCAGCGGCTTCTATCGCCGAGCGATGGCCACTCAAATAGTCGGACACGGACGATTTTCTCGCATTGCTTGCCGCCGATGCTGCAGATTCACCGCCGCAGATTTACCTTGGGTGCTCAGTCACCGCACCAGCCGATTTTTTCACAACTGGCCCAGCAAATCTATCTAGCCACCTCCGATTAGGTCAGCTATGTTGACGTTGTTCGATCGACGATTGCCTGTTTGCAGTCTGCCCTTGCGACGGTGCCGGTAGTGATACCGCGCGTGCGTTGCCGGCAACTGACCCGGAGCTTCGATCGGCAGGGAATGCATCCGGCAGCCGTCGGCACACTTCGGAATTCGCAACCGGTCCGCTCGGGATGACCGTGTTCGCCCAATTCCGTAAGCGTCGAACTTCAGGCGAGCCGGAATTGTCGTGTCTTGTGCTCTGCTGATTTTCTAGGCGGTCGGCACGGGTCGTCGCGTCTGTTCATGTGGGTGATGCCGTGCCAAAAGGCGCGCAGCCATCCGGGTGCAGGACGGCTAACACGATCGATACCCATAGCATCGTTACCTTATCTGCGACTTCTGAGGCGCTATCCATGTCTGAACCGATCCTGCCCGCGTCCGCACTCCCGATGATCGACCTCACGATTTCCCCCGCTGGTCTGCCCATGACTGCGCCGCGAAAACAGGGTCTGTTCGATCCGGCCCACGGCAAGGATTCCTGCGGCGTCGGCTTCATTGCCGATCTCAAGGGCCGCGCCTCGCACAAGATCATTGCCGACGCCTTGGCGATCCTCGAAAATCTCGAGCATCGCGGTGCCGTCGGTGCTGACCCGTTGGCGGGCGACGGCGCGGGCATTCTGATCCAGATCCCGCATGCGTTCCTGTTGGACGAGTGTGCAAAGCTCAAGATCAAGCTGCCGGCAGCCGGCCACTACGCCGTTGGCCAACTGTTCATGCCGCAGGACGAACGGCTTCGTGCGCATTGCGAACGCGTGTGGGTACGCCTGATCCGGCAGGAGGGCCTGGAGTTCCTCGGCTGGCGCACCGTGCCTGCCGACAATGCCTCGCTGTCCGACATGGTCCGCGCCACCGAACCCGTCCATCGGCAGATCTTCGTTGGCCGTCCGGCGGGCATGCTCGACCAAGCTGAATTCGAGCGTAAGCTGTTCCTCATCCGCAAGGTCGTGTCGAACGCCGTCTATGATGCCTACAAGGGCCGCGACATCGGCCATTACACAGTCTCGCTGTCGTCACGCACCGTCGTCTATAAAGGCATGTTCCTGTCGTATCAGGTGAAAGCCTACTACACCGACCTGTCCGACCCGCGCGTCCTGTCGTCGATGGCGCTGGTGCATCAACGCTTTTCCACCAACACGTTCCCGTCGTGGAAACTCGCCCATCCCTACCGCATGGTCGCCCATAACGGCGAGATCAACACGCTGCGCGGCAACGTCAACTGGATGGCGGCCCGGCAGGCGTCCGTGTCGTCGCCACTGTGGGGCAACGACATCTCCAAGCTGTGGCCGATCTCCTACGAGGGCCAGAGCGACACCGCCTGCTTCGACAACGCCCTCGAATTCCTGACCATGGGCGGCTACAGCCTCGCGCACGCCGCCATGATGCTGATCCCCGAGGCGTGGGCTGGCAATCCGCTGATGGATGGCAACCGCCGCGCCTTCTACGAATATCATGCCTGCCTCATGGAGCCGTGGGACGGCCCCGCCGCCATGGCGTTCACCGACGGCCGCCAGATCGGCGCGACTCTCGATCGCAACGGCCTGCGTCCCGCGCGCTACCTCGTCACCAAGGACGACATCGTCATCATGTCGTCGGAGAGTGGCGTGTTGCCCGTCGACGAGGCCAACATCTCCAAAAAATGGCGCCTGCAGCCCGGCAAGATGCTGCTCATCGATCTCGAAAAGGGCCGCATCGTTTCAGACGACGAACTGAAGCGCGACATCGCCGCCGCTCACCCCTACGAGCAGTGGCTCAAGCGCACCCAAATTCAGGTCGGCGATCTGCCGTTGCCGAAGAAGGCTGCGGTCAAAACCAAGTCGAACGTCGCCCTGCTCGATCTGCAGCAGGCGTTCGGATACACGCAGGAAAGTCTCAAGTTCCTGATGTCCCCGATGGCCAGCACCGGGCAGGAAGCTATCGGCTCCATGGGCACCGACACGCCCGTGTCCGTCCTGTCGTCGAAATCGAAGCTGCTGCACACCTACTTCAAACAGAACTTCGCGCAGGTGACGAACCCGCCGATCGATCCGATCCGCGAGGAAATCGTCATGAGCCTCGTCACCTTCATCGGGCCAAGACCCAACCTGCTCGACCTCGAAGGCACCTCGAAGCAGAAGCGTCTGGAGATCTATCAACCGATCCTCACCAACGACGATCTGGAGCGTATCCGCCAGATCGGCGCTGTGGCCGACAACCAGTTCTCGTCCATCACCATCGACATCACCTATCCCGCGTCCAAGGGCGCGCGTGGCATGAGCTGGGCGCTCGACACGGTGTGCGCGGAAGCCGAGGAGGCCGTGCGCTCCAAGGACTACAACATTATCATTCTGTCGGATCGCCTCGTCGGACCCGACAGCGTGCCGATCCCGTCGCTGCTCGCGGTCAGCGCCGTGCACCACCATCTGATCAAGCAGGGCTTGCGCACGTCCGTCGGCCTCGTCGTCGAGACCGGCGAAGCGCACGAGGTGCATCAGTTCGCAACGCTTGCAGGCTATGGCGCCGAAGCCATCAACCCCTATCTCGCCTTCGAGACGCTGGAGCAACTGCTGCCCGAACTCGACGAGAAGTTGACGGTCAAGGAAGCGCAGAAGCGCTACATCAAGGCGGTCGACAAAAGCCTGCTCAAGGTCATGTCGAAGATGGGCATCTCCACTTATCAGAGCTATTGCGGCGCACAGATCTTCGATGCTGTCGGCCTCAAATCCTCGTTCGTGAAGCGCTACTTCACCGGCACGCACACCCAAGTCGAGGGCGTCGGGCTCGTGCAGATCGCGCGCGAAACCGTCGAACGTCACCGTCAGGCATTTGCCGCAGTCCCGCATCTGGAAACGCAACTTGAAGTGGGCGGCGAGTATGCCTACCGCACGCGTGGCGAGGCGCACATGTGGCGGCCGCAAACGGTCGCCGACTTGCAGCACGCCGTTCGCGGGACCGACGTCAAGGACGCGATGGCGGGCAACATTCCGCAGAAGTGGCGCGACTACGCCAAAGGCGTCAACGACCAGTCCGAGCAGTTGATGACTTTGCGCGGCCTGTTCCGCATCAAGTCCGCAGCCGAGATGGGCCGCAGTGTCATCCCGATCGCTCAAGTCGAACCAGCCGAAAAGCTGGTGAAACGCTTCGCAACGGGCGCGATGTCCTACGGCTCGATCAGCCGCGAGGCGCACACCACGCTGGCGATTGCGATGAACCGCATGGGCGGCAAGTCGAACACCGGCGAAGGTGGCGAGGAAAGCGATCGGTACACGCCGATGCCCAACGGCGACAGCATGCGTTCCGCCATCAAGCAGGTGGCGTCCGGCCGCTTCGGTGTCACGACGGAATATCTCGTCAATTCCGACATGATGCAGATCAAGATGGCGCAGGGCGCAAAGCCCGGCGAAGGCGGCCAGTTGCCCGGCCACAAGGTCGACGCGACGATTGCCAAAGTGCGCCACTCGACGCCGGGCGTGGGGTTGATCTCGCCCCCCCCGCATCACGATATCTATTCGATCGAAGATTTGGCGCAGCTGATCTTCGATCTCAAGAACGTCAATCCGAAAGCCGACGTGTCGGTGAAGCTCGTGTCGGAAGTGGGCGTCGGCACGGTTGCGGCCGGCGTCGCCAAGGCGCGCGCTGATCACGTCACGATTTCCGGCTTCGAAGGTGGCACCGGCGCGTCCCCGTTGACGTCGATCAAACACGCCGGTTCCCCTTGGGAAATCGGCCTTGCCGAAACGCATCAGACGCTGGTGGTCAATCGCTTGCGTTCGCGCATCGCGGTGCAGGTCGATGGCGGCGTGCGCACGGGCCGCGACGTTGTAATCGGTGCATTGCTCGGCGCCGACGAGTTCGGTTTTGCCACCGCGCCCCTGATTGCTGCCGGCTGCATCATGATGCGCAAGTGTCATCTCAACACCTGCCCGGTCGGCGTCGCGACGCAAGATCCTGAACTGCGCAAAAAATTCAACGGTCAGCCCGAACACGTGATCAACTTTTTCTTTTTCATCGCCGAGGAGGTGCGCGAACTCATGGCCGAACTGGGCTTTGCGACCTTCGACGAAATGGTCGGACAGTCCGATGTCCTCGATACCGATAGCGCCATCGGCCATTGGAAGAGCCGCGGCTTGGATTTCTCAGGGTTGTTCGAGCGCCCTGACGTGCCGGCATCGGTCGGTATCTTCCACGCAGAACGTCAGAACCACGGACTTGAAAAGGTGCTCGACCAAACCTTGATCGCGGGTGCTAAATCGGCGCTCGAAAAGAAGAAGCCGGTCAAGCTGGAGCACACGATCTCCAACCGCGACCGTGCTGCAGGTGCCATGCTGTCGGGTGAAGTCGCCCGCCGCTACGGGCACGCTGGCTTGGCCGAGGATACCATTCACGTCACGCTCAAGGGCATCGCCGGCCAATCGTTCGGCGCGTGGTTGGCGGGTGGGGTAACGCTCGACCTGATCGGCGAAGCCAACGACTACGTCGGCAAGGGCTTGTCGGGCGGAAAGTTGATCGTGCGCCCTGATCCAAAGAGCGGGATCGTGCCCGAAGAAAGCATGATCGCGGGCAATACCGTGCTGTACGGCGCCATTCTCGGTGAAGCGTACTTGCGCGGCGTCGCCGGTGAGCGCTTCGCCGTGCGTAACTCAGGCGCGGTCTGCGTCGTCGAAGGCACCGGCGATCATGGCTGCGAATACATGACCGGCGGCGTTGTTGTGGTGCTGGGCCAGACAGGGCGCAACTTTGCAGCCGGCATGTCGGGCGGCATCGCGTATGTGCTCGACGAGGACGGCACGTTCGAGAAACGCTGCAACATGGCGATGGTCGAGTTGCAGCCTGTCGCGGCCGAGGAAGAGGTCAGCGACAAGGTCTACGGCCACGCCAACGACCTGGAGTCGCACGGCCGTGTCGACATCTCCGCCGACCTCACGCAATATGACGCCGAGCGGCTGCGCATCCTGATCACCCGCCACGCCCGTTTCACCGGCTCAAAGCGCGCCGCTGAAATCCTCGCTGACTGGACGAAATATTGCCCGATGTTCCGCAAAGTGATGCCCGTCGAATACCGCCGCGCGCTCGCTGAGCTGAAGGCGCTCGAAGCCGCCGAGGCCGAGAAACCGAAGCTCGCCCGTGCGTGACATCAATGGGTAAAGTCACGGGTTTCCTCGAATTTGAGCGGGAAGATCGGGATTACCTCCCGGTCGAGGAACGCATCCGCAACTACAAGGAGTTCATCCTTCCGCTGCCGGAGAAGGATATCCGCGAGCAGGCCGCGCGTTGCATGAATTGCGGCGTGCCCTATTGCCACGGCACCAACACCATCACCAGCATGCCGACCGGCTGCCCGGTCAACAATCAGATCCCGGACTGGAACGATCTCGTCTACTCCGGCAACTGGGAAGAGGCCGCGCGCAACCTGCACTCGACTAATAATTTTCCCGAGGTCACCGGCCGCGTCTGCCCGGCACCGTGCGAAGCCTCCTGCACGCTCAACATCAACGACAACCCGGTCACCATCAAAACGATCGAG
>JANLYD010000447.1:0-3834 GCA_031365465.1 Hyphomicrobiaceae bacterium
GCATGATCGTGCGTGAACAGCACGCCGTCGACCCGCATCACGTCATACTGCAGGCACTGCTCGCGCAGATCCGGCGGCGTGTCGATCAGCACCGTCGTCGTCCCCTTGGGCCCGGTCCGCTCGACGACGACCGCGCAACGCCGCCGGCGATTTTTCGGGTTCGTTTTGTCGGCGTGTCCCCAGTGATGACCGATCCGTGGCACGCCGCCCGATGAACCCGTCCCGAGGAATGTGAGCTTGAACGTCATTACGTATCTCGTCCGCGACCGCGTGGCACCAATCGAGCTTCCGGAGATCACCAGCCCAGGTCCAGAGTATTTAGCACGAGCGCCAGTTCGCTCTGCAATGCTTCCGCACGGCGAGCCCGAACCTGCACGGCATCACCGTAATTCTGCCAGCGCCCGCACCTCGGCACGACGCGGTAAACCGGCCCGGCTTCCAAGCCGCGTGCATTTCCGTGCCGCCACTTCAGCCGCAATCACTGCACACACGTGCGTCGGATGTCCCTCGGCCAGCATCAACGCAAAGGCACCATGGAAGGCATCCCCCGCGCCCGTCGTGTCGATCACGTCGACTTGCGGCGGCGGCACGTGTCCGGTCAGCCGGTCGCCGAGCGCTCCCTTTTCATGCCAGCGATACCCGAGCGCTCCCATCGTCACGCCGGCGTGCATCGGTCCGAGCGACAACACATGATCGAGCGCGGGCCCGAGATCGGGGGCGTCGCTCGGATGCCCGGCGTATTCTCGCAAGGCCGGCCGGCTGAAGACGGCATAATCAGTCAACGCCAGAATTTCCGGCAGCACTTCGCGCGCGCCGAGATCGGCATCCAGGATGGTCGGAACCCCTTCTTCGCGCGCTCGCGAAAATACCGCCCGCAATCCCTCCAGCCAGCGCACGTCACCTAGCACCGCATGCATTTCTCCGACCCGCTCGAGCGGTAGCCAGTCCGTCGACGAGGGCATGCCGGTGTCACGTTGGCCGACGATCAGGCGCTCGCCCCGGTCGTCGACGATCACGGCCGATGTCGACGAACGCGCATCTTCGAACGCCTGTACGTAACGCACGTCGACCCGCTCGCTTTTCAACCCGGCCTTGATGGTCTGCCCGGCGGCATCGTCGCCGACGCGGCTCCACAACTCAGCCTTGCCGCCGAGCCTCGCGATCGCCACCGCCGCATTCGCCGCCATGCCGCCACCCGACTCGACGTGCTCGATCGCGCGGACTTTCGTTGGTTCAGGCGGAAACGCCTCGATGCGATAAATGCGATCGAGGGCGGAATGGCCGATACAGAGAATGCGGCGAGGCGGGGGCATCGAAGGTCACGCTGGTCAGGGGATTGCAGTGCGGCTGCGGGGTGGGTAGCAGATTTTCACCGCGTGTTGGGAGAGGATATGACGGGCAAGTCGGCGAAATTGAGTACTCGGCCGCACCGCCTCGCCCGCGATCGAAACGCGCAGCGCAACCTCTGATTTTAAACAACAGGCAATTATATTATAAGCATATGTCATCGGTAATTTTCGTTAGCGCGTGTTATTTTAATTGCGCGTGGTAACGCAGTTTCAACTGACCGTATATTTGTCCCATATTTTGGCCGAGGTATTATGATGCATCCGATGTTTGTATTTGCCCTGCGTGTGCCGCTGGTGCTTGGCGCTTTGTCGATCATAGCCCTTGGCATGATGTCCGTGAGTGCCATTCCGGATGTCCAGATGGCACTCGCGTTGGCAGGCGCAGAATAGCGTCACTCGATCTGCTCGACAGGTACGCAACAGTCGACACGTAAGCAGAGCATGTATCCGCGGCGAAGTTGGCACCGCACGTCGTGTGCGTGAGGCTCAGTCGTGCGCACGATGTCCCGAAGGAGTCCCCATGTTTGATTTGCGAGCCACTTATGCGCACGCGCCGGTCGCGTCTCGCCGCAGCGTTCGGTATTGGGCAGTAGCCGCGATCTTGTTCGCGTCGATGACCCAAGTCGCCAGCGCCGCAGATGTAGCACAGACGCCCGATCAGTTCGCAGCCATCGATATCTATCTCGCCGACGACTTTACCGATCGCGGATGCGCGTCCCTGCCCGTCACGTCGCAGTATCAACCTATCACCGGCTATAATGCGTCGATGGCAGCGCAACTGGACAGCTACCTGACCGACGACTTTTCGGCCCCGGTTTCAATCGCCGGTCCCTTGTTGAAATCGTCCTATCAGCCGCTGGCCGGATATGCCGGAACACCGCAACGGCAGTGAGTGCCTAGCGCTTGCTGTCCAGGCTTTCGACCGTGAGGTTTCCGTTTGTATAAACGCAAATCTCTGCCGCGATCGCCATCGCCTTGCGCGCGATCTGTTCCGCCGACAAGTCGGTGTCGAGCAACGCGCGGGCGGCCGCCAAAGCATAATTGCCACCCGATCCAATGCCCGCACAATCGCGCTCCGGCTCCAGCACGTCGCCCGTCCCCGTCAGCACCAGCGACACGTTGGCGTCCGCCACCAGCATCATCGCTTCAAGCCGGCGCAGATAGCGATCCGTGCGCCAGTCCTTGGCCAGGTCGACGCACGCGCGGGTCAGTTGCCCCGGATATTTTTCCAGCTTCGCTTCCAGCCGCTCGAACAGCGTGAAGGCATCGGCTGTGGCCCCGGCGAATCCGCCGATGACGTCGCCAGTGCCCAACGCGCGCACCTTCCGCGCATTAGCCTTGATCACGGTCTGCCCGAGGCTGACCTGTCCGTCGCCCGCAATCACCACGCGCCCGCCCTTGCGAACCGTCAAAATCGTCGTCCCGTGCCAGACAGGAATCTGGTTACCTTGCGACATGCTCCATAGTCCCGTCGGTTGGTGTTCAGCCAGTATCGGCAGGCGTGGTACGTCAGGATGAACGAAGTGTAAATCAAGGCCCGATAGGCTATTCTGAAATGCCTGCCCGTTCCGCCTGCTTAGGATAGCCCCGTGAAACGCACTGCCACCATCGACCGGACCACCAAGGAAACGCAGATCAAGGCGACCATCGACCTCGACGGCACCGGCGCCTACGAGATCCGCACCGGCGTCGGCTTCCTCGATCACATGCTGGAGCAGCTCGCCCGCCACGCGCTGATCGACATCAAGCTGGAAGCCAAGGGCGACCTGCATATCGACTTTCATCACACGACCGAAGATAGCGGCATCGTCCTGGGGCAAGCCGTCGCCAAGGCGCTCGGCGACAAGGCCGGCATCACCCGCTACGCCTCCATCGATCTGCCGATGGACGAAACGTTGACCCGCTGCGCGATCGACGTATCCGGCCGTCCCTACCTCATCTGGCACGTCAAGTTCTCGCAGGCCAAGCTCGGCGACATGGACACCGAACTTTTCCGCGAGTGGTTTCAAGCATTCGCCCAGCACGCCGGCATCACGTTGCACATCGCCAACATCTACGGCGAGAACAACCACCACATCGCCGAAACCTGCTTCAAGGCGCTGGCCCGCGCCCTGCGCGAAGCCATCGCCATCGACCCCCGCCAAGGCAAACGCGTCCCCTCGACCAAAGGTAGCCTGTAGCCGCCCAGCAACGTCTGGTCGCCCCGAAGGGGCGTACGACTGTAGCCACGGGTGAACCCCGTGGTAGTGATATCGTCGGTTTCGCCCCGGAGGGGTGAAGGACGTGCAAGGCAAGCACATACTGGAGAGCACTCGTGCCGACGCTCCGCTGCCCCTCCGGGGCAGAACGCACGACGATGGCATCCACGGGTTTCGCTGGCGCTCCACCCGTGGCTACAGTCCTTGGCCCCTCCAGGGCCCAAGTTCAGGGCCTAAGTTCCAGCGCCTAAGTTCCAGCGCCTAAGTTCCAGGGCCTAAGTTCAGGG
>JANLYD010000455.1:0-1795 GCA_031365465.1 Hyphomicrobiaceae bacterium
CGAGCCCGTCCAGGGCCGCGAGTTCACACATGTCGCCGCGTGTCGCCGATCGCGTCGCGATCAGCCGGAAAAACCGAGCGATTGGCCAATCCGGGTTCGGCCGTTCTTGAAGAAGCGCGAAATCGCCAGCCCTCAATTGTCCGGGCTCCAGAACGCGATAGTACCAACCACAAAGGCCGTTTCTCATCATGCCCCGTGGCATACGCCGGTCGTTATAGAGCAAGGCCAGCTTGAAGCACGGCTGGCGCGGTTGCGTGACCTGCAGCAGCGTGCTGCCCATGCGCACGACATCGCCGACGCAAACCGTGGTCTCATCAACCCCGTCAAGAGAGAGATTTTCACCAAGACCGCCCGGTACGAGCAGGCTCGCGTGTTGAGGAAATTCACGCAACCATGTCGCATAATTGGACATCGCATAGCCGTAGACCGCCTTGTCAAATCCACCGTGAACGCTCAGATCGGCTTGTTCATCGCCTTCGATGCCAAGTTCAGTTACGGTTGCTGGACCCTCGAGTTCGCGTTTTACGAATGCGCTGCGCACGCCGTCTGGTCCGAGCGGGGCAACGCGGCCGGCACGAACAGAAAAGACGCGGGCGCGTGCCTGTCCAACTGTTGAGTCTCTTCCCATAAATTCACCTCGACTCGTCGTGTTACTGTCAACGCGCATGCTCAAGCCCTCCGTGACCAAGACTCATTGAGGCAGACGATCCTGGATCTTTGCGAGACCCGCGACCGCGCAGACCTCATCTTTTTCGCCGCCTGGTGCTCCCCCGACACCTATGGCCGCGACGATTTCGCCCTTGGTCTTCACCGCCACCGCGCCGGGCAACAAGAAAATATCTGGAAGACTTGCGTAGGCGGGCGCGTAGGGATTGGTCTTGAGCTTCTCGACCCAAACACCGAGCGTGTCGAAGCCGAACAATGGCCCCATGGTCACCGTCGTGTAGGCTTTGCGGAAGCTCGAATCCTTGGTGTGAATCGTGCTGTGATCGCCCTTGGCCTGCACCTTGACGTTGCCCGCCGCATCGACGACGGACACGCTCACCGGCCAGCCTTTTTCGGCGCAGACGTGGACTGCTTCCGCGGCGGCCTCCATGGCGAGATCGAGGCTCAAGAAATTGCCGGACTTCTGGACTTGAGCAGCGGCGGGCGTAGCTGCAAGCGCTACAGCCGCTAGGCGTGCGAGGGCGGCAATCTTCCGTTTGGTAACAGTCATTGAAACATCGCTCCTGTCTCAGTTCATCGTCGGCAATTGATCGAGGAAGCTCATCACGCCAGACGCGATTTCAGGGGCGTGCGTTTCGAGCGCGAAGTGGCCGGCATCGTAAGAGTGCACTTCCGTATTCGGCACTAGCGCCTTGAAGAGGTCGCGGCCAGCAAGCGTGAAGAACGGATCATTGGTGCCCCAAACAACGAGGATTGGCGGCTGCTTGGCCTTCAAATACTCCTGCCACATGGGGTACTCAGCGACGTTGTCCTGGTACTGGTAGAGCAGCTCAACTTGGATCTTGTCGTTGCCGGGACGATCGACACGTGCCTGGTCATAGACCCAAGCATCTGGGTTGATGCGGTCCGTGCGGGAGACGCCGTGCGTGTACTGGAACTTGGTCGCGTCGGCGGTGAAGGCTGCGCGCAGCGGTTTTTCTGTCTCCGGCGTCCGGTTCTTCCACGCAGGCAAGAAGCTGCCGATAACCTCGGGATTCCATCCTTCGACATTCGCGACGGCGTTCTGGACGACGAAACCGAGAACCTTGTCAGGATGCTTCACTGCAAGGCGCATCCCGATCGGGCCGCC
>JANLYD010000412.1:0-2908 GCA_031365465.1 Hyphomicrobiaceae bacterium
CGACATCCATGCCTACGCTGACCGCATCGTCATCAAGCAGGACGGCGTCGTCGTCGGCGAGCACGCCCGGAAGTTCGGGCGCAACCAGACGGCCTATGATCCCTGGCATTACGTGCCGGTGCTGGCCCGCAAGCCCGGCGCGCTCCGGAACGGCGCGCCGTTCAAAGACTGGCCGCTGCCTTCATCCATCGAGAAGATACGCCGCAAACTCGCGGGTTCCGATGATGGCGACCGGCAGATGGTGAAGATCTTCGCGGCCGTGTTGACCGACGGATTGCAGGCCGTCGATGCTGCCTGCGCGGAATCTCTCGACGCCCATATTGCCAGCGCCGACGTGGTCTTGAATGTGCTGGCGCGACGACAACAGCCACAACCGGTCGCGCCGGTGATGACGCCGGAACGGCTTGAGCTGACAGTGCCACCGCTGGCCGATTGTGCCCGCTACGATCGTTTGCGTACCGCACTTGCACCAGTGGAGGCGGGCTGTGGAGCGCTCTGAGATCCTGGAAATGATGGGCACGCTGCAACTCGCTGGCATGCGGGCTGCCTACGATGAGATCATCGCGGTCGGCATCAAGCGCCAGCACGGCGTCGAGAAGATCGTCGGCGCGCTGCTCAAGGCCGAAATCGCCGCGAAGAATGCGCGCTCCATCAACTACCAGATGACCATAGCCAAACTGCCGCTGGCGAAAGAACTGGCCGATCTGAAGTTCGATGGCACGCCGATCAACGGCGCGCTGATCGAACAACTGAGCACCGGCGCATTCCTGGCCGATCAGCGTAATGTCGTGCTGGTCGGTGGAACTGGCACCGGCAAGAGTCATATTGCCATCGGCATCACGCGCAGCATCATTCGAACTGGCAAGAAGGCGCGGTTCTTCAACGTCGTCGATCTGGTCAACAGGCTCGAGGCGGAAGTGAAGCAGGGTCGTCAGGGCCGCATCGCCGACCGGCTGTCGCGTGTCGACCTGCTGGTGCTCGACGAACTCGGCTATCTGCCGTTCGCGCAATCCGGCGGCCAGCTGCTGTTCCACCTCATCAGCCGGCTCTACGAGCGCACCTCGATCATCGTGACGACCAATCTCGCCTTCGCCGAATGGCCGACGGTGTTCGCCGATCCGAAAATGACGACGGCGTTTCTCGACCGTCTCACGCACCACTGCGACATCGTCGAGACCGGCAACGACAGCTGGCGCTTCAAGAACCGACGCTGAGCGGCAGCCAAGCCACCCGTTGCCATCACCGTCAAAAAACAAGCGAACCCGCCTCTGAGCCCTACGCTGGTCGGCTGCGCCTCCCAGCTCCGGTCTCAGAGGCGGGCAGTGTACGCACCGCCGGGGTCAAAATTGCACGCCGATAAGGGGCGCATTGCCTCACCAAAAATGTTACCGGAGAACTGACCGCCAGGACTGGGTCCGCGGCACCGAATCGGATCGGTGTCGCCGATGGCGAGACAGATCAGCATGGGCGCGCGGCGCGAGATTACGGCAGTGGTGGCGGAACGCTATCGGGCAGGCAAACGAGCCGAGAAGGCGCGCATTCTCGACGAACTGTGCGCGGTGACCGACTGGCATCGCAAACACGCGGTGCGAGCCCTTGCCGGCCAGCCGACGGTCGAACCGGGCGCGCCACGCCGACGGAAGCCGATCTACGGCGCGATAACCAAGGATGCGCTGGTGGCGCTGTGGAAGCATCCGACCGGATCTGCGGCAAGCGCCTTGTCGTGATGATCCCGACGCTGCTGCCGTCGCTGGAGCGGCACGGCAGGCTGACGCTCGGCAAGGCCGAGCGCGCACTCGTGCTGGACGTCAGCGCAGCGACGATCGACCGCCTGCTGGTCGACACCAAAATCGCGGCGGCTGGCGGCAGACGCCGACGAGTTGGTTTCTACTCCGCAATCCGACGCGAGGTGCCGATCAGAACGTTCAATGATTGGAACGATCCGGCGCCTGGGTTTTGCGAGGTTGACATGGTGGCGCACGGCGGCACGTCGGTGGCGGGCTCGTTCATCCAGACGCTGACGATGGTCGATATTGCGACCGGTTGGACTGAGTGCATGCCGCTCGTGACGCGCGAGAGCGGGCTTGTTGTGCAAGCGATGGAACGCGCACAGAGCCTGTTTCCCTGGCTCATTCTGGGAGCCGACTTCGACAACGACAGCGCATTCATGAACGATGTCGTCGTGCCGTGGTGTCGCGCACAGAAGATGGAGGTGACGCGCTCGCGGGCCTACAAGAAAAATGATCAAGCTTTCGTCGAGCAGAAGAATGGCGCGGTCGTCCGGCGTCTTGTCGGCTACGGCCGCTTCGAGGGCGTCGACACCGCGCGCGTGCTTGTTCGTCTGTATGCTGCATCCCGGCTGCATACGAACTTCTTCCAGCCGTCGTTCAAGCTGAAGGACAAGCGGCGGGAGGGCGCGAAGGTGATCAAGCGCTATCATGTCCCGGCGACGCCCTATGCACGTGCTCTGGCGCACCCGAAAGTGAGCAACGCTGTAAAGAAACGTCTACGGGACCTCTACCGCACCCTCGATCCGGTCGCGCTGCTTGCGGAGATGCGTGCAGCCCAGGCTGAGCTGGGCACGCGCGTCGACGGCCGGGCCGGCAAGATCGCTGTGGCAAGCCCTGCAGCGCCGGATGCGGTGACGTTTGCCAAGACGCTCGGCAAGGAGGTGCAGTGTGGCGAGCAGCGTATCATCCATCGGCGGATGCACAAGCCCTACAAGACGCGGGTGCGGATGCCCTCCATGCTCGATCCGCATATCCAAGATATCGAGAGTTGGCTTACGGCCGAGCCAAGGCTGACCGCCCTGGTGATCCTCGGCCGCCTTGTCGAGCGTTGTCCCAATCAGTTTGGACCACCGCAACAGACGATTGTGCAGCGCCTGCTGAAAGCTTTGCGGCGGAAG
>JANLYD010000430.1:0-13379 GCA_031365465.1 Hyphomicrobiaceae bacterium
GCATTCTGCGGGGTCGGCCTTGAGTTCGACCTTCACCTTGGACAGTGCCGACTCGAGCTGCGGATTGATGATGCTCGTCAGCGACCAGAAGATCGGGAAGTAGGTGAGCGCGGCGATGAGGCAGCCGCTGAGGATCACCACACGACGGCCGATACGATCAGACAGCCAGCCGAAGAACAGGAAGCCGCCGGTGCCCAAAATGAGTGCCCAGGCAATCAACACGTTCGAGGTCAGCAGATCGGCCTTGAGCACGTTCTGGATGAAGAACAGCGCATAGAACTGTCCGGTGTACCACACGACGGCCTGGCCGACGACGAGGCCGAATAGAGCGATCAACACGATCTTGCCGTTGGCCCAGTTGCCGAATGCTTCCTTCAACGGTGCCTTGGAACGCGTGCCTTCTTCCTTCATTTTCTGGAAGGCCGGGCTTTCGTTCATCGAAAGACGGATGAACACCGAAATGATCAGCAGCAGAATGGAGCCGAGGAAGGGGATGCGCCAGCCGCCCTTGAGACCGAAGAACCCGAGATCGTAGGTCGAAGCGAATTCCACGGCCGTCATCGACTGCCGCAAAACCAGAATCACGATCAGCGAGAGCAGCAGACCGAGTGTGGCGGTAGTCTGAATCCAGCTGGTATAAAAGCCACGTCGGCCTGGAGGCGCGTGCTCGGCCACATAAACCGCGGCACCGCCGTATTCGCCGCCGAGGGCGAGGCCCTGCAACATGCGCAGCGCGATGAGCACGACGGGGGCGACCCAGCCGATGGTGTTGTAGTCAGGCAGCAGGCCGACGAGGAACGTGGACACACCCATGATCAAAATTGTGATCAGGAAGGTCGCCTTACGGCCGATCAAGTCGCCGAGACGTCCAAAGAAGAGCGCGCCGAAGGGGCGGACCAGGAAGCCGGCTGCGAACGCCAACAGCGCGAAAATGTTGCGTGTGTTCACGTCGAATGACGAGAAGAAGTTGGCACCGATCATGGCCGCCAACGCGCCGTACAGATAAAAGTCATACCACTCGAAGATGGTACCGAGCGACGAAGCGATGATGACTTTCACCTCTTCGCCCGTCATGCCGCGCGTCGGTGCGCGAACGCCTGAATCATAGGCCGTAGCCATGTTTGTTGTTCTCCCTGAGGATCCACCCGTTAAGCGATGCACCGCTGACGTTTCTGTCTGCTTACGGATTTTTAACGATGCATTTCTTGAAGCCGAGAGTAATGGGTTTGATCGGCACAGTCGAACTATTCATGCGGACTACGACTTTAGTACAAACAGCAAAAAACACGTGTGCCCGCCAACTGGCGCACAGCTGGCAGGCACAAAAGTTGAATCCACTCAATCGTATCAGCCGTTTCTGATTACTTCTCCATGTGCGGAGCGGGGTCGACGGGCTTGGATCCCTGGCGCAATTCGAAGTGGACTTGCGGCTGATCGACAGAACCGGTGGTGCCCGCTTTGGCGATTACTTGTCCGCGCGTGACCGAATCACCGCGCTTCACCAGGATGCGATCGGCGTGGGCGTACGCCGTCACCCAGCCGCCCTCGTGCCGGATCAATACGAGGTTGCCATAGGCTTTGATCTCGCTGCCGGCGTAGGCCACTGTGCCTGCGTCGGCGGCGGCGATGTCTGAGCCCGCCGCGACCGCGATGTTCATGCCGTCGTTATGGGCGCCGTCCGGCCGCTTGCCGAAACCTGCCAGCATGGCGCCGCGTGCCGGCCACCGAAATTTGGCACCTGCAGAGGCTGCCGCAGCGGCGGGACCAGCGACCTTGATCGACGGCGCAGCGGCTTCTTTCGCAGGCAGCGCTTCCGCGGGCGGATTGAGCAGGCGCACGCCGCCGGTCACCGGCGCGGGCGCGGGCTGAGCCACAGCAACGGGCACCGGCAACACGACTGCGTCAGTAGGGGTCGGCGCTGCGGCGACGCTCGTAGCGGCCACTCCGGACGGCACCTTGAGGGTCATGCCGGGCTTCATCTTGAGCACGTCGGTGATCGAGTTCTGCCGCTGCAGTTCACCCACCTGGATCTTGTGTGCGCGAGCGATTCCATAGAGCGAATCGCCGGATTTGACGACATAGCTGCCGTCCCAGTTGGCCGCCGGAAGTGTCGACGCGACTACCGGCGCCGGCAATGCTGCGACTGCTGGGGCAGAACCGGTCGGAGCCTGTCCGACAACGGCCGCAGGAGCGACACTCACTGGCCGTGCGATGGGGCGCTGCGCATTGGCCGGCAATACGATCTTCTGGCCGGGCTTGATGCTGGCATTCTTGAGGCCGTTGAGTTCCATCAATGCGGCGATCGACACGTGATGTCGCTTCGACAAGGCATAGAGGCTGTCGCCCTGCTGGACTTCGACGGTTGAACCGGCAACGATGGGCGCGCTCACGCTTCTGACCGGAGTGGGCGCTGCGGCGGCAGCCTTCGGCTTGCGGGGCGCATCGAACGGCTGCGATGGGTTGATCGGCTGAGAGCTCTCGGGCAGCGCGGTCACCCGATCGTTGCGAGGTGGCGGCAGGGTTGTACCAGCGCGCGGACCGGAGTCGCCCCAGCCGGCATTGTCGTACGCCGGTGGGCCGCCTGCGTTGCGCCGGCCGATCGGCTCCTGGGGAATGGGACCGCGCTCGTTCAGCGCGTACCTCGGCTTCTCCAGCCGGCTGATATCTGTGCTGCAGGCAGCCAACAGCGCCGCAACAACCAAAGAGCCGAGCGGGAGTGCCCGCTGCACTACACATTTCATACTGGATCGAGCCCGATGACGACGCAACATTTTGCCACCCCTACGTCCACGATTCGTAGCGCTCATTGGGTTAATGCACCGTTAACAATCGCCGCACATCCGCAGCATATTTACCAAGCCGATGGACGGACAGCGCACGCATCGACAGTAAGGGAACGGCTAAGCCGCGATTGTGCTGCGCTCACGGAGGATTTATGGCCAAATATCGGCTCGCACCGTTTTCCTCGGTACGGTGAACTATCCGTAAACGGTTTTTGCTTGACGTGGCGTGGGGTGGGGTAGGTTGGGCGTCGGCCAGCGTGACGCAATGGCAGCCCGCGACGGACGCACTATAAAGGCTGCGGCTTTAGAGCCGGATCTAGGTCGTTTCAGAGTTACTCATGACAAACACGCCGCACGCCTCGTCGTCACCCGCCGTCACCCAATTGGGCCACCCCGTGCCGACGCCCGAAAGCCCCGACCGCGCCGTACTCGAGCGGGTGCCGAACCCGCATCCAGACACCACGTACCTCGCACGCTTCGCCTGCCCGGAATTCACCTCGCTGTGTCCAGTGACCGGCCAGCCCGATTTCGGGCATCTCGTCATCGACTACGTGCCGGATCAGTGGCTCGTTGAATCCAAGTCGCTCAAGTTGTTCCTGCAATCGCATCGCAATCACGGCGCGTTCCACGAGGACTGCACCGTCGGTATCGCGAAGCGACTGGTGACACTGTTGACCCCACGCTATCTGCGCATCGGCGGCTACTGGTATCCGCGCGGCGGCATTCCCATCGACGTGTTCTATCAGACCGGCGAGCCGCCCAAAGGCGTGTGGTTGCCCGATCAAGGCGTCGCCCCCTATCGCGGACGCGGATGAGCCATTACGGGCGCCGGTACCTGGCGCCCGCGACGACTGGCCCCAGAGACAGGCTCAGGGTCTGGCTTCAAGAATCATATTGAACGGTGTCTCGGTCGCGCGGCGGAATTTCGAGAAGCCGGCACCCGTTATGACGTCTCTGAGCTTGGCCTCGCCCGCCTGTGCGCCGAGTGCCGTGCCGACGTCTTGCGCCTTGGATGTAGGCACGCAAATCATGGTCGACGCCGCATAGAACAATCGCCCGACTGGATTGAGGTTGCTCTCCAGAGTATCGCCTGCCATCGGCTCCACGATCATCCACGTGCCGCCCGGCTTCAGCGATTTGCGGATATAGGACGCAGCACCGGCCGGATCGCCCATGTCGTGCAGGCAATCGAAGCTGGTGACGAGATCGAAATCGCGGCCTTGGTAGCCGTTGGCGAGCGCCACCTCGAAGCGGGCATTCGCCTCGACGCCGTGCAGTCTCGCGTGCTTGTTGGCCTCCTCGATCGAGCCGCCGTGGAAGTCGTAGCCGATGAATTGCGACTTCGGGAACGCCTTCGCCATCATGACCGTCGACCAGCCGTGGCCGCAGCCGATGTCGGCCACGCGCGCGCCGGCCTTCAGCTTGTCGACGACCCCATCGAGGGCCGGAAGCCACGCGCCGACGAGATTGTTGTGATATCCCGGACGGAAGAACCGCGCGACCGCACAGAACAGGCAACCCGCCTGTTGGCCCCAGGCCACGCCCTTACCTGACTTGAATGCCGCCTCGACCTGCGGCTGATTACTCAACATTGCAGCCATGAGGTCGAATGCGCCGATCATGTACACCGGACTTTGATCATTTGCGAAAATCATGGCCTGCTCAGGCCCGAGCGAGAACTTGGTGGTGACTGGATCGTAGTCCAGATAGTTCGACGCCGCCTGATTGGATAACCATTCCCTGAGGTAACGCTCATCGACTTTCGCCGACGTTGCAAGCTCCCGGCAGGTCATCGGCCCATGTCCCTGCAACGCCTTGTAGAGTCCGAGTGTGTCCCCCATTCGAACCATGGCGATGCTCGACGCACCCCCGAGATCGCCGAGGATTTGTCCGACAAAGGCATTGAGCTTGTTTGCGTCGAGTTCTCGTGTGGGCTGCATGAACGACTCCTCGAAAATTCGGTTGCTCGATCAGATCGAATGGAACAGCGGCGCTGCAAACATACGTGATACATTGCGCCGGGATCGCTGAGATCGCGGACGATCACGTGATGTGAATTGCATCCTGGATCGCGTCTGCATGGAAGGCTTTGCCGCTCGTCCTAGTTTGTTTGCAGGCCCGGGTTTGTCTGCAAGCATGATGTTCGCCTGTGTCTACGGGAGTTTTCATGGACGCTCTCTCCGAAATGCTCAGCGCGGTGCGCATGACGGGCGCAATCTTCATGACCGCTGAATTCACCGCGCCGTGGGGCTTTTCGACACCGCCAGCCGAGCAGGTAGCGCGCATTCTCGCGCCCGGCACGGAACGGCTTGTCAGCTATCATCTGGTGACCGAGGGCCATGCCTTCGTACAGATTCCGGGCGAGCCCGAACTGCGCGTCGACGCCGGCGAAATCGTCGTCATCCCGCATGGCCAGGCGCACACGTTCGGCAATGGGAAATCAGACGCGCTGTCGGACGGCGCGGAAACCTTGCGCCAACACGTTGCTGGCCAATTGCACGACTTGCGCGGCGGCGCCGGTGGTGTCGCGACAAAGTTCATCTGCGGATTTTTCGGCTGCGAGCGTCATGCCGAACGGCTGTTTCTCGCGGGGCTTCCCGCCACCATCAAGATCAATATTCGTGACGACGTCACCGGCGCTTGGCTGGAAAGCACGATCCGCTATCTCGTGTCGCAATCGCAGCAAGGTCTGCCGGGACGCAACATTCTGCTATCGAAGATGGCGGAAGCGATCTTCATTCAAACGCTGCGCCGCTACGTGGAAACGTTGTCGGCCGAACACACCGGCTGGCTCGCGGCAGCGAGAGATCCGATTGCGGGGAGCAGCCTCGCGCACTTACACCGGAGGCCCTCGCATCCGTGGACGATGGATCTGTTGGCGACCGAAGTCGGCACCTCCCGCTCGGTTCTGGCCGAGCGTTTCACGCGCTATCTGGGCGAGCCGCCGCTGACGTATCTCGCACGCTGGCGCATGCAGCTTGCGGCGCGCAAATTGCAGATGTCGAAAGACACCGTTCTGCAGGTCGCATTGGATGTCGGCTACGAGTCGGAAGCAGCCTTCAATCGCGCCTTCAAGCGCGAATTCGGGTCACCGCCGGCACGCTATCGCAAAGAGCTGATGCAGGAACACGACACGGCTTCGTACTTAGGGGCTGTGGGAAGCGTTTCGTAGGCCGGGCCTCGCAGCCCTCAAACCACCTTGTCGTCGAAGAACAGGACTTCGACACCGGCTGCGGCAAAGTTCGGCAAGTCGGCGGCGGTCGCCTTGCCTTCAGCGGTCGCCATTGCGGTGGCGATGGCTGCGAGCGAGTCAAAATGCAGCGTCGCTACCAGATACGTCGACGCAGGCCCCTGCATGCCCATGACGGGACCGGCGTTGACCTCGTATTTGCGCAAGCCCGGAATGGTTTTGGCGAGCGGCACGTGTTTGTCGAAGTAGTAAGCATCGAAAGTATTTTTATCGGCTGGCGTTTTGTAAATCGCGAGGAGACGGGCCATCGGTCGATCCAATCCTGGTTGCAGTGACAGCACCGCACTTAGCGCATCGGCTTACCGCCCTGCCAAGCCTCGTCCCGCAAAACAATCCACAATTCAGGGCGCTATGTGCCGCCGGGAACTGCGGCTTTGCGCTCCCTCGGCCAATGTCGGCTCATCCGGACGACCCTCCGGACGGCTCCATTGGACCCGAGGACCGACGTCATGTTTCGCTCGCGCACCGCATCGGCACAGGAAAGTTTCGCGCCCGCGATGGCGTTCGTGCTCTGCGCGCTGGCGGCCATTCCCCTGCTGGCGAAGCACGACGACGCCCACCCCACCCCCGGCGCGCGCAATGCGTTCCAACTGCTGTCGTCAAAACCCGATCGCGAAATCTCCATCGCCATCCGTTCGCAAATCCTGGTCGTGACCGTGCCCGAGCAACAGGCGTGATGCATCGCTTACGGAGTGCTATTTGCTTCTGCACGTCGCACTCGCAAGATGTCCCTCGCTCGTCATCCCGGCGAAGGCCGGGACCCACGACAACGTGAGAGCCGATTTTGCGGAATTACAAACACCAACAACGACGGGCTATTTCAGAGTTCAGTCCCACCAACGACGTGTCGTGGGTCCCGGCCTTCGCCGGGATGACGATTGGATAGGGGTCCGCAGTTTAAACACAATCCGACTAGCCGCGAGTAGCGCTTTACGCAGCGCCCGGCTCGGTCACCAACGTGCGTTCGACCAGCCGCGCGAACATTGCGGCGCCGTAAGGAATAGCATCGTCGTTGAAGTCGTAGCGATCGTTGTGGACGGGCGCGCTGGCGACGCCGTTGCCGAGATTGATGTAGGCCCCCGGCACTTTCTCGAGCATGAACGCGAAATCTTCCGATGCGGAGGCGGCCACCTTGTTGCGGTCGATGTTGCCTTCGCCCACCAGTTCGGCTGCTGCGTCGGCGATTGAGCGTGTGGGTTCGGCAGCATTCACCAATGGCGCAAAGATCAGCCGGCAATCGACTTCGGCCTTCGCACCGAGGCCCGTCGCGACACCAGCGACCACGCGCTTCATGCCGGTCTCGATCTGCTGCAACGTCTCGCGGCTCATGGCGCGGATGGTGCCGCCCATCGTCGCGCGCTCGGGGATCACATTGTAGGCGTCGCCGCTGGCGATCTTCGTCACGCTCAGCACAGCCATGTCGGCCGGCGCGATGTTGCGGGCGACGACCGTCTGTAATGCGGTGCCGATGTGACAGGCGGCGATCACCGGATCGACCGACGAATTGGGCCACGCGCCGTGCGCGCCACGGCCGGTAATGGTGATGTCGAAAAAGCCGCCGCCCGCCATCGCCACGCCGGGCGTGATCGAGAAATGCCCGACCTCCATGCCCGGACGATTGTGCAGGCCATACAGTTCGTCGGAGGGAAAGCGTTCGATCAGCCCTTCTTCGAGCATGGCGAGCGCGCCACCCATGCCCTCTTCGCCGGGCTGAAAGATGAAGTTGACGGTGCCGTTGAACTGCTTGGTCTCAGCCAGATAGCGCGCTGCTCCCAACAGCATCGTCGTGTGGCCGTCGTGACCGCAGGCGTGCATCACGCCGGATGTACTGCTCTTGTAATCGGCGCCGGTACGCTCGTTGATCGGCAGCGCATCCATGTCGGCACGCAGGCCGACCGAACGCGGACCATTGCCCGACCGCAGCACGCCCACGATGCCGGCGCCCTTCACCATGCGATGGACTTCGAGCCCCCACGACTCCAGCAGCTTGGCCACCACGTCTGCCGTGCGGTGGGTGTCGAGACCGAGTTCGGGGTGGGCATGGATGTCGCGACGAATGCCGGCGAGATCGGGCTGATAGCTGCGGACGCGGTCGAGAACGGCGCTGGCGGTGGTAGCTTGGGTCATGAGCGTTTCCTGCGTTGACTTCAAATTTCGGCGCGTGCGGCCGTGTCGATGATCGCCCTCAAAGCAGCTTCATCCAGTCTGCGGCCTTGCGCAATACAGACCAGTCGTCCCTGCCGTTCGGAGCCCGCCGGCATGGGGGTGAGCGTCACCCGCGATCCCACGACCTGCACCGTGGTCCAACCCCGAACGGCATCGTGCACGAAGCCTTTGGAGCGAACCAAGCCGGAGGCAGGCTTTGCTAAACCTGCCCCGAGCTGAGCTGCATCGACGACGTGATCGACGGCAAAACGCGCCGATGCATGAGCTGCCGTCGTGTGGTTAGGCGATTGCGGCATCGATCGCGTGACAGCGGCAGCGCATCGGCCCGCCCCCAGCACCACGTCGGCTGCGACGACTGCCTGCTCTGCGCGAATGATGCGCGCGGATGGACTCATCGTTGCGAGCCATGAGTCCAGTGCACCCAGCGCGTCTTCGGCAACGAGATCGGTTTTGTTCACCACCAGCAGATCGGCTGCCGCGAGCTGCCGCGTGATCGTATCGCCCATGTAGAAATCCGACGCCCGCGCGCGCACCGTCTCGGCATCTGCCATCACCACGATCGCATCCAGCCCCACACCCGGCACCAGCGACAACGATTGGGCGATGGCATCGGGCAGGGCCACGCCGCTGGCCTCGATGATGATGTGATCGAGTGTGTCGGCACGCTCGGCCAACTCCATCAATCCAGCCACCAGGTCACTGCCGAACGTGCAACAGATACACCCGCCCGCGAGCGTCAGCACGTTGCCGTCCGCGCCCTCGATCAGATCGCTGTCGATGGGCAACGCGCCGAACTCGTTGACCGCCAACGCGATGCGCCGTCCGTCCGCATTTCGCAGCAGATGGTTGACCAGCGTCGTCTTGCCCGCGCCGAGGTAGCCGCCCAGCACCGTCACCGGCAACGCCTGCCCAGCGCGGGCGCCGCTCAAATCGTCGCCGCTTCGAACACACGGCCTCCCTGCACCGTGCCCCAGATGCCGACGTCTTTGAGTTCGGCTGGAGCAACAGTCGTCGGATCGCTGTCGAGCACGGCGAAGTCCGCGCGCTTGCCGACCTCGATCGACCCGATCTCGGCATCCATTTTCAATGTGTATGCCGCCCCCAGCGTGATTGTGCGCAACGCGTCGGCGACGCTGATCCGCTCGTGCGCGCCGAGCACCCGGCCACTCGCGATCAACCGGTTGACCGCACACCACGCCGTGAACAACGGACCCAATGGCGTCACCGGAGCGTCGGAATGGATGGCCAGCGGTACACCCGTCGCAAGCGCTGTGGCGCAGGCATTCATACGCTCGGCGCGCTCGGGGCCGACAGTCATGCGATAGTGCTCGTCGCCCCAATAGAAGTGATGATTGGGAAACAAATTCACGCACAGGCCCAGGCTCTTCATGCGCCGGAACTGTGCGGCGTTTGCAAGCTGGCAGTGCTGCAACGTGAAGCGATGGTCGGGCGCGGGATATTTTTTCAACGCCACCTCGAGCGTATCGAGAACCAGTTCGGTCGCCTCGTCGCCGTTGGTGTGCGCATGGATCTGCACGCCCGCCTGCAACGCCAGCTCCAGCGCTTCGCCGAGATGTTCGGGTGTGACGTACCAGAGGCCCGGTTGCGCGCCATTCAGATATCCCGGCCACCGCAACCGCGCAGTGAAACCCTGGATCGAGCCGTCGACGACGATTTTCACCGCACCGAAACGCATCTGCTCCGTGCTGAGCGATTTCAGTGCGACGCCGTGGGCAATCGCGTCCTTCGGCGTCACGCCACGCATGACACGCAGCGAAACGATCCGCGCTGGAAACATCGGCTCGGCTCCCACCCGCGCCATCATGCTCACGGCAGCATCCGGCAACAGGTTGGCGAGGTCGGCGGCAGTCGTCACGCCCTTGCGCACGCACAGCCGCGCGAACGCTCTGAGCCCGGGCTCGTCCGACGCCAGCAGGCCCTTGTCCAGCCCGACGTGGCGGCCGAGCGGCGTCATCGCGTCCGGCCCCTTCATCTCGCCCAAAGGCAGCCCGTCATTGCCCAGCGGCACACCAGGATGATTGACGCCCGCGCGCAGCATACCCGCCAACTCCAGCGCCTTCGAATTGACGTTCATGATGTGGCCGCTGGCGTGCATGATGCCGATAGGCCGATCCTTTGACACGCGGTCCAGATCGTGGCGGGTGACGCGGCGATTGTCGAAATAGATGGGGTCGAGCGCCCACCCGGTCAGCGGCTGCGTGGCGTCCGTCAATCTGCGTTCGGCTTCGATCAGCCGCGCGACCACGTCGTCGACCGATTGCACGCCCGCCCACGTCTTGCCATCCGGGTCGGTGCGCTCGTGAAAGCCGCAGTAAACAAAGCGCCACTGCACGCCCTCCGACACGTGGCTGTGACCCTCGACCAGCCCCGGCATCAACGTCTTGTCCGCGAAACGCCGGTCGAGGGTGTATGCGCCCCAGACCTCGAGCTCTTGCAAACTGCCCGTGCCGAGAATACGCCCGTCTCGAACAGCTACATGGGTCGTCTGCGGTCGCGACGGGTTCATCGTGATGATGTTCCGCGCTTCAAAGATGGTGATCGTCATCGCAGCGTCTGATCCTCGGATGATTTCAGTCATGCGCTCCCGGCGGAGAGACTAGCCAGATCCTCGAGCCAACGGAAATCGGGAAACGTGACGCCGTTCGAACATGCTCTGCTTTTGTCGAAGCTCGATCTAACAAGAGTTTGTCACAGCGTGTCCGATGTTGGCCAGGAAGGCCTTCGACGCAAAACGGCCGGCCCCTTACGAGACCGGCCGTGGCAGCTCGGTTGCAGCGAAGTCCCGTCTGAGGTCCCCTCGTCAAGGCTTGGGCGGGTTCAGCTCCTTCCAGGGATCCTTCACGTTCGGTACTGTCGCCAGTTCGGTGTTCTGCAGTTTGCCGTCTTTCATCTCGGTGGTTCGCAGGTAGATATTCTGAATGATATCTCTCGTTTCCGGGTCGATCTCGATCGGGCCACGGGGGCTGTCGGGATTCTTGTGATTGCGAAGAACGGCGATGGCCTCATCGGCATTAAATACGCCCTTGGTCTTCTTGATCACATCGAACGCTGCCGCCATCCCGTCCCAACCACCCACGGAGTAAAACCCGGGAACATGGTCGCCGTACTCTTTTTTCCAGGCCGCCAGGAAACTTTTGTTCGCAACGCGATCACCGGCACCTGAATAGGTTCCGGTCGTGATGAGCCCCAGCGGCGCATCGCCCATGCTCGGCAAGTCGTCTTCCGACACCAGGTTCTGCATGGTGATCACGTGGATGCCCTGTTCGGGCAGTCCCATCGACTTGATCGAACGCATCAACGTCGTCGTCTCGGGTCCGCTGCCGGGCCGGAAGATGAAGAGCGCGTCCGGCTTCGCATCCTTGATCTGCTGCAGGAATGTCGTGAATTCCTTGGCGGTCGGAGGGAAGCGTCCGGTCCCTATCATCTTGCCGCCACTGTCGGTGAAGCCTTTGACAAAGGCACTCTCTGCCTCATGGCCGGCGCTGTAGTCCGGGACCAGGGTGTATCCGGTCTTGAAGCTTTGGCCGGCGGCCTTGCCGAGCGGCAGCGACACCTGCCACATCGTGAACGAGGTACGCACCACATAGGGCGACATCCGCGGAATCTCGACGCCCGACGCATTGGCGACGATCATCGGAACCTTGGAGTCGCGGCTCATCGTGGCAACGGCCGCAGCAACCGGCGACGCCATGAAGCCGAGCAGGATGTTCACTTTTTCCGTGTTGATCAGCTCCTCGGCGACAATTTTGCCGGTGGCCGCGTCGGTCTTGTCGTCGCGCGTCACCAATTGGACGTCGACCCCAGGCGGCAGCTCCGCCCGATGCAGTTTGGCGTAGAGCTCCATGCCGCGCTGTAGCTGATCGCCACCGGCACCCAGAAAGCCTGTGAGGCTGTTGACGATGCCGATTTTGACGGTGACCTGTGCAGCTGAACCGGCCGTCTGGGCAATCGATGGTCCGCTGGTCGAAACCATGTGGGCGAGGGCGGCGATGCCCATAAGTGCAGCGCGTTTGAAAACCATACTCAGAACCTCGTTTCGTATTGATGAATGTCGAATGGTCGGCAGGCAGGTGACCGCGACAGGCGGGCGCTATGGGGTCGTTGGCGCAAACCGGTGCGCCCTTGGATGCAGATGTGATCGTCAATCCCGGTACGATAGGCCCGGGTTGCATGAAGCGTGCGCATTGCAGGCGGCGATGGTATTTCGCTGCCGCGCCGTCAATGTTATCGGCGATCCGTAGCAGCGAAAATGTGGCACCCGGAGACTTATTTATCCGAAGGCGTAAAATTCGGGAGCGGCTGTGTCCACCGCTCCCAGTGCGCGATCAACGTTTCACCCAGACCTCGACGCGACGATTGAGGTTGCGGCCGCTGGCAACATCGTTGCATGCGACGGGCGCAAGGGTACTGAACGCCTTGATGCTGACTTTGGTGCCGCCGGGATAGACGTTGTTGGTATTGAACGCCGTCAGCGCCGTCAGCACCGACAACGCGCGCCGTTGCGAGAGCCGCAGATTGTTGTCGAAGCGACCGACCGAGTCGGCAAAGCCCACGAGGAACACTTGCGCGCCGCGCAGCTCCGCAGACCCGAGCAGATCGTGCAGGCGAGCAACGTCCGACAAAGCCTTGATGTCGAGTGCATCAGACGCGGTGTCGAAACGGTAGGTCAGCGACAGCCGTTCGGCCGTGTTGAGATCCCCGATCAAGGTATTCATGAGCTTGAGGTCGAAGGAATCGCGCGGAGCGTTCAACGCGTTCGCGATGCGGCTGGCCTGTTCGCCGTAGTTGAGCCGCTCGGGCAGCTGATCGACGAAGTCGTTCTGCTTGATGATCGCCTGGGCGGCCGGCGACAAGGCGTAGTTCAAAACGCCGCGCGCCACAGCATCCGTCGGCTCGCCGTTGGTATAGAGGAACAGGCGTTGGCCGAGCGGGTATTCCTCGGTCTTGACCGTGAACATGTTCGGCGCCGCGATCAGACCGCAGCTCGTTTCGATGTTGAGCGCCTTGGCGTTCCGCTGGTAGGCAAAGCCCGCAAAGCCGATGCCGCTGACGTCGCGGGCGACCATGTCGGACAACTCGGACAGATTGTTCGAGCGTTTGGCAGACGCTGCGATTTCCAGATTGCGCGGCTTCATGACGATGGAGTCGAAGGTTTCGAA
>JANLYD010000440.1:0-10243 GCA_031365465.1 Hyphomicrobiaceae bacterium
CCCGCGACCAGCGCGGCGATGTCGACGCTGCGCTGCTCGGCCAGCACATAACTGACCGTCACGAGATCGGCCGTTGGCAACTCCCGCGACGCGAGCAGTGTTGCGATGTCGAGCGGTTCGATGCGGCACTCGTCGAGCGCGCCACCGCTCCCGATCGCCGCGGCGACTTCGGCCAGCGCACCGTTCGGCTCCACCAGATGAGCGCGCCGCACCGATGGCCACACACTGGCCGCAGCCAGCATCGCCGTCCCCGGTCCGGCCCCCAGATCGAGCAAGCCACTTGGCGAAAAGCCGTCGAGCCGTTGCGCCGTCAAATCGAACGCGCGGACGCATGCGGCGTATGTGGCCGGCATGCGCGCCACCGCATAGGCCAGCGCCGCCGTCGCATCGGGAACCGCCGTGCGCGAGTGCCCGCCGTCACGATAGATCGTGCTCATCGCGGCATGCGCGACACGCAACGGTGTCCGGCTCGCGGCCGACAAACGGTTCTGCAGCAGTTGGATGATGGCCGGGGGCAGATTGGGACTGGTCACGTGAGGTGTGCTTGGCTCGAATGGCCTGGCAGAGATGCCGAGACGGTTGCGGAATTGCTGCCGACGTTGATACTGCCGTTCGACTGGCCAAACCACCGCTCACACGCTTGCCCGCCGCCCCCTTTCGAAAGCCTGATCGCCATGCCGCTCGACCTCGAAGCCGCCACCACCCTGCCGCGCGACCACGCCGCAGCCTCTCTCGCCGGTCGCGTCTGGCGGCCGGACGCCGGCGGGCCCTCGGTCGTCGCCCTGCGTGTCGACGGCGTCTACGACATCAGCGCCGCCATGCCCACCATGTCCGCCCTGTGCGAGGAACCGTCCGCAGCAGCAGCCCTCATGGCGACGCGCGGCGAACGCATCGGCACCCTCGACGCCATTCTCGCCAACACGCCGGAAGATCGCCGCGATCCGTCCAAGCCCTGGTTGCTGGCGCCCATCGATCTTGCAGCCGTCAAAGCCGCCGGAGTCACCTTCGCACGCTCCTTGCTGGAGCGCGTCATCGAGGAGCAGGCCAAGGGCGCACCCGAAAAAGCCGAAGCGGTGCGCGCGACCGTCGAAGCCCAACTCGGCGGCGACTTGCGCAAACTGAAACCCGGCTCGCAGCAGGCGATGGCACTGAAAGCCAGCCTCATCAAAGCCGGCGCGTGGTCGCAATACCTCGAGGTCGGCATCGGCGAGGACGCCGAGATTTTCACCAAGGCGCAGCCCATGTCGGCGGTCGGCCACGGCATGCTGGCCGGTTTGCATCCGCGTTCGACCTGGAACAATCCCGAGCCGGAGGTCGTGCTGGTAGTCGCTTCCGATGGCCGCATCGTCGGCGCGACACTTGGCAACGACGTCAATCTGCGCGACTTCGAAGGCCGGTCCGCGCTGCTGCTGTCCAAAGCCAAGGACAACAATGCGTCCGCCAGCGTCGGCCCCTTCATTCGCTTCTTCGATCACGCCTTCACGTTGGACACCGTGCGCTCGATGGAGGTGCACCTCGACATGTCCGCGCCCGACGGGTTCAAGATGACCGGCAAATCCTCGATGCGCGAAATCGCCCGCGATCCCGCTGATTTGGTGGCCGAGCTCCTCGGCAAAACGCACCAGTATCCCGATGGCGCCGTGCTCTATCTCGGCACCATGTTCGCGCCGACCGACGACAGGGGCGAAAAGGGCATGGGCTTCACCCACAAGTCCGGCGACATCGTTACCGTGTCGTCGGCCGAACTGGGCGCGCTCACCAACGTCATGGCCATGTCCGACGCTTGCCCGCCGTGGACCTTCGGCGCCTCCGCACTGATGCGCAATCTCGCGTCTCGCAAGCTGCTTTAAACAGCACCCGCGTGCCGACATTGACGGATGTTTACAAAGTTATCATAACTTACATAACTTAGATAACACTGCAAAGGTCACTAAATATGGATCCCGTTAGAAACCCCTACGCGCCGGGTGCTGGGACACGCCCACCGGAACTTGCGGGTAGGCAGGAAATCCTGGATGCTGCGGAAATCGCGATCCAGCGAGTTCAAGCGGGTCGCTTCGCAAAAAGCTTCGTCTTTATCGGTCTCCGTGGGGTCGGCAAAACCGTTCTGCTCAATGAGGTGATCCGCATCGCAGATCGCCTGGGCTGTAAGTCGTTGTACGTCGAAGCCACAGACAGGAAGCCACTTCCAGTTCTCCTGGTGCCACAGCTTCGGCAAATGCTCATTGCTCTCGACACGATGGCCAAAGCCACCGAAGCGACAAAACGCAGCCTCCGGATTCTCAAAAGTTTTATGAACTCGGTAAAGGTCAGCTTCGGTGGGGTCGATTTAGGCATCAGCATCCCGCCCGAGCAAGGTGTGGCCGATAGTGGAGATCTACAAACCGATTTAACCGCACTATTCGTGGCGGTCGGTGAGGCAGCAAAATCTCGCAAAACGACCGTGGTAATTGCGATAGACGAGTTACAGTATCTGACCGAAGAAGAACTCAGTGCGCTTATTATGGCTGTGCATCGCGCCTGCTCGCAGCTTGAATTACCAATCATTCTGGCTGCTGCCGGGCTCCCACAGCTAGTTGGGCAGATGGGCACTTCACGGTCGTATGCCGAGCGGCTGTTCAATTATCCACCTGTTGGCGCACTGAGCCCGGTTGACGCCAGGGCAGCAATCAAAGAGCCGGCCGCCAGAGAGGGCGTCAAGTACACGAGTAAGGCATTGGATGAAATCGTACGTATGTCTGAGGGGTATCCGTACTTCCTTCAAGAATGGGGTTACCACGCATGGGACATTGCCAAGGGTCCGGACATCAAAGAGGCCGACGCGCTCGCCGCACACACCGACACGATTGCAAGCCTCGACAAGAATTTCTTCAAGGTTCGTTTGGACCGGCTGACACCAACGGAGAAGAATTACCTTCGCGCCATGGCTGAACTAGGGCCCGGTCCTCATCGGTCAGGTGACATAGCTGAGGAGTTAGGGGTGCTGGTGAGCAGCGTAGCTCCGCTCAGAAGCGGGCTAATCAAGAAGGGCATGATCTATAGCCAAGCCCACGGCGACACATCGTTTACCGTGCCGTTGTTCGACCAGTACATGAAGCGGGCGATACCCGAGATGCAAAAAAAGAAAAGACGAGCGAAGTAACGGCTAGCCCACACTCCCAAATCGCCGCTTCTAAACCTTAAACATCCAGCTCCACCCACACCGGCACGTGGTCGGAGGGTTTTTCCCATGCGCGCGTGAAGCGGTCGATGCCGGCGGTCTGCAGACGATCCGCCGCTTGCGGCGACAGCAACAGGTGATCGATGCGGATGCCGTCGTCCTTCTGGAATGCGCCGGCCTGATAGTCCCAGAACGTGTAGACGCCGCCGCCCGGATGGCACGCACGGATCGCGTCGGTGAGCCCGAGGTGCTTCAGTTCGGCGAACAGCGCGCGCGACTCCGGTTGTGCCAGCGCGTCGCCCGCCCACGCATTCGGTCGCTTGGCGTCGAGCGCATCAGGAATGACGTTGAAGTCGCCCATCAGCACGAACGGCTCCTCGAAGGCGAGGCGGCTCTGCGTATGGGCGATCATCCGGCGCATCCAGCGCAGCTTGTAGTCGAATTTTTCTGTGCCGATCGGATTGCCATTCGGCAGATACAGGCCGCCGATCCGCACCACGCCATGCGTACCCTGCACCACCGCCTCGATATAGCGCGACTGCACGTCGTCGAGGTCACCGGGGAGCGCGCGCTGCACCTCCTGCAACGGCGAATTGGACAACAGGGCGACGCCGTTGAAACCCTTCTGGCCGTGCACCGCCACATTATAGCCGAGCGCCTCGATGTCGGCGGCCGGAAAGCCCTCGTCGACGCTCTTGATCTCCTGCAGGCAAACGGCATCCGGCGACGTCTCGCGCAGCCACGTCAGCAGGCCCTCGATGCGGGCCTTGACGCCGTTGATATTCCACGTGGCGATGCGCATTTCGGGTCCTGCATTTAGAGTTTCGCAACGTTTTCGGCTTAAAGTCCGAACGAGAGGGGTAAGTCGACTTCTGGTGGAAGCGGAGCTCTGACGTGCCGATACGATATTACGACGAAAAACTTCGGCGCTACAAAAGACTGCCGATCGTGCGCGGGCTGTTCGCCGCCAATTTGCTGTTCGCGATGGCGACTCTGGTAGCATGGCAGGCAGCTCTCATGAACTATTTCGGCCCCCTGTCATGGGCGACGCGGAACGCCATGCCGGACGGTCGCGCGTTGCCTTTCGCGCTGGAATATCCGCTGGTGCTGTTCTGGGCGGGCCCGGCTGTTGCCATGGCCCTCGCCTGGGTCCTGATGCAAGGCCGCAATTATCGCGCAGCCTTCGGCGTGCTCGCCATTCCGCTGCTCGTGCTGCTTCTCAGCATGGCGATGTATATAGCGGCACCGTCCGTTACCTGATCCGCGCGCCGGCTTGACGGCAACTTACAGCGCGAAGCTGGTGCCGCAGCCGCAACCCGCCGTGGCGTTCGGGTTCCTGATCTTGAACGCAGCGCCCATCAGGTCGTCGACGAAGTCCACTTCCGATCCCGCCATGAATTCGAGCGACACCGGATCGATCAGCAGCTCTGCGCCATCCCGCGAAATGACGAGATCCTCGGCATCGGCCGCCGGCACGAGATCGAACTTGTATTGGAATCCCGAACAACCCCCGCCTTCCACGCTGATGCGTAGGCACGTCGGCCGGCCTTCGGCGCTGGCGATTTCGCCGATGCGCTTGGCGGCAGCGGCGGTCAACCCGACGGTTGCCGGAACTTTGGCATTGGCCTCGCCGGCAATGGGGGAAACGTCTTGCATGTCGATCAAGTCCTAAGTCGAAGGCCACGCCGCCAGCACGTTAGAAGCTAGGAACAAAAATAGAACTCGTATGTAGTCTGAAAAACCTGCTGGCGCTGTGGCGACAAATGGATAGATAGGCGTGACGTCGAGATTGTCAAACCACAGTGCAAACGACCACCCGGCGTTGGACGCCGCAGAAAAACAGGCCGTCGAAAGCGAGGCTTGCGTGACGCCGCCATCTCACTCGGACGCCGAGCCCACGTCGCGTCACTCGGACGCCGAGCCCACGTTGCGTCACTCGGACGCCGAGCCCACGTTGCACGAGCCCTCGTCGCCCCGTTTCGCTCGCTACGCGACACCCGCGATGGCCAGCCGTGGGCGTGCCGTCGACGAGCCGGCGTGCCCCATGCGCACGCCCTTCCAGCGCGACCGGGACCGCATCGTGCACGCCACCGCCTTCCGCCGGCTGACCCATAAGACCCAAGTATTCCTGTTCCACGAGGGCGATCATTATCGCACCCGCCTCACCCACACGATCGAAGTGGCTCAGATCGCCCGTGCCATCGCGCGCCTGTTGCGTCTCGACGAGGATCTGACCGAAGCATTGGCGCTCGCGCACGATCTCGGCCATCCGCCTTTCGGCCACGCTGGCGAGCGGGCACTCGATGCGGCCATGTCGGCGTTCGGCGGCTTCGATCACAACGCGCAGAGTTTCAAGGTGGTGACCCGCCTGGAGCGCAAGTATGCAGCATTCGACGGCCTCAACCTCTCGTTCGAGACGCTGGAAGGCTTGGTCAAACATAACGGCCCGTTGACCGGCTTGGCTGCGCGAAAATCCTGCGCCGGCGAACACCGCATATTGCTCGGCGAGATCGAGCGGGCCGGCCTCACGGCGGCGTTGCGGCTCGACCGGTTCGCCAGCCCGGAAGCGCAGGCGGCAGCCGTTGCCGACGACATCGCCTACGTCAATCACGACATCGATGATGCGCTGCGTGCCGGCCTGCTCACGCTCGATGGCCTCGCCGACGTGCCTCTGGTAGGCGGCTTCGTGCGCCGCGCGCGCACCACCGGCACCGATCCCGGCCGCCTCGTCTACGAGGTGAATCGCCGGCTGATCACGGCCATGATCGAGGACGTGGCATCGTCAGCGCGGACGGCTCTTGCCAAGCTGCCGGATACGCCCGATGCCGTCGCTGAAGCCAGTTCCCCCAGCGTCACCTTCTCCCCCGATTTCGACACCGAGTTGCAGGCGCTCAAGGCTTATCTCTACGAGCACGTCTATCGTCACGAGCGCGTCATGCGCGTGATGCGCCGCGCCGAAAGCGTCGTCCAGGACCTGTTTGCCCACTATCTGGCGCATCCAGACACCTTGCCCGAGCGATGGCGCGCGCCCCTTTCCAACGAAGCGGATACCGCGCAGGCAGCGCTGATCGGCGACTTCGTAGCCGGCATGACCGATCGCTTCGCCATCGAGCAGCACCAGCGCTTGTTTGACCATACGCCTGAATTGCGCTAGCCGACAGCCCAACAGCCCGGCAGATCCACTGTCACCGACGCAGTCTCGAATGGTCCCGTGTCTTGCGGTGCACCGGTCCACAACTGCGTCACGCTGCACTGTGCATGGGGCGACAACAGAAGTATCCGTTGTCATCCCGCGCTGCAGACCCGGGACCGCCACAGGTTGACTGCCTGCATCGCTTTGCGCCCGGACCGAGACTTATGAACATCTTCGCCGATATCGAACACCGGATCGTTCTTGCGCTCAATCGTCTGCAGGCGGCCGGTAAGCTGCCCGCCGATCTGGCGCTCGCAAACATCGAGGCGACCCCTCCGCGCGACGCCTCTCACGGCGACGTGGCGTCGAACGCTGCGATGGTGCTGTCCAAAGCGGCACGCATGAAGCCACGTGACATCGCCGATGCGCTGGCCGTCGAATTGCGTGGCGAAGCCGACATCGCCAAGGTCGCGGTGGCCGGCCCGGGCTTCCTCAACCTTACCTTCGTGCCGGCATTTTGGCAGCAGGCACTCAGCGGCATCCGCACTGGTGGCGCCGAATACGGCCGCACGGATATGGGCCACGGCGAGCGGATCAACATCGAATACGTCTCGGCCAACCCGACCGGCCCCATGCACGTCGGCCATTGTCGCGGAGCCGTCGTCGGCGACACACTCGCCAACCTGCTCGCCTTCGTCGGCTACGACGTGACGCGCGAGTATTACATCAACGACGCCGGCGGCCAGATCGAGGTGCTCGCCAAATCCGCGTTGCTCCGTTACCGGGAAGCGCTCGGCGAAAACATCGGCGAGATTCCTGAAGGTCTCTACCCCGGTGACTATCTGAAACCGCTGGGTGCACAACTGGCTAAGCAGTACGGCAACAAGCTGCTCGACATGCCGGAGTCCGAACGTCTCGCCGTCGTTCGCGATGCCGCCATCCCCGCCATGATGGATCTCATCCGAACCGACCTCGCCGATCTCGGCATCAAGCACGACGTGTTCTTTTCGGAGCGCTCGCTGAAACACGGCAACGTCGACGAGGTCGCGGCCACCATCGAAACGTTGCGGGCAAAGGATCTGGTCTATCAGGGCAACCTGCCGCCGCCGAAGGGCGAGCCGAACCCCGACTGGGAGGATCGCGAGCAGACGCTTTTCAAATCGAGCCAGTTCGGCGACGACACCGATCGCGCTCTGCTCAAGTCGGACGGCAGCTACACCTACTTTGCGCCCGACATCGCCTACCACAAGTCGAAGTGGGATCGTGGATTTGCGCACATGATCACTGTGCTGGGCGCTGATCATGCCGGCTACAAAAAGCGTTTGCAGGCGGCCGTGCGCGCGATCTCCGACGACAAGGGCGACGTCGACGTGCAGTTCTGCCAGATGGTGCGGCTGTTCAAGAACGGCGAGCCGTTCAAGATGAGCAAGCGCGCCGGCACGTTCATCACCGTCCGCGACGTGATCGACGAAGTGGGCCGCGATCCCATCCGCTTCATGATGCTCTATCGCAAAAACGACTCGCCGCTGGATTTCGACCTCGCCAAAGTGGTCGAGCAATCCAAAGAAAACCCCGTGTTCTACGTGCAGATGGCGCATGCCCGGGCCAGATCGGTGCTGCGCAACGCGGCCGACGTATTCCCAGCCCTCACCGAATCCAGCGCCGGCGTCACGAATGCCGATCTGACCCGTCTCGCCGATCCCAGCGAACTCGACATGATCAAGAAGCTGGCGTTTTTCCCGGTGCTGATCGCAGCGGCCGCCCGCGCCCACGAACCGCACCGAATTGCCTTCTATCTCTATGAATTGGCATCATCTTTTCACGGACACTGGGCGCGCGGCAACGAAACGCCACAATTGCGGTACATTCAGGCTGCCGATAACGAGTTGACCGCTGCGCGATTGGTATTGGTTGCGGCTCATGCACAGGTATTCGCGACGGGCTTGTCGATCCTGGGTGTCGGAGCGCCGCAGGAGTTGCGATAGATCAGTGACCGCGCGATCCGAATCGGGCTGTTTCGTGGTCACCTGCCTACCGGCTGACAGCGTTCCTACGACGCTGTTTTGCTGAATATGAGACTGCCCACCGCACGTCTGACACCTGGACGCTGCAGAACGGGACCGATACGGTGTGACTATGGGGCGCGCACCAGTAGCTTGATCGGAATTCGACGACATACATCGGCCTCGGACTGATGTTTGCATCGAAGAGCGGCAAGTCGACGATAGGGGCCGAGGGATAGAACGTCATGGCACGATCGAATGGCAGTCAAGATCGCACCGCAGGACAACCCAGCCGTCCCGCGCGCGATGCACAGCCCGACCACGGGTTGCCCTGGAACTCGCCTGCGCCTGCAGGCGGACATCCGTCCGATCCGCAATTTGCGCCGCACGGCTATGAGCCGCAGCCGACGGGCCGCCCGACCGGCCCCGCCCCTGGTCAACTTCCCTGGCCGCAGGCCGGCCAGCACGCTGCCGCGGCAGCACAGCAGCAGGCTTACCCGCAACAGGGCGGTTACCCCAATCCGGGCCAACCCCAGGCGTATGCACAGCCGGCTCACTATCCGCCCCAGCCGCCCTATGCGCAGCCTCCGTCGAGTTATGCGGCCGATCCCCATCACGGGCATTACTTCCCACCCCACAACGAGCAAGCCTACAACGGCACGGCGTACGCCGATCCGGCAGCGCAACTGCGCGGCAGTTTCCCCGCTCACGCCGAGCCGGCATACCCGCCGCAGCCGCCAGCCTACGCTCCGCAGCCACCCTATCCGGCTCAAGCGCAACCGCACGACTCGCGCGGCTATGAACTAGGCGCCTATGCGACCCAGCCTGCAGCCTATGCAGATCCCGGTCGCGGCCAGCCGCCCCCTCATGCCGCCTACGCGAACGGTCAGCCGCCGGCTGGAGCCCCGTTCAATCCTGCATCCATGCATCCAGGCCAAGCACCCGGCACCGCCGAGCCAGACGCATTCGACGACGAAGAATTCGAAGACGACGAAGAAGAGGATGAACCACGCCGGTTCGGCCTGCTGAAGGTCATCGCGGCGCTGACGGTTGCCATCGGCATCGGTGCAGGCGGCGCCTACGGCTACAAAAAGTTCGCCAACCCTGCCGTAGCGGCCAACAAGCCGATGGCGGTTCGCGCCGATGCAGCGCCCAAACCGCGCTCCTCCGGCGATCAACAGATGGCGTCCGCCGCGCAGAGTTCGGGCGATGTGCCAGCCGTCGTGCCCGCCAACGACGGCGGTCTGGACGGTGCGCCGGCCGGCGCCCGCCGCGTTCAAACCATCGCAATTCCGCCGCCCGGTATGCCCGGCATGGCCGTCCAGCAACCACCGATGCGTCCAACGATTAGCGTGCCCGGCATGGCGCTCGACGGCGTCGTTGCCAGTGCCCCGATGGCCCCATCGCCACAGCCGTCGGCATTGCCGCCGGTAACGCCCGCGCCGGTCGGTCGTGCCGTGGCCCCGCCACCCGTGCAAGCCCAGCCGCAACGCGCCCCCGTCGTACCGCGCGTGATCGCCGCTGTCGAAGAACCGGCCGCTGCCCCGCCCGCAGCAAAGCCTGCCAGGGTCGCGGTGCCGAAGGTCGCCAAAACCAACGACGCCTACCTGCCGAGCGGCGGTTCGCCGTCGCAAGTCGGTGCCGCGGGTGTGGCGACGGCTTCGGCTGCGGTTACCGCGCCCAAGGCCACCGCCACCAACGGCTATATCGCCGTGCTCTCGTCACTTGGGTCTGCCATTGACGCCCGCAAATCGCTCGATGACCAGCAGAGCCGCTTTGCCGACGTCCTCGCCGGCAAACCAACCGACGTGACCGAGTTCGCCAATCCACGCGACGGCAAGACCTACTATCGTGCCATCGTCGGCCCGCCGGGATCGCGTGAGGCCGCTGCCAGCGTTTGTGCTCAGTTGAAAGCCGCCGGCCACAAGGATTGCTTCGCCGCCGCCT
>JANLYD010000463.1:0-24263 GCA_031365465.1 Hyphomicrobiaceae bacterium
CCGCCGGCACCGCGTGCAGCGCGAGGGTCAGCGAGTCGCGCAGCAAGCCCCACGTGCCCCACACGATGACGCTGGCGATGACAAGGCTGACGAGCGGATCGAGCCACAGCCATCCCGAGAACCACATGCCAAGACCCGCGAACACGACGCCGAGCGAGACGAGCGCGTCGGCCGCCATGTGCGTGAACGCGCCTTGGATGTTGATGTCGTCGTGCCGGCCCGCCATGAACAGCCAGGCCGTGAACCCATTGACGGCGATCCCGATGGCGGCCACGATCATCACAGTCTCGCCGGCCACCGGCGCCGGCGTACCAAGGCGATGCAGGGCTTCCCACGCGATGGCGCCCGTCGCCACCAAAAGCAAAGTGGCGTTCGCCAACGCGGCCAGGATCGTCGTAGCTCCGAACCCGTAGGTGTATCGCGCAGTTGGCGGCCGCTTGACCAATGCGGTTGCCCCCCAGGCCATCAGCAGGCCGAACACGTCGCTAAGATTGTGGCCGGCATCGGCAAGCAACGCGACCGAATTAGCCAAAAAGCCATAGGTTGCTTCGACGATGACGAAGGCGGCGTTGAGCGCGACGCCCACGGCGAACGCGCGGCCGAAGTCTTTTGGGGCGTGCACGTGGCCGCCAGCGTGGTCGTGGGTGGAGCGGTCGTCGTTTGAGACGTGGTGCGGGTGAGGGTCGGCCATCCCAGTCTTTCCATCACTGTGCCTCGCGGTTAGCGAAACATGTGCCGTTCGGCGTAAGTTCCGGACGATGGAGTTTAGAGCAAAACGCTGCGCGCACGGCCACGCCGTCACTACACAGGCCCGATCTTTTCAGACACCTGAGCTACTTCCGGGTCAATTTTCAGTCGCCTGAGCTACTCCGGGTCAAAATTACGAAGTCGGTGCCTTTCCCGGTTTCGTGACTGACGCCGTAATCTGAAATGATGATGGAGGCACCGGTCCACAGCTTCTCAGAGATTTTCTGCAGCACCTCGTCGGAAAACTTGACACGGTCCAACGCGTTCACAGCCGTGGCCGGCAAAGCCGTCTCACGCACGTTTGCGAGCACGGCCTTCTGAACCCCGGGCGGTGATTTCTGCGTTCGCGCAGGAGTACTGTCGGCGCGTCCGGCATCAGGAATAGTCAGCGCCGTCCACCGCAGCGCACCCGTATCTGCGGGCGCTTCGACGGCTGTGAAAACATGTGTGCCCAAGGGCGCTAGCGGATCGAGAATGTCAACGTCGGCCTCGAACACCGGCTCAAATCCCTGGCGAACATATACCCGGTGATTTTTGCGGCTGACGAACACCGAAATCGGCTCTGTCGCACGCGTGGCAACCCGCGCAGAGTGTTCGAGTACGTCACGTTCGGCAACAGCCGCTTTGGCTTCTGCTGCTGCGTGGAAGGCTGCGGCGTCGGCTCTCTCCGCTTCGGACGCGGCGGCGGCGCGGCGGGCGATCGCCACGGAGTAGGCTACATCGAGCGCTGCACGGGCCAGCCCGGCACGCGTCCGTTCATCTTCTGCCAACGACGGCTTGTCGGCATCTTCCCTCGCTTTGTCGCGCCCGGCAACGAGCGCCTTCAACGAACCTTCGATCGCACGTAGCGCGTCCGCCGCGGTCTTGGCCTCATGTCCGCGTATCTGGGCGATCTCTAACAGAGCCTGTGAATCGGCCTCGGCTTCGAGCAGCGCATGTTTGGTCAAGCCCTGTTCTAATTTCCCCCGCTCCATGGGGTTCAGCAATTTGCCGGCAGCCTCGTTGGGACCACCCAGTCGCATCCGCCCGTCAGGCACGACAACCCCGACACCAGTATTGGCGAACTGCGACTCGCGGACGAATGTCGGAGCGGGCAATGAGGCATGCGCCATCGCGACTGGCGCCAACTCACGATCGGCGATGACGACGCGCATACCCATCCGCGTCATTCCGTAGAGGCGTTGCGCGAATTCGTCCGGCAACCGGATGCACCCGTGCGACGCGGCATAGCCGGGCAGATTACCGGCATGCAGCGCAATACCCGACCAGGTTATCCGTTGCATGAACGGCATCGGCGCAGAACTATACAGATTGCTCTCGTGGTAACGCTCTTTGCCGATCACACTGAAAACGCCGGTCGGCGTGCGATGCCCGATCATGCCGGTAGACACGGGCGATCGCGCCAGCAACCCGTCCGCTGACCAGAGGGTAATTTTCTGATCGCTTATCGATACGACTGCCAGCGTCGGCGGAGCTGTTGACGGCTTGGCGGTCAAATTGGTTTCAATGATTGCTGCTCGACGCGATGAGGCCGCCCATGCGGGATCCGACGCAGCCATCGCCCCACATGCAATCAGGCCGCTCGTCAACGAGAGCAGCCGAAACCTGAAGCGGCCGAAAGTGACATTATCGAGGATGACGCTACGGAGAGGTCCACTGCTGGCGCAAGACATGAACGGACACTCTCGATGAAAACACGAAACTGGAATAGTTTAGCGTCGCAGCGCTTGGCGCATTTATCCAGCACGAATGTATCGACGCAAGGGGAAGCAAGTCTGCACTTCCGCCGATATTCTCATCATTTCACGAGTCCTATCGGCCTAATCTTTTGTTTAAACAGGCGAATATCTCGCGATAACTAAATGTTGTAAAATTACAATTCGCGCCTGCAATCGGATTGGCGTCGATCAGTGCGACGAGATCAAGCCGCCGTCCACACGAACGATCGACCCCGTCGTGTAGGCGGCCTGACGGCTTGCCAGGAATGCCGCTGCGGCCCCGAACTCCTCGATGGTGCCGAAGCGGCGCATGGGAATTTCGGCCAGCGAGCGCGCCTCGATCGCCTCGACGCTAACACTCTCGGACTTCGCCCGCGCGGCATCGACATTGGTTAACCGTGGCGTGCGGACGCGGCCGGGCGCTACGCAGTTGACCGTGATGCCGTCACCGGCGACTTCGCGCGCCAAGGTCTTGGCCCAGCCGACCAAACCTGCACGCAGAGCATTCGAAATACCGAGGTTGGGAATGGGCTGCAGCACGCCGGACGATATCACCAGGATGATGCGGCCGAATTTCTTCTGCTTCATCGCTGGCAGCGCCGCAGTCGTGATCGCTATGTGCGAGAGGAACAGGCTGCGGAATTGCTTCTGCCAAGTCTCCTCCGTCACCGCCTGCACCGATCCGGGCGGCGGCCCACCGCCATTGAGAACCAAAATGTCGGCGGGCGGCACTGAGGCTAAAAATGTTGCGACCGATGCCGGATCATGCAGATCGCACCGGACGGCTTGTGCAATGGCACCGCCGGCTTGCGCTTTGATATGTGCCACCCCAGCGGCCAGCTTGGCCTCCGTGCTCGACGATATCGTCACACTTGCCTTCTCTTGAGCCAACGCGGTCGCAATTCCGAGCCCCAGCCCACTGCTGCCGCCGAGCACCACCGCCTGCAGTCCGTCGATTCCGAGATCCATGGCTATCGTACCTTCTGACCGGTGATGCGGCTTCGATCCCGACGTTACCAGCGGCGGCGTCCCGAACGCAATCGCCTGCTTTCGCGCCACGCGAAGGCACTCCGAACGGAACTAGTTGGAACTGCTGCTGTTACCGCGAATGGGAACTCGACAATCTCGTACGCGTCAGGGCAGCGGATGAACCGTTCGAAAAATCTTCAGACCGAGATCGTCACGCGGATCGCTGAACGGGTGGTCGCGCGGTGGCGCTCGCCTGATGCACGGAAAACGTCCGCGAACCCCGCCGGGTCGCAACATGGGCGCACAGCCTCTGCACCGACGGGTATTCCGTGGGCAGGCTTGAAGGATATTGGCTGGCGAGTCATCGAGGGGGTGCAGCGAGATCGAGTTTTGCTGGTCGCTGCAGGCGTAGCATTCTACGCGCTTCTGGCATTGTTTCCTGCCACGGGGTCTGTCGTTTCGGTTTATGGTCTGTTTGCCGACCCGTCGACGATCAACAAGCAGTTGTCGTCGTTGAGCGGCTTTCTGCCGGAGGGCGCTTTGACCGTGCTGGGAGATCAGATCAAGCTGATCAACCAGAAGAGTTCAACCGCAAACGGCCTGACGTTTGTCAGTGGGTTGTTGATTTCGATATGGGGCGCGAATGCCGGTACGAAGTCGATCTTCGATGCACTCAACATCATTTATAAGGAGGACGAGAAAAGAAGTTTTCTCCAATTGAATTTCCAATCGTTGCTGTTCACCCTTGGCGCGGTAGTATTGTTGAGTATCGCTGCCGCCTCCGTCGTGTTCGTGCCCGCAATTTTGACTGCCGTTGGCTTCTCTGGAGATTTTGGCACACGGTTGTTGTTGATGGCGCGTTGGCCGTTGCTGATGGTCGTAATCATGTTTGGTCTAGCGTGTCTTTACCGCTTCGGGCCAAGCCGCATGAAGCCGCAATGGAAATGGGTCACGCCGGGCAGTTTCGCCGCCGCTGTCGTTTGGCTCTCCGGTTCGCTGCTGTTCTCGTACTACGTCAGCAACTTCGGCAACTACAATGCGACGTACGGTTCGCTCGGCGCGATTATCGGCTTCATCAGTTGGTTATGGCTCTCGGCATTGATGGTTTTGCTGGGCGCCGAAATCAACGCCGAGTTCGAACATCAGACCGCCGTCGATACCGCAGACAACCGCCCTGCCGACAAGCCTCTAGGCCTTCGCGGCGCGACGATGGCCGATCATGTGGCCCGCAGCACAGATAAGTGACATGTTCGCTGTTTCGACTGCCACGATAGTTGGCATTGGACGGCCAACCTGCTTTGATCGCCGTTAGGCGGCGCTGTGCGCACGCGCAGTACGGGCGGGGCTTAACATGCAGCAGGCGTTTTCAGGTTTGAAGGTGCTCGACTTTACCACCACGATCGCCGGTCCACATTGTACCCGTATGCTCGCCGACTTGGGTGCGGATGTCATCAAAATCGAATCAGATGACGGCGACATGATGCGCCTGCGTCCGCCGGTACGTTCGGGCGCGTCCGCGCTGTTTGGACAGTTGAACGCTGGTAAAAAAAGCGTGCGTCTGGACTTGAAGAGTAAGGCCGCAGCTGAAGCCGTCCACGCACTCGTCGCCAAAAGCGACATTCTGGTGGAGAATTTCAGGCCGGGCGTCATGCAGCGGTTCAAGTTCGACTACGCGACACTCGCCGAGATCAACCCTCGCCTGATTTATTGTTCGATTTCCGGCTATGGACAGACGGGCCCTTCTGCTGACCAACCCGCCTATGCGCCGACTGTTCATGCCGCCTCCGGCTTCGATCTGGCGAACATGTCCTATCAGAGCGGACGCACGCAGCCAGATTTTTGCGGCGTCTTTGTCGCCGACGTCGTGGCCGGCACCTACGCCTTCGGTGCGATCGGTGCGGCACTCCATCAACGGCGCGAAACCGGCATCGGCCAGCATCTCGACGTCTCCATGCTCGAATGCATGCTCAGCCTTACGTTGATCGAACAGGTCAGCGCGCAGTTCACGATGCCCCCACCGCCGAAGCGACCAATGTTTGGACCGGTGGCGACCGCCGATGGGTTCGTGATGCTGGCGGTTGCCAGCGAGAAGTCGTTCCAAGGGGTCGCCCGCGCAGCGCTTAGGCCCGATTGGATTTCCGACCCGAGGTTCCGCAATTATGTCGATCGGCGTCTGAACTGGGCGGAGTTGATCGACGAGTTCGAAATCTGGTCGAAATCGCAGACGTCGGCGACAGCACTTCTTGCGCTTGCGAGGGAAGGGGTACCCGCATCGAAATATCGGACCGTGCGTGAAGCGCTTGCCGACCCTCAACTGGCGCACCGGGAAGCGCTCGTTCAAGTGACCGACGCCGGCGGCACCTATAACGTTCTGAATGTGCCATTCCGGATGAGTACGTCGGATCGCCGTCCGGGACCCAACGTGCCGTCGCTCGGCGAGCACACGGCGGACGTGCTCGATACGCTGCGTCGAGCGTAGCTGAACGCTCAACTGGTGGAGGCAGACCGTCCGGGAACCATCAGGATCGCCTCGCCCTCCAGCACGATTTTGTCGCCGACCTTACAGAGGCACTCGAAACGGGCGCGGCGCTTGGCTGGCAACAGGTCGACGATGCGGACGCTGGCAATGACATGATCGCCGTGACGCACAGGTGCGCGAAAATTCAAAGTCTGCGAAACATAGATCGCGCCCGGCCCAGGCAAGTGCATTCCGAACACCGCCGAAATGTAACCAGCGGTGAGCATGCCGTGCGAGATCGGTGTTTTGAACGGCGTCGTTGCAGCATAGGCCGGATCGAGGTGGACGGGATTGCGGTCGCCCGTGACATCGGCAAATGCCACGATGTCGGCATCGGTGACGGCCCGCGCGTAACTGGCTTCGAGGCCGATTTCAAGGTCTTCGAAGGCATAACTTCTGCTGGCGGGCATCGATCGACCTACTCCTCGATATTGCTGCGGAACCTAAATCGGTTCCCGAAAAGTGGGAAGCGAATTCCAAGCCATAATTCTTTGTTTACCAATAAAGACAAGACTTCGCCCACGCGGACTTCGACAAGCGCCGCAGCCGGACCCGCCGATGCGCACCATGGTACTCATTCTGTTCGCTTTGGCCACGGCTAAGGTCGCGACCGTGCAGTGGCTCTATCGTGCTGCCAGCGACGACGTCATCATTAACGCGTATCGCCCCCGGGCACTCGATGCGTGCGGTCGTGATGCGCGGCGATCTTTCGGGCTCGAGACGGCGGTTTGGTCCGAGCAGGTGCCTATTCGTCTCGAGATCGGCAAGCCGAATACCCCCGTCCGGATCTGGCAGATCGACGATCCATCCTGGCCGCGACGGTTCCGCAATCCGTATCTGCACGTGACAGCGGGCAGTAACGGGCTACAGGTCGCGTGCATCTACGATGTGCTGGCTGGCACGGCCTCGGCAGTCAAATTATAGGCCCCCTGCGCCGTTTGGCACGCATTGGAAGAGATTTTTTACGCTCTGTTAGCACCATCCTAACTGTGGCAGGCGCTTGCTGAAGGCGCTTGTTGCGGCCTGAACTGGCCGCCAAATGTGACGGCCGTGGGTGCGAGCAGCAATGGTGGGTGTTTCGAGTACGAGTGGGGTCTCGCACGGGGGCGTGTTCGAGCGCGCGGCCGACGCAGGCGTGGGCGTGCAACCGCGCTCCCGTCGGGTCGCGATGGATCTGGTTGGCTATGGCGACGTGCTCGGCTGCTTCTGCGGAGGCTTGGCGGGTGGACTCGCCGTCTTCCTTCGCGGCGACACCGACGTGATCTGGCTGAAACTCGTGCAGATCAGCCTTCTCACATCGCTGTTCTGCTATCTGGCACTGCGCCATTTCGGTTTTTACGATCTGACTAAGATCAACGCGATCGAAATCAACCCACTCGGCACCGCGTCGGCGTTGGCTTTGGGAATGATCACGATGTACGGCCTGGGGCTACCGCTCGGGGCACGCGTCGACCACAGCCGCACCTGGTACGGCGTCTGGATGCTGACCAGCTTCTCGGCGATCACGCTCAACCGTCTGCTCGCGCGCCATTGGTTGAAAAAGATTGCTGCCTGCGGCGGTTTCAAAATGCGGCTGGCCATTTACGGCACCGGACCGCTCGGAGATCGCATCGCGCAATCGTTGCTGTCGCCGGGGCAACAGATCGCCTTTGCCGGTGCCTTCGACGACCGGGTCACGCCGGGGCGCGCCAGCACTTCCGGCCCTGGTGCGTGCGGCGGGCTGGACGACTTGATCCAACTCGGCCGCGACGGCGCACTCGATCAGATCATCATCGCCTTGCCGCAATCCGCCGATCGCCGCACCGCCGACGTCGCGCGGCGGCTCGAACAGCTGCCGGTCAGCCTTCACATCGTCACCCACCTCGCGGGTGATCTGGTCGACGCTTCGACCACGCACCATGTTTCGGCCGTGGGCAACGTCGGTCTCATCGACATCAAGACCAAGCCGCTGGCCGATTGGGGACGTTACCTCAAGACCGTCGAAGACTACGTCATCGCCAGTCTCGCCCTCGCGGCAGCCCTACCGCTGATGCTGTTGATTGCCGCAGCAATCAAATACGACAGCCCCGGCCCCGTTCTCTTTCGTCAACGCCGTCACGGGTTGAACAGGCGCGTCATCGAAGTGTTGAAGTTCCGTTCGATGAGCGTCATGGAAAACGGCGGCGAGGTCCAGCAAGCGAGCCGCACCGACGCGCGCGTCACGCGCATCGGACAATTTCTGCGCAAGTCCAGCCTCGACGAGTTGCCGCAACTCATCAACGTCCTGCGCGGTGACATGAGCTTGATCGGCCCTCGTCCGCACGCACTGATCCACGACGACCAGTATGGCGAAATGCTGGAGCGGTACGCGAACCGCCACCAAGTCAAACCAGGCATGACGGGATGGGCTCAGGTCAATGGCTTCCGTGGGCCGACCGAGACGGCAGACAAGATGGCGGATCGCGTTCAATGCGACCTCGTCTACATCGATCGCTGGTCGATCTGGCTTGACCTGAAGATCCTGGCAATGACGGTCGTTTACGGGTTCAAGAATAAAAACGCGGTCTAACAAAAAAAGCCCGGACAATGCCGGGCTTTTCGGGTTAGTCAGCGGCAAATATTCCATCGCCGACTTGATCCAGTCTTCGAGTTGCCGCTTCTGGACGAGCGCACCCATCTTGCGGGCGACTTCCTTGCCACCCTTGAACATCAGAAGGGTGGGCATCGCCTGAATGCCATACGTTTGCGTCGCCTCAGGGTTTGCGTCGACGTCGACCTTGGTGATCTTCACCTTGCCCTTCATTTCCGTCGCAACAAGATCGAGGGCGGGTGCCATCGCCTTGCATGGGGGACACCATTCGGCATGAAAGTCGACCAACACAGGCACATCGCTGTCCAGCACCTCGGCTTTGAACGTGGAGTCGGAAACCACTTTGGTGTCGGGCGATGCCATGGCAAAATTCTCCGGGTGCTATCAAAACGGCGGGTCTCAGAGCAGGTAGGTAGGGATTCCCCCTACCGACGTCAACCCTGACAAAAATGCGCCCAGCGCTATGCTGCGGGCTTCCGCTCCAGCTGCCACAATCGTTTTGCGGCACCATCCAGCAGCGCCGACGGGATCGGCATCAACCGTGCACCATCCGTCCACAGAATTAACGCTTCGATCGTCGCCCCGGGAAACAACCGATTGAGCGCCAAGCGATAGGCTGCAAGCTGCAGCAGATAGACTTCGGCCACACCCGACGCCTCTCGCGGCGGCGGCCGGTTGGTCTTATAGTCGACGATGAGGACACGGTCACCCACACGTGCGAGCCGATCGATCTGGCCGTTGAGCCGCAGCGGCGGACCTGTGCCGGACGGCCGTGGAATTTCGGCGACGATCGGGACTTCCGACTGACTGTCGGGCCCGAACAGGGGCGAAAACGTCGGATCCCGTAGCACCGCCAGCGTCTCGCGGATGATCGAGCGTCGCGCTGCGGCACTCAAAGCCTCGCCTCGGACCGCCAGAAACGTTTCCGCCCCGCTTTCCCACTGCGCCTGTGGCAGGTTTGGGAGGTGTTCCAGCATGGCGTGCGTCAACGTCCCCCGAAGGAAGCGAACCTGATCCATCGTCGCCGTGGGCGAGGTGACGGCCGGCTCATGCGGTCCTGCCTCATGACGCGCGACAGGTTCGCCGGTCTCGTCGGTTTCCAGCGGTGCTAGTCGCGACGGGGCCAACGGCATTGTCAACCGGGGCTCGGAGCGGGCTTTGGTCGACGCCCACGCCGGCAGCGGAACCCGCGCTTCGCTCGATGCGACACTGTGCGTTCCGGCAGTCGGTACTGCGGTTTGATGTGAGGTGATCCGCAAGCCCTCCCGGCCGTCAGCGCACATGGCGGCGTCCGCAATCGGGCGCAGCGCCGTCTCGACCTGAACATACCAACAGTCCGGCGACAGCGCTGCCGAGCTTTCGTATCCGGTAATATACAGCCGATCGCGCGGTCGCGTCAGCGCGACATACAGCAACCGATTGCGTTCGTGCTGCTCGGCATTTTTGAGAGCCGCCCGCGCGGCCGCGACCGGTTCGATGGCTTTGGTGCTTTTGACCGGCCACAGCATCAGCTTGTCGATGCCCACCGGAAGCTCGATATCCGCCATCGCCAACAGGCCTCCCGGCATGCCGCCAGAACGCGCCGAACACGTATCGGGGAGGAATACGATGGGCGCTTCGAGCCCCTTCGCGCCGTGCACCGTCATGATGCGCACTTCGTTGCGCCCCTGTTCCATGTCGCGTTTGATTTCGGTGCCGCTCTCGCGCAGGCTCGCCAGAAATCCCATCAGCGATGCCGGCGCCGCGTCATCATATTTCAGTGCCTGATTGAGAAATTCGTCGAGTGGGTCTGCGACCTCGATGCCGAGCCGCGCCAACATGCGCTTGCGCATCCGCCCATTGTCGCGATCCAACAGCTGCGCGAAGAATTCATAGGGCGGCAGGTAGTCGGCCTCCGACCGCCACCTCATCAACATGTCCGCTGCCTCGGCGAAGCGTGTGTTTTTCCGCGCCTCTTCCAGCAGCGCCGTCCAAAGCTGCCCCTTCCGCTCATGCGCGAGGTGCATCAGGTCGTCGTCATCGAGACCGAACAGCGGCGACTTGAGAACTGTCGCCAACGCCAGATCGTCCTCCGGCAGCGTCAGAAAGTCGCCGAGTACGATCAGATCCTGCACGGCTATCTGCTCGATGAGCGTCAAGCGATCCGCCCCAGCGACGGCGATGCCGCGTGTCTTGAGCGCCGCCACCATTGCTGGTGCGAACGGCCGCCGGCGCCGCACCAGCACCAGAATGTCGGACGCACGGATCGGCCGGTTTTCCGATGCCAACATTTCGCCGCTGGTCAGCCAGCGCTGAATGCAGCCGGCGATGCGGTTCGCCAAGCGCGTCACCGGTGATGTCACCGAACGCTCGGTATCTGGTTCCCACGTGTCGGTCTCCACAAGCGCTTCGGGCTTCTCTGTCGGCCACACCTCGACAACGCCTGCATGGCCCGCACGATGAGCGATATGTTGTATGGCGGCAGCTTCGCTCGAAACGCCCGGCATTGTTGCCCGGTCGGCGAACACGTGATCGACCGCTCGCAGCACTGGCGCCGTGGTCCTGAACGAAACATTCAGCGGCACCCGCGCAAGCGGCATACGCACGGCGGCAGCGCCCGCCTCGAACTTGTTTCCCATCGCCGCAAACATTTCCGGTGCCGCGCCCTGGAACCCGTAGATCGACTGCTTTTCGTCACCCACCGCGAACAGCGTCCGCACCACGTCACGCCCGGCGCTGTCAGAATAGAATTCAGCGGCGAGCGCTGAGATGACAGACCATTGAGTTGGGCTCGTATCCTGTGCCTCGTCCACCAGGATATGATCGAGGCCACCGTCGAGCTTGAACAGAACCCATTGCGTGGCACTTGCCGAACCGGCGTCGGCGATTTGCGAGAGCAAGCCTGCGGCCTTCGCTATCAGGTCGTCGAAATCAAGCGCCGCCCGGCGCGCCTTCGCAGCGTTGTAAGCCGTCATTCCAGCTTGCGCGAGCGACACCAGCGCCGTTGTCGCCTCCAGCGCTATCAGCTTCTGCCGCTGGTCGAGCAGCACGGGAAATATATCGCGGGCGCGTCGCAGCGCATCGCATAGAGCGGGTTCGGCCTTACGGATGGCTTGCGTGATGAAACGACCATCGGCGCGAGGCTCACCCGCCGCAGTCATGAACGCCGGCTCCAAAGCACGCGCCCGCGACCGGTCATCAGATGCTTTCAACGCGGCGACGAAATTGCGCGCCAACCCTTGATCCGTCACACTCCCGCCCTCTAGGATCGCAGCGGCTCGGCGTAGGGTCGCCTCGTCGAGGACGGTCGCAAGCGCGCGTTCGGCGCCGTCCTTGTCGAGATCAGCAGGCAACTGAAACACGCGCCGGTAAAGAGCCTCGACCGGATTGGCGTGGCCGGATTCGGCGAGCCGGCTGAGTTGCGCCAGCCACGCGCGCCGTCTGAGAGCGTCTTTCAGCACGCTGTCGAAACTGTCGTCGGCGGCAAACGCGATGGCGACGCCAAGCGCCCGGGCCAACTCCGACTGCGGCGCTCGTGTCGCACTGATCAGCACGTCGTCGATGGCACCGCGCAACAAAGTGGCAGCCGTCGATTCGTCGAGAATCGCAAAATGCGGGGCGATTCCGGCCTCCAGCGGGAAGCGTTTCAGAAGGCGCTCGCAAAATCCGTGAATGGTCTGCACCTTCAGCCCGCCCGGTGTTTCGATGGCGATCGCGAACAACTGTCGTGCCCTGACCATCTCGTCCTGCGTGGGCGCGCGGACCAGCACGTCCCTGAGCAGACCGGTTAGCTTAGCTGGCGAGGCTGTCACCCAGACGCCCAGGCGTTCGAATACACGCTTCGACATTTCTGCGGCCGCAGCTTTCGTATACGTGAGCGCGAGGATGCGCTCAGGCTTGGTGCCTGCCAGCAACAAGCGCAGCACACGCGTCGTCAGGACATAGGTTTTTCCTGTGCCGGCATTGGCGCTCACCCACGCCGACGTGGCGGGATCGGACGCGGTATGTTGTGCGGCCGTTGTGCGATCCAGCGCCGCTTTCAGTGCAACGACTTCGGGCAACGCGATAAAGGCAGTCATCGCTCAAGCCTCCTCGTCGGCATCGTCGCCGCCAGACCATTCCGCTACGCGCGCCAGATGCGCGTAGTCGTCATATTTGTAACTGTCGGCGAAAGCCGCGCGCCGCACCGCACGATAAGGCGTTGCCGGATCATCGAATTTTGCGATCAGTTTCGCGAGACCATCGCGCGTTCGTTGTGCGAGTGCGGCTGCATCGTCGGTTTTGATTATTCGGTACTCGCCCGGCGGTTCACCACCCGAGACCCGCACGTAGGCAAGCCGGTGCACCGTTTTGCCGGAAATGCCGGTAAAACCGCCTGCCAACGCGATGGCGGCCTCCAGCGGCAACTGCGGTGACAAACCGTGCAATACCTTTTTATCCGCCGGTGCGCGGCCCGTCTTGTAATCGGTAATCACCAGCGAACTCGCGCCGATATCGATCCGGTCCGCGCGCGCCTTGAGCGTGAACGGAAGCGACAATCCCGGCAACACCGCGCTACCTTCGACTTCGGCAATCGTGGTCACGCTGCCCTCGCGCCGGCTCGGCTCGGTTTCGGCAAACCAATGTGCGAAGCGTTCGAAGCGCGGCAGCCAGAACGCCGCGACGCGCGGGTGCGCGGCATAAGCCTGCATCGCAGCGCTCGCGTCATCGAGTAGGCATCGTGCGATATCGGCCGGCAACTCACGCGGAAATCTTGCGGCAAACCGGTGCAACGCGTCGTGGATGATCTGCCCTTTCAGCGATGCGCCGGGTTCGCCTCCGTTCGCGTCGATCTTCTCCAGTTTCAAAATGTGTTGCGCATAGAGTCCATACGGGTTCGCCAGCCAGCGCTCGATAGCGGTCACCGGCAGTTGGCGTGGACGCCGCTCGTACACCGGTCGCGGCGCGGGTGCCGAGAGCGATATTGTTTTGACGACATCGTCGCGCGCACCAGCCCAGGCTTGCCAGGGCTCGGTTGCGGCCAACATCTCGCGTGCGCTCTTGCCAGTGCGGTTGGCCGCGCCATCGAGCAACGCCGTCAGCCTCATCAGCCACCGCGACGGCACCGTCGGCACCCCGTCGATTTTTGCGGCGCGCGTCAGATACACACGTTCCGCGCCGAGAAACGACGTGAAGTCGTGCGCGGCGAAGCCGATCTTTTCTTCCGGTGACGGTAGTCCGAGTTGTGCGCGCATCGGCCGATTGAGCCAAGCGCCCGGATCGGCGGACGCAGGCCAAGTGCCGTCGTTGAGCGAACCGAGCACGATGACATCGGGCTGCTGGAGGCGCGCTTCGAACGGCCCCCAGATCGAAATGCGGGGATGTGCGGGCAGACGCGGGCGCACGTTGATGCTTGATGTCAACCCTCGATACAAGTCGGGATAATCGGCACCCGAGATGACCGGCGCACGGATCGTCTCATCGAGAACCTCAGCAAAAAACTGATGCGCCGCCAAACCGGCGTCGCCCCGCCACAATGGCGAATACGGCCGCTCTGATAGGCTTTCGTCAGGCGCTGCGTCCCCTGTCACGCTCAGCGTTTCTGCGATGTCGGCGTGTGCTTTCGCCCAGACCTTCAGGCTTTGGCTGGCGTCGGCGGAAACAGTCGATAGCGGCGCATAAGCCTTCTGCAACTCACCAACCATCACACGCACCGCCGCGCGATCTTCATCGCGTAAGCGCCGCGTCGCGCGCTGGCGGCGACGACCTTCGCCCATCGCCTGCTCGGCTGCATCGAGTGCAGCGAGCACACCATCGAGGCCGCGTCCGAGGTAAGGCACGCGAAAGGCCAGCAGTTCGAGCGCGCGCGCGGCCCGCCTGATCGAAGGCACCGGCATACCCAGCCGCAGCAACGGGTGCTTCAAAAGCGCGATCAGCCCGACCGGCGCGAAATCTCCCGCCCACGCGTCGATGACGAGATTGAGAAACGCGCCGGGCGGTGTCTTTGCCAATGGGCGGCCGGCGCTGTCGTCGACTGCGACGCCCATGGTTTCCAGCCGGCTGACGACGCGCCGTGCGAGCAATCGGTCCGGCGATACGAGCGCTGCTGTTGCGCCAGCTATTTCGACGGCCTGCCGCAGAATAAGCGCGACCACTTCGGCCTCTTCGTCGGCGGTCGATGTTTCGATCAACGCGACACCACTGCACCCGTCAAGCAGTTCAGACGTTGGCGTTGTATCGACGTAGCCTTGCCACATCTCCAGCGTCGGCGCTGGTCGCATCGCCTCGCTGATCAGGCGCTGCCGCGCTTGCAAACCTGCCGAGCTCGAACGTCCCGGCAACGTCATGACGTCGTGTAGGGACGCGCCGATCGCGCGGAGCAATCGGGTCAGACCGAATTGCGGATGTTCGGGGTGGTGATCGGGAATAAGGGCTGCGCTTGCCGCATCGAGGCTCTGATCGAGGGCGGGCAACACGATGGCACCATTGGGCAGTCCGGCCACCGCGCGCATCATCGCGACCGTTGCTGGGATACTACCGGTGACGCCCGCGATAATGACTGGCCCGGCGGGTGGCATCGCGAGCAAACGTTCGGCTTCGGCTTCAATTACGAGATTGCGCCGATGCGCCTTGTTGATCTTGCCGACGCTCTGCAGATACGCCGGCCACATTTGCACGACGATGCGCAGGAAATCCAATGTCTGCGCCCAATGCGCCGAAAATTCTTCCGGCACCAGATCCGACAGTCCATCCAGCGTGACGCCTTCGGTCTCAACCATGTCCATCAGCGCCGCCAGCTCGGAGGCGAGCTTGGCAGCCTGTGCCGGCGTCGAGGCACCCGCTGCCGCAAACGGTTCGATGCCGTCATCTCCGGACCGCAAGGTGTGCGACCACTTGAGGACAAGTTCGGTCAGCACTAGGCGACGTTCGATTTCGCTGATCGCTGGTGCCACATCGAGTTCGGCGGCGAAACCTGCGCCGACGACGCCACCGCTCAGCAGCGCCAGATCTTCCTGACCTTCCGAGATCGGACGAATGCGTGGGAGCAACATCGCCTGCCCACCGGATGCCACGAGAAACGCCTCGCCCAGCGCGCGGGCCGCGCGCGGCGTCGGCAACAGCAGGGTCATGCGTGACATGCCGATCGGCGACGGACGCGCGCCGTCGATGCGCGGCAGATTTCCGTCCAGAATTGCTTCGGCAAGACTGGCCAGAAATGGCCGGCCGACAGGAATAGTAAAAATTGCGGGAGGTATCGTGCTCATGTCGCAAACCCGCCGTTCGCCATCACCTGCTCGGCGGCGGCGAGTGCATCAGGTGCGCCGACGTGCATCCAAAGACCTTCCATACGCAGCCCGTACGCGCGCCCGGACAGCATCGCGTGGTTCCAAACGAGGTTATTGGAAAACGGTCCATCGGGTGTCGCTGCAAACGCCCTCGGGTGCACGATCTGCACGCCGGTATAGACAAACGGCACCACCTCGGGCTCGCGACGGCGGCGCACGCGCGCGTCACCATCGAGCGAGAAATCTCCACGCCCCGAGTAGCCGATGGCAGCCGATCCCAAAGCCAACATCAGCAAGCAGTCCATCCGTTCGGGATCCCACGCGGTCGTCAGCCGCGCCAGATTTGAGACGTGTGTCTCAAGCCAGACCGAATCCGAGTTGTGCACGATGAAGCCGTCCGACCCCAACAACGGCAGTGCTTTCTTGACGCCCCCGCCTGTATCGAGAAGTTGCTCGCGCTCGTCCGAGATCGAAATCTTCGGCGACTGACGGGACGCGAGATGCGCTTCGATCTGATCGGCACGATGGTGAACATTGACGACGGTCAGCAGTGCACCCGCTGCGGCAAGCCGGTCCAACACATGATCGATCAGCGGCTTCGACGCCAGCCGAACCAACGGCTTCGGCTTGTCCTGGGCAGCCGCCCGCATACGTGTGCCCAGCCCTGCTGCCAGCACCATCGCGGTTTCGATCTTCGTCATGAGGTGTCGTAGCCCCCGCCACAGCAGCCGTCACGTCCCGCTAATCGGTTGCCCACAACAAAAGCAATGATACCGGGGCAAAAGGGGCCATTTCACCAGTTTGCGGCGTCCTGCGAAATGGCGCTCAACATCGGCGTCATCAGTCCGTGTCCGCAAATCTCGACGGCGCGCACGCTCTTCGAACCGGTCTCCGAAATCACCAGATCCAGGCGGTCGACAGGCAGATGAGCATGCGCCCGGCCCGGCCATTCCACGATGACGATCGCGCTTGCGGCGGCGTCGTCGAACCCAAGCTCGTCCACATCGTGTGGCTGCACGATCCGGTAAAAATCGAAATGGGCAATCGGGCCGGCGGGCGACATGTAATCCTGCCGCAGAGCAAACGTAGGGCTCGGCACATCGTGGTCGGGATCGCCCATCAAGGTGCGGATCAATGCGCGCGCCAAAGTGGTTTTGCCGGCTCCGAGATCGCCCCACAGCGCCAGGGTGTCTCCCGGTCTCACCAATCGGGCCAACGACGCCGCCAGATGCTGAACTTGCGGCTCGGCGAGAATTAACTGCAGCGACATGCGCGGTGTCCTTGCATCAGGCCGCGGGTTGCGCCCGTCGCACCGGTCCCACTCCCTCGGCATGATAGGAGCGATTTTGGCCCTTTTCCGGAATTTGGACAACGACGTTGGTCCCGTGACCGGGTTCGCTCGCCAGCGTCATCGCGCCGCCGTGCAATTCCACCAGGCTCTTGACGATCGCGAGCCCAAGACCGGCGCCCCGATGCTTACCGCCATGACTGTGCGTTTCGAATCGTTCGAGAACCCGCGCCTGCTTGTCGCGCGGGATACCAACACCTTTGTCTTCGACCGAGAACAACCGCATCCCCTGCTCACGCCAGCTGCGGATGTAGACGGTTGCTCCGGCGTTCGAGAATCCGATCGCGTTGGAAATCAGATTATAAAGAACCTGACGAATGCGAGCCTCGTCGGCAACGAAGGCAGCGTCTTCATCATCGACGCGAATGTCCAGCGTCAGGCGCGCGCGATTGGCGCGGTCACGGACGCCGAGAACGGCTGCTTCGATCAGCGGACGAACTTTGACCGATCCGACTTTCAACTCGAGCCCGCCTGCATCGATGGTCGCGAGGTCGAGAATGTCGTCGATGATCGACAGCAACGTCTTGGACGACGCCGACAGATCGCCGAGATATTCCTTCTGCTTGTCGTTGAGAGGACCTGTGTGCGGCCTCGCAAGCAGATCGCCGAAGCCGATGATGTTGGTCAGGGGCGAGCGTAGTTCGTACGAGACGTGGCCGATGAATTGGCTTTTCAAACGATCGGCTGCGACCAACGCATCGTTGCGCTCGATCAGGGCACGCTGCGCACGCTTTGCGTCGGTCACATCCGCGAAAGTGATGAGGGTGGCACCATCCGGCAATGGCGCCGTCACGTAGTCGATCACTGCGCCATCGGGCCGTTCCAGTTGACCGTCGAATGATTGCCGTCGATCGGAGATACCAGTCACGGCTCGCCCCATGCGGGTCCATACCTCGGCATCGTCGAACAGGCCACGGCACTGCTCGATGATTGCGTCGATGTGTGGCCCTTCCTTCAGGATCGAGCGCGACAGCCGCCACAAGTTGACGAATGCAGCATTGAAAAGCGTCAATCGCCCATCGGGCGCAAAAACCGCGACGGCCTCTTTCAGACTGTCGAGCGTCTCGCTTTGCACCTCGATGAGGCTTTTGAAACGGCTTTCCAGTGCGAGTCGCTCGGTGACGTCGTCGAACAGATACGTGACGCCGCCATCCGGGCGCAGTTCTGAAATCAGGTGGATGGTGCGCCCATCGAGCAGATGCCACCAATTCTCATAGCCCTCGGCCGTGCGCGCTTTTGTCAAAACGCCCGTCTTCCACTCACGATAATTTACGACCTGCGGGATGCGCGACAGTTCGCGCAAGCGATCCAACGCTTCTCCGTCAGATGGCCGGCTTTCCAGCCAATCGGCATCGAGTGACCAGAGGCGCCGGAACGCTTCGTTGAAGAAAATTAGCCTGTGATCCGGGCCGAACATCGCCACGCCCGTCGCGACGCGATGCAATGTGCGATCATAGGCGGCGATCTGGCGATCATGAATATCTTTGACGGCCTCGATTGCAGCAACGTCGACGGCAGCGCCAACGACGGCTTCCTCGAGCGGTAGCACGACCACATCGTGCGCCTTGCGTTCGCCGCCGATGATGATCTGCAGGCGTTCACGAAACTCTTTACCCGACCTGACGTGGGCGTTGGCGCGCACCAGATCGCGTCCTTCGAGCAGTTCGAGTTGCCCATCACGCACTTCACCGAAGCCGGACGCGTCCACCGCCTTGATGTAAGCGGAATTGGCCCATGCAATCCGGCCCGTTTCGTCGCGCATCCAGACCGGCATGCGGAGCGCGTCGAGTAAGGCTCGGCTGGCTCTGATTTCCCGCTTGAACTCGCGGTGCTGATCGATGATGCGCGCGAGATCGCGGCGATAGCCGACCACGTCGCGCAGACGCAGCACAGCGCGCCCGCCGGCTGCGCGGCCGTCAGCTTCGAGATGTGCGCCGGACCGGGTGCGGACCAGCAGGTTGAATGATCGGCCATCGGCGAACAGTGCGTCAAGCCCGCCTTTGAGTTCCTCAGCCGATGTGGGTTCCAGCCACTGTCCAAAGCGTTCGAGTTCGGCTGGATCGAAGGGCACGCCGGGAACCGCTTGCAGCGAATGATTGATCAGCCGCGCGCGCTGTCCCTGCTCCCAGAACACCAGCACCTGTGCTTCCGCGTTGATGATGGCTTCGGTCGCCAGCAGCGTTTTGCGAAGCTCCCCGACATCGACCGTGTCGCGCACCGGAAACCCGCGATCCACCAGACGCGGGCGCAGCAGCAACGCGAGCCCGATCATCGCAAGTGATACGGCAAGACCAGTCAACAACACCAAGCGCAATTGTGAACCGGTCAGGATGATCTGCGCCTGATCCGAAAGAACCAGCAACAGCGTGCACACGATCGCAAAACTGGCGATCAAAAGCATCGCAAGCTCCCCGCGCGGGTGGCCGATCGAAGATTTCTGTCCTGTCAAAACGGATACTCGGGCTAAACGGCCCGATCCATTGCAAACGCGCACAAAGCTCAAGCACGAAGATTCGTCACGTTAAGAATTGCGCAACACTTGCGCAAAACCAACTGACGAATCACTCGTAAAACTATGCGGCCGTTCGGGTCTCAACGCCAGCATTGCGGACCACCCGAGAACAATTTCACACAGTCCCGTTAAGCGGAGCCTATTCGGCGGCAACCCGTTTGCCTGCTTCGGCGGCGCTGACGGCCGGCAGCACTTTCTCGGCCGCCAAAATCATCGACCGGCGGGCCAGATCGCGATCGAGCCAATCGTGCCCCGCATACAGCAGCGTACCAAAATCGCCAACGTGATTGCGGAAGGCGAGTATCTCGTCGGCGACTTTCGCGGGCGATCCCCAGATCACCAGATTGTCCATGACATAGTCGATCGTCACGGCTGAATCGGGCATGTCGCGTGATGTCTTGAAAAGCTCCGCGCGGCCGTTCTTGATCAGCTTCGTCGCCAACGATTGGTAGTATTGGCGATAGGGACTGTTCTCTCCGAGCGCATACTCCCGTGCGGTTTTGTCGTCGTCGGCGACGAACACGCTTTTGGCGACGCGCCAGTTCGCGCCATCGGCTTTGCGGCCGCCTTTCTCGCAGCCTTCGACGTATTTCGGCCAGTGGCTCTTGACCCACACCGGCATTAGAAAATTCGCCGAGATCGGATCCCAACCACGGGCGGCGGCTTCTGCAACGCCCTTCGAGAACGGCGCAACGGCGGTGACGACGATAGGCGGATGCGGGCGCTGCAGCGGCTTCGGCACGATGCCTTGCCCGATTTCAGGAATGTACTGGCGCTCCGTCGACAGCGACCAGTATTTGCCCGTGAGATTATACGGTGGCTCCGTGGTCCACAGTGCAATCACCTGATTGACCGCTTCCAGAAACATCTCGTTGCGGTTGGCATCCAGGTTGCCGAAAATCTCGGCGTCCGACAGCAGACCGCCGGGGCTGATGCCGAATATGAGGCGGCCGTCGAGCAGATGGTCCAGCATCGCCATGTTGGCTGCGACCTGCGCGGGATGCGCATTCGGCATATTGATGGTGCCGGTTCCCAGCCTGATCCGTTTCGTCGCGTCGACGAGTGTGGCGATGAACATCGCGCACGACGTGATGTTCTCGGCCCGGTCGGTGACGTGCTCACCGACATATCCTTCGGTGAAGCCGAGTTCATCGGCGAGGACAAACGCTTCGCGGTCCTCGCGCAGGCACACCCGCCAATCCTTGTCCAATGGATGGATAGGCATCGTGAAAAAGCCGAGATTCATAGGCGACCTCGCGTAAGTAACAGCGTTCCACCAGTGGTAGCGGACGACGGCTGACGGCAAAAATCATAAAAACACGACACTTGCATCGCGTTTTCTAATCCATGGGGCTTTGGTGCAGAAGCCGCCGTGTCAGCCACGCCGGCCGAACAGCCGCTCGATGTCGGACAGCTTCAATTCGACGTAGGTGGGCCGGCCGTGATTGCACTGACCGGAAAACGGCGTCGCTTCCATTTCCCTCAACAACGCGTTCATTTCGGCCGGGCTCAGCCGCCTGCCCGCGCGCACACTGCCATGACACGCCATGCGTGAGGCCACCGCTTCCAACCGTGCCTTGAGCACGGTCTTGCCGCGATCGGCGGCGATGTCGCGTGCCAGGTCTTTGACCAGGCCCTGCACGTCGGTGTGTCCGAGCATCGCCGGTGTTTCCCGCACCACCACGGCATCGCTGCCGAACGCCTCGATGGCCAAGCCGAGTTCGGCGAGTTCCGACGCAGCATCTTCCAGCGCGCTGACCTCGTAGGGTTCCAGCGACACGATCTCGGGGATCAGCAGCCCTTGCCGCTTGACGCCACCCTCGGTCAATGCAGCTTTCATACGCTCGTAGACGAGCCGTTCGTGGGCTGCGTGCTGATCGACGATGATGACCGACCCTCGCGTCTGCGCGACGATGTAGGTTTCATGCAACTGAGCGCGCGCCGCGCCGAGGGGGCAGTCGAGCAACTCAGCCACGATCGGCGTCATGTCGGCTGCGGCGTTGGCACTCGGCGTCGTCAGTCCGATCAATGGCGCCTGCATCGCTTCGCCGAAGCCGTGCGCGGCGAACGCGGCATGCGCCGGAGGCGTCCAGTCCGCCGGCGCCGATTGATTGGCAGCGATACCTCGGGCGAGCGTCTCGACGGTTTGTTGGCCGCCATAAACGGAGGCGCGGTGCCCGGCGGCTTCCAACGCATTGCGAACCGCGTTGATCACCAGCGCGCGGATTTCGCCACCTTCGCGAAACCGCACTTCGGTTTTGGCCGGATGCACGTTGACATCGACGCTGTCGTTCGGGACATCGACGAACAAGGCGAAGACGGGGTGCCGGCCTTTGGGCACGAGATCGCCGTAGGCGGCTCGCAGCGCACCGAGCAACACCCGGTCACGCACTGGCCGGTTGTTGACGTAGAGAAATTGTTGACCGGTATCGTTGCGATGCAGTGTCGGCAAGGCTGCAAAGCCGGACACTTGATAGGGCCCGCGCTGACGCTCGACGCGCAACGCATCGTGGAGAAATTCGCGGCCCATGATGCGAGCGAGACGCTGCAACTGCCCATCGGCACCAAAAGGCTGGGCTGGAAAGCGCAAGGGCGCCTTGTCGTCGGTGATCAGTTCGAACGCCACCGTCGGATGCGCCATCGCGATGCGCTTCACGATCTCGATGATGGCTTGGGTCTCGGCACGTTCGGAACGCATGAACTTGAGGCGCGCCGGTGTCGCCGAGAACAATTCGCGCACGTCGACGATGGTGCCGGGATTTAGCCCAGCCGGGCCGATCGTGCTCTTGGTACCGCAATCCACGACAAGGCCCGCGCCGCGCGAATTGTCCTCATCGCCCCGAAGGCGCGAAGAAATCGACAGGCGCGCGATACTGCCGATCGAGGGAAGCGCTTCGCCACGAAACCCGAGCGTGCCGATATTGAAAAGGTCGTCGTCGCGCAACTTGCTGGTGGCGTGACGCTCGACCGCCATCGCCAGATCGTCGCTGCCCATGCCCGACCCGTTGTCGGTGATGCGCAACATCGACAAACCGCCACCGACAGCGACGATCTCGATCGCGGTCGCGCCGGCGTCGAGCGCGTTCTCGACCAATTCCTTGACCACACTCGCCGGCCGCTCGATCACTTCGCCGGCGGCGATGCGGTTGACCGTTTCAGGGGAGAGCTGGCGGATCGCCATGGCTACGCGCGCGCCAGACGCTGCCGGGTCAACGTCTTGGCGAGTTCGACTGCGGGCTGATCGAAAGCGTCTACGCCCAGCAGACTTGCTGCAAAAACCGTTTCCAGCATGAAGTGCATCAACAGCGCGCCCAGTGCTTCCTCGTCGAGCTTCGGGATATCGAAGGTCCGCACAGGACGTCCGGCGCGCGTGAGCGCTTCGGGCACGGCGTGCGCCTGAGCCGCAACGAGATCGCTGATCGGCCGCCCGCCCATGAATTCGATACCTGCCAGCTTGGCCAACGCCGCATCCACGGGTGGGGTCGGCTCATGAGGCGCCACGCGCACGATGCTGATCAGATGCTCGCGCGGGCCATCCATGAACAACTGTAGTTGGCTGTGTTGATCGAGCGGGCCGAGGCAGGCGACAGGCGTCGTGCCCTTGCCGTTCTTTCCCAGGCTTTCGGCCCACAGCTGAACGAACCACTCGCCGAACCGGCCGAGCCTGTCGGAGTAGGGCATCATGACCTGCACCGAGACACTTTTTGCGTTGCGCAAGGCGATTACGACGGCGGCACCCAGTGCTGGTGCGCTGCTGCGGGGTGTATCGGCTGCAAGCGTATCGGCAACGACTTTGGCCGCGCCGCGCCGCAGTGCACGCACGTCGACGCCGCGAACGATTGCCGGCAACAGACCGACGTTGGTCAGCACCGAGAACCGGCCGCCAATTCCGGTGTGATGATCGAGCATGGGGATTTTGTGCGCGTCGAAAAGTGCTCTGAGGCCGTTGCCGACACCGGGCTTCGCCGGCTCTGTCACACCGAGAAAAAGGTCGGGAATGCGCTGTTCGAGACCGGCAGCCTTGACGGCCGACAGCGCGGAAACGGCCTGCAGCAGCGTTTCGACCGTGCCGCCGGATTTCGAGATGACCACGAAACGTGTCGTCGTGAGATCGAGCGTCGCGAGCGCACCAGCCAAAGTTTCAGCGTCGAGATTATCGTAAAAGCGCGTGCGTGGATGCTTGACTGTCCGCCCGGCCGCACCTTGCTTGCCGAGCCCGGGAATGTTCCACCCGGCGAACTGCGCCAATGTCTGCCCGCCCAGACCCGAGCCGCCCGTGCCGAAAAAAACGATCGTTCCGGCGTCACGCGTCAAAGCGGCGAGCGCAGTTTCGGCCGCGTCGATATCAGCCGTATCCTCAGGAAGACGCAACAAAGGCAAGCGCTGCGATGCATAATCCGATTTGAGAATGGCCAACGCCGGCACCAACCGCTCGAGCTCACGCTCGACAGTCGCCTGATCGAGCCCATGCGCACCGATGGCTGCGTCAAGGCATCCGGAGATGGAGTGGAGATAGCTGAACGAGGCTTTGGCAGGCGTCGTCGAGGCGCTCATGATCGGAAACTCTCACGTTGGCAAGACACCACGCATCGCGAGGCAGTTTCCGATGATTCGTGTTGTGCCGACAAGGGGTATCGC
>JANLYD010000001.1:0-2384 GCA_031365465.1 Hyphomicrobiaceae bacterium
CGAGAACGAAGGCGCCACCGATCCCGAGCAACCCTGGTCTGAGGCGGTGGCGGAGGACGAGGTTTGATATCGAGGTTTGATATAAAGCGGCATAGTTTTTTGAATCGTGACCAAGTCCCCCTCATCTGCCCCTATCGGGGCATCTTCTCCCCAAGGGGAGAAGGGTCTCCACGACCGGTGATCTAACCCGAAGTTCCCCGGTCTGAATGGGGAACGTTTTCCGGAATAGACCAACATGGCAAAGAGTTACGACGTTTTCGATGGATTCTGCGTTACCGAATTGTAGTCATGTGTGCGTCGCAATGACTCATGTCGTGACTTGGCCAAATCGTGATTTCTTGTGTCATGCACATCGACACGATCCCCAATCGGAAGTCGCGGCCGGCCTATCTGCTGCGCGAAAGCGTGCGCGAGGGAAAGCGCGTCACCAAGCGGACGCTTGCGAATTTGTCGTCGCTGCCGCTCGATCAGATCGAGTTGATCCGGCGCGTACTGAAGGGCGAGAAACTCGGGCCCGTCGCAGAGGGCCTGGACGTGATCCGCTCAGCGCATCACGGCCACGTCGAGGCCGTCACTACGGCGATGCGGCGCCTGGGTTTCAATGCGCTGATCGATGCCCGGCCGTCGCGCGAACGCGATCTCGTATTGGCGATGGTTGCTGGACGGATCATCGCGCCAGAAGCCAGCAAGCTCGCCATGACGCAGGCGTGGGCTGACACGACGCTGGCAGATGATCTCCGCGTGAGCGGGGCCCATGAAGACGAACTCTACGATGCGATGGACTGGCTGATCGAGCGTCAAGAGAGCATCGAGAAACGGCTGGCGAAACGTCATCTGAAAGCTGGCGGGCTCGTGCTGTTCGATCTGACGTCAAGCTGGTTCGAAGGCGTCACCTGTCCGTTGGCAAAACTCGGCTACAGCCGCGACGGCAAGCCCGGGACGCTGCAGATCAACTACGGCTTGCTGTGCGACGAACGCGGTTGCCCGGTCTCCGTGTCGGTGTTCGACGGCAACACGGGCGACCCGAAAACGCTGCTGCCGCAGGTCGAGAAGGTGCGCAAGTCCTTCAAGCTCGACAAGCTCGTCATGGTCGGCGACCGCGGCATGATCTCCAATGTGCAGATCGAAGCGCTCGCCAAAATGCAGGGCGTCGACTGGATCACGGCGCTGAAAAGCGGCGCGATCGCGAAACTCGCCGACGGCGGAGCGTTGCAACTCGATTTGTTCGACGAACGCAATCTGATCAGCCTGACCCACGACGACTATCCCGGTGAGCGCCTCGTCGCGTGCCGCAATCCGGCGCTCGCCAAGTTGCGGGCCGCCAAGCGCATCGATCTGATCGCGGCGACGCAGCGCGAGTTGGAAAAGGTGCAAGCCATGGTGATCGGCGGTCGCCTCGACGGCCGCGACAAGATCGGCGTTCGCGTCGGCCGTGTGATCAACAAATACAAGGTTGGAAAGCACGTCGATCTCGATATCAAAGACCATTCGTTCGGCTTCAAGGTCAACGAGCAGCGCGTTGCAGCAGAGGCCGCGCTCGATGGCCTCTACGTGATCCGCACCAGCGTCGATGCAGCAGCGATGTCGTCCGAGCAGGCCGTGCTTAACTACAAGCGTTTGGCCGAAGTGGAGCGCGCCTTCCGCACACTGAAAGGCGTCGATCTGCACGTACGCCCGATCCGGCATCGTCTCGAAGGTCGCGTGAAAGCACACATCTTCCTCAGCATGCTGGCCTATTACGTGCAATGGCACATGATCCAGGCGTGGGCGCCGCTGACCTTCGCCGACGAGGCCGAGACGGACACAGCCCGCACGCGCAACCCCGTGGCGCCTGCGAAGCGTTCGAAGGCCGCGCTCGAAAAAGTGCACACGCGCAAGCTCGCTGACGGCACGCCGGCCATGAGCTTCGCCGGCTTGCTCGCGCACCTCAGCACCATCGTGCGCAACACGCTGCGGCCCAAGAGCGCGCGCGAAGGCGAGGCGACATTCGCGCTGACGACCCGCCCCAACCCCAAGCAGCAACAGGCACTCGATCTGATCGCAGCAATCGAAGTGTAGTCAGTAACGCCCCGCCCGATTCAATCGTAAGAGATTGAAGCGAATGGGAGATCGTCATTGGTAGCTGGGGAACTTCGGCTTAGACGATGCGTCGGTTGGACGCCATTGAAGCCAGACCGTGACAGGTTCGCGGAAAGGCGCGATATTGGCGAGTGTGGCGAACGTGTTGGCCACCCGCAGGTCCCATCCCGCACCCGCGGGCAACGTTGAAGCAGTCGCCTTGCTTCGGCAAGTATCGCGTTCTGGTGTCCCATCCCGCACCCGCGGGCAACGTTGAAGCAGCACCCAGGCGCGCTTCTCCGGCGCCCATGCCGGGTCCCATCCCG